>DATCLG010000121.1:0-31247 GCA_036564015.1 Longimicrobiales bacterium
CTCTTCGTCGACCGCCTGGACGCCGCCGCCTTCCTCGACGCCGGCAACGCCTGGTGCACGGGAGACGAAGAACGACGCTTCGCCGACTGCCGCGACAGCGGCGTCCCGGCTCCCGCGCCCGGCACCTCCCTCCCGCGCCGGCCCACCCTCGTCGCCGCCGGCGTCGAGCTCGGCATCCGCTTCGGGACCCCGCTCCACCTGCGCGGCGGGTTCGGCTTCCCCCTGCAGGGACCCGGCAACAGACCGGTCTGGTACCTCCACTTCGGGCCCGGGTTCTGATGTCGACCCCACACATTCCGCCGCCGGGCCTCACCGAGAGCCCGCCATGCGCCCCGCAGCCCCCGCAGCCATGGTACGGAACCTGTAGCCATATGAAAACGGGAACTCGAACCGCGGCGCACACCAGTCACGGGAAGGCGCATCATGGGCGGGAAGCGACCGGACCAGTACCGCATCGACTACAACGAGGGCGGAACCACCGACTACAAGTTCTATCCCGACCAGCCCGAGGAGGGCGACACCCAGGACGAACTCTACAGCCGCGTCATGGAGGGCCAGGTCAAGGCCGAGCAGCCTATCCCGCCTTCGATCCCCGAACCGGAAGCCACGGAACGGCTCCAGCGGGAGTACGAGCGCCAAATCCACATCCATCACGAGGAGGAAGGGGAGGAAAACGAGGAGGGCGGAGAACAGCCGTGACCGGGCCGGTCGCCCCCCGCGCTCGAGCCCGCGCCCGCGCCGCAGCCTTGCCTCACGCCCCCCCTGGCCCGGCCCCCACTCCCCGGTCCGCCCCCGGCCCACGCCCGGCAGAGCCCGCCTGGCCGCCAACCGGGTACACGGCAACAGGTTCGAGAAGACCCTTCCCTTTTTCGGAAAAAATTGCTATCTTCGAGGCTGCCGCACCGGAGCAGTTAACGCTCCTCAGGGTACAAGCTACACGGCAGGTCTTTCGCGCCCACCACTAGATATCGAGGCACGAGAGGCTGCACTCCACAAGATCTAGGGTCGGGCCAGCGCGTGGCTGGACAGGCACCCCGTACCGCAGCGGCAACGCGACTGGTACCCGTAAATCATAAAATTGTCCATGTCGAGGTCGTCGAACTGCGCGAGGGAAACCATGGAAAACACCACCACCGGCAGGGCCAAGTCGCCGTCAGTTCTGGAAGATCTCGAGAAGCTCCCCGAGGATCTTCCCCCGGCGACGCTCTCCGACAACGCACGGATCATCCTGGCGCGGCGGTACCTGAAGAAGGATGAGACCGGCCAGCCGGTGGAGGAACCCGAGCACATGTTCTGGCGCGTCGCCCGCGTGATCGCGGCCGAGGACGCCAAGTACGGCGCGAGCGAGGGAGCGGTCGAAGCCCTTGCACGCGAGTTCTACCGGCTCATGACCACGGGGCTCTTCGAGCCCAACTCGCCCACGCTCATGAACGCCGGGCGCCCGCTCGGGCAGCTTTCGGCGTGCTTCGTGCTCCCGGTCGAGGATGCGCTCTCCAACGACCGGGACGGGATCTACGACACGCTCCGCGCCATGGCGCTGGTGCACCAGTCGGGCGGGGGCACGGGCTTCTCCTTCAGCCGGCTGCGCCCCAAGGGCGACGTCGTCCGCTCGACGATGGGCGTGGCGAGCGGCCCCGTCTCCTTCATGCGGCTTTATGACGCCTCGACCGACGTCGTGAAGCAGGGCGGGACCCGGCGCGGGGCGAACATGGGCATCCTCCGCGTCGACCACCCGGACATCCGCGAGTTCATCACCTGCAAGAACGACGTCACCCAGATCACCAACTTCAACATCTCGGTGGCGGTGACGGACGCCTTCATGGAGGCGCTCAAGCGGGGCGAGAAGTACCCGCTCCGCAACCCGCGGACGGGAGAGGTGGTGGGGTACGAGGATGCGCGGGAGATCTTCGACCTGATCGTGGAAGGGGCCTGGGCCACGGGCGAGCCGGGGGTCTTCTTCATCGACCGGGCCAACGCGTACAACCCGGTCCCCAAGCTCGGCAGCTACGAGGCGACGAACCCCTGCGGGGAGCAGCCGCTCCTGCCCTACGACGTGTGCAACCTGGGCTCGATCAACGTCGGGGCCTTCGCGAAGCTGGATGTGCCCGCCGACCGGCCCGTCGATGAGCGCATCGACTGGGACGGGCTGCGCCAGGTCATCCATCTGGCGACGCACTTCCTGGACAACGTCATCGACGCCAACAACTACCCGCTGCCGCAGATCCACGAGCTGGCGCACAAGATCCGCCGGATCGGCCTCGGGATCATGGGGTGGGCCGACCTGCTGGTGCGCGTCGGCATCCCGTACAACAGTGAGGAGGCGATCGCGCTCGCTCGTCGGCTCATGCGCTTCGTGGACGAAGAGGCGAAGCGTGCTTCCGAGAAGCTGGCCGAGCAGCGCGGCGTCTTCCCGGCCTGGGAGGAGAGCATCTGGGGCCCGGACGAGACCTGCGCCCGTGATCCCCAGGGCAACCGGATCCGCCCGATGCGGCGGCTGCGCAACTGCAACGTGACCACGGTCGCCCCGACCGGGACGATCTCGATCATCGCCGACTGCTCGGGCGGGATCGAGCCGCTCTTCGCCGTCGCGTTCATGCGCAACCAGGCGGGCGTGCTCATGCCGGACGTCAACAAGGACTTCGTGCGGATCGCCCGGCAGCAGGGGTGGTACTCCGAGGCGCTCATGAAGCGCATCGCCGAGGAGGGGCACATCCACTTCGACGAGGTGCCCGCTGAGGTCCAGCGCGTCTTCGTGACGGCGCACGACGTGAGCCCGGAGTGGCACATCCGGATGCAGGCGGCTTTCCAGGAGTACGTCGACTCGGCGATCTCGAAGACCTGCAACTTCCCCCACGAGGCCACGAAGGAGGACGTCCGCAAGATCTACCTGATGGCCTACGAGCTGGGGTGCAAGGGCGTGACCGTCTACCGTGACGGGTCGCGGCCGATGCAGGTGCTCTCCACGGGCAAGACCGCGAAGGAGGTCGCGAGTCGCGCGGTCTCCGACCTCGAGGCGCAGCTCGCCGATGCGCGGGAGACGAACCATCGCCTCCAGCAGCAGATCGAGGAGCTCAAGCGCCAGCTCGAGGAGGCCGAGGCCCGGCTCCAGAAGCGGCGCACCAAGCGGACGCGGCCGGCGGTGCTCCGGGGTACGACGCGGCGTTTGCCGAGCCCGCTGGGCGATCTCTACGTGACGATCAACGAGGACGACCACGGTCGCCCGTTCGAGGTCTTCATCACGCTCGGGAAGGCGGGCGGCGCGGCCATGGCGGATGTCGAGGCGATCGGGCGCCTGATCTCGCTCGCGCTGCGGAGCGGGATCCCGATCTCCGAGATCTACAGCCAGCTCCGCGGCATCTCGTGCGACCGCGCGGTCGGGGTCGGGCCCAACAAGGTCCTCTCGGTCCCGGACGCGATCGCTCAGGCGATCGCCCAGCACGAGCGCGAGAAGGCTGGCATCCAGCAGGAGCTCCCGATCGCGCAGGCGGTGGCGCGGCCCGTGGCGCCGCAGATTCAGCCGCAGATTCATTTCGACTTCGGCGGCTACGACCCCGGGGAGACGTTCCTCGGCACCTGCCCCGAGTGCGCCTCGGAGCTCCGGTTCATGGAGGGGTGCGTGAAGTGCGAGGTGTGCGGCTACAGCGAGTGCTCGTGAACGGTTGAGCCGCAGCATGACGGGGGTCGTCGGGCGCTCTCGCGGGCCGTTGGCCCGGAGGCCCCGGCGGCCCCCGTCGTACTTGATCGCCGTCCGCTTCGGGCTCGGCTCCCGCTCCCCGCCGGACGATGGATCCGGCCACCTCTCTGACCCACCGACCGTCGCAGGTGCCTGGATACAGGCGCAAGTTGACGCCCTCTGCGCGTGGTGCGGCCGGGCGACACCTGTCGCACCCCACCAACGCACCTTCCCGGATCAGGTCATTCCCTCCCGTCGAGCTGTCCCCTGGCGATCTCTTCGATCAGCCTGCCATCGCCACCGCCGCACCGGGCGCTCCAGGAGCGAACCGGACAGGAATTCTGCGCTGTAGGCCGGAGATTCTCGCTCGCTGGACCCGCTGCGCCGGCGCGGTCGTTCCGGCCGGGGCCGGGATGGCCTGGGAAATGCGTTCGTCGCGCGCGCCCTGAGCGTCGTCCCTCCGCTCGAGCCACGGGCCGCCGGCGAGCTCCCTCTGCCGTGGCCCGAAGCGGCGGGCGCGCGGGGCCGGCGCACGGAGACGGAGATCGACCGTGCGCCGGTGGGCGGCGCCTCCGCGAGCTCGAGGCGCAGCGGTCCCGCCCCTCACCCGTGATCTCTCTGGGCTCTGGCCAGACCCCCCTGGACGCGCCCGCGGATCGAGGGTGCGCAAGAGCACCGGCGAGGCCGCCGATCGCGCGGCCTGCAAGCCCATCAGAGCAAACGAGGTCTACAGTGGCCGCGCGGCGGCGGAGCAGGGCATCGTGCGAACGGCCCTGCCCTGGAGACGCGCCGGCAACGACGGATACCGGCTAGGTCATTTCGAACGGGCTCCATCGCCGGGGCCCCCGAGCCGGCCTCCCCCGCGTGTTCTCCACGGGAGGCAGGGCCACGAACCAGGAAACGGCAGGCACTCGTGCCCCGAGCGCCGCAGGCCGTTGTCCGGAGGTGTGCGTTGGGACACACGAAGGAGACCCCGAAGGGCTCGTTCCCGGGCGCACGGGCGCGTCGACTGGTCCGCTGGCTCTATCGCCACCGCAGACCCGTGGCGATGGCGATTTACGCCTGCACGGCCGCGGCCTCGTACGCCCTGTCCTTCGCGCTGCACTTCGAGTTCCGGTGGCGGGAGGCGTTCGGGCACGACTTCCTCCTGACCCTGCTGCTGATGATCGGGGTCCGCCTCCTCTGGGACGGTCTCTTCGACCTGACGGCGGGGCGGTGGCGCTACGCCGGCCTCCACGATGTCTACCGCCTGTTCGGCGCCATGACGTGCGGCACGCTCACGTTCTGGGCGGTCGACCGCATGGCGTCGACGCTACCGGACGTGCCGGCCTCGATCATCCTCACCGATTGGATCATCGGCGCCTACCTGACCGCCGGGCTGTGGATCCTGTACCGGACCCTCTTCGAGCGGCGCCGGCGTCGGCGAGCGCGAGTCAACGGCAAAGTCAGGCGAGTCCTGATCGCGGGGGCGGGGGAGGCGGGCAACCTCTTGGCTCGCGAGATGTTGCGGACGCCGACCGGCTACCGGCCCATCGGGTTCGTGGACGACGACCCCGAGAAGAAGGGCACGAGCCTCCACGGGCTCAAGGTGTTCGGCCCCATCGATGAGATGGCGGAGTTCGCCCAGGCCGACGGGGTCGACGAGATCATCATCGCCATGCCGTCGGCCCCGCCCCACGTCCTGCGACGCGTGGTGGAGGAGTGCGAGGGGACGGGGCTGCCCTTCAAGGTGCTGCCCGGGATCGCGGAGGTGCTGGCCGGGGAGGTTCGGGTCAATCAACTCCGGGAGGTTCGGATCGAGGACCTGCTGGGGCGAGAGCCTGTCCGGCTCGAGCTCTCCGAGCTCACCGAGTCGCTGCAGGGCCGGTCGGTCCTGATCACGGGTGCGGCGGGTTCGATCGGGTCGGAGCTGGCGCGGCAGATCGCGAGCTACAGGCCGGGTCGGCTCGTCCTCTACGAGCAGGCGGAGAGCGAGCTCTATTTCCTCGAGCTCGATCTCCGGGCCGCGCACCCTGGTCTGCAGATCGTCCCGGTGATCGGCGACATCCTCGATACGGCCCGGCTGCGCTGGGTCTTCCAGGCGTACCGGCCGGAGCGGGTCTTCCACGCGGCCGCGTACAAGCACGTGCCGCTGATGGAGGCGAATGCCCGGGAGGCGGTCCGGAACAACGTGATCGGGACGTGGAACGTGGCGCGGGCGGCGGGGGAGGGCGGGGCGGAGCAGTTCGTGCTGATCTCCACGGACAAAGCGGTGCGGCCGGCCAGCGTCATGGGGGCGTCCAAGCGCGCGGCCGAGCTCCTCGTCCTGGCGTGCCAGGAGCGTTACCCCGACTGCGCGTTCATCGCCGTGCGTTTCGGCAACGTGCTGGGGAGCAACGGGAGCGTGATCCCGCTCTTCCGCCGCCAGCTCGCGGCGGGCCAGCCGATCACCATCACGCATCCCGACGTGACACGGTACTTCATGACCACGGCCGAGGCGGTCCAGCTCGTCCTCCAGGCTTCGGCGTTGCCTGGCGCGCGGGGTCGGATCGCGATGCTGGACATGGGCGAGCCCGTCCGGATCCTCGACCTCGCCCGCAACCTGATTCGCCTGGCCGGCCTGAGGCCCGAGACCGATGTGCGGCTCGTCTTCACCGGCCTGAGGCCGGGGGAGAAGCTGCACGAGGACCTTGCCGCGCCGAACGAGTCGACCGTTCCGACCTCGATCGAGAAGATCCGGCTGATCGCCTCGCCCGGCCTGGGCGCTGACTCGGCGGTGTACCTGGCCCGGGTCGAGACATTGGAATCCGAACTGATCGATGCGTCGGACGAGGCGGCTCGCCGGGCCCTGATCGAGCTCCTCCTGTTCGATCCCTCGATCGCGGCCGAGGAGCTCCTTCAGGCCGGCGCGTTCGCCGGCGGGGGGACGCTCTCCCCGCACGAGATCCGGCAGGTCTCCTAGTCCGCGCGGCCACCCTGCCCGCACGCCGATCCGGGGCGTCGGCTCGCCGGGGGTCGGAGCGGCATCGGGGAGGGGCACTGTGCGTGTGCCGGCGGCTCCACGGGCCCCGGCCGGGAGGTGTCGCCTGGCGATGGGCCACGGTGGGTGCCTGGAGCAGCGGCGTCCGGCCGGGGAAGGTCGGGTGGCGAGGCACCGAGCTCTCCGGTCGGAAATCGCCGGGCGGGAAGAACACAGAACGGGGATGAGGGCCCTCCGGGTTCGCCGGGGGCGCCGGGCGCTCATCCGGAGACCCGGCGGCCCCTGCCGCCGGTCGCTGGCTTCCGACCGATGCGGCGAAAGCAGGGCCCGGCTCGCGGAGCGACACCCCCGCGGATGCCGGGGGCGGGCCCGGTTCAGCGCCTCGTCCTTCGGCCTGAGTTCGATCCAGGCGAATAGCGCTGGGCAATCCCGCGGCCGCGATGCGCACTTCTGGCACGTCGGCCCCACACACCCAAGAGCTTCCCAGACGCGTATGCGACAGACCTTCCTGCCCTTCGCCCTCCCCGACCTCGACGGCAGCGAGCTGGAGGAGATCCGCCAGGTGCTCGAAAGCGGCTGGGTGACCACGGGTCCCAAGACCCGGTCGTTCGAGGCCGCATTCGCCGAGGCGGTCGGGGCCCGCCACGCCATCGCGGTCAATTCCTGCACTGCGGCGATGCACCTCGCGCTCGAGGCCATCGGGCTCCGGCCGGGCGAGGAGGTGATCACCACGCCGTACACCTTCGCGGCCACCGCCGAGGTGATCCGCTACTTCGGGGCCCGGCCGGTCTTCGTCGATGTCGATCCGGCAACGCTGAATCTCGACCCCGCCGGGATCGAGCCGGCCGTGAGCAACCGGACGCGAGCGATCCTCGTCGTCCACATTGCGGGCCTTCCCGCAGAGCTGGACGAGGTGCAGCGGGTCGCGGAGCGATACGGGCTCGCCGTCATCGAAGACGCGGCGCACGCCTTCCCTGCGACCTACCGGGGCCGCCCGATCGGCAGCTTGAGCGACTTCAGTTGCTTCAGCTTCTACGCGACGAAAACGATCACGACGGGCGAGGGGGGCATGATCACGACGAACGACGACACCTGGGCCGAACGTTGTCGGATCATGGCCCTCCACGGGATCAGCAAGGACGCCTGGAAGCGCTACACGGCGGAGGGCTCGTGGTACTACGAGATCCTCGCGCCGGGCTACAAGTACAACATGACGGACATCGCGGCCGCGATGGGGCTGGCGCAGCTCCGGCGCGCGCAGGCGATGCGTGCCCGCCGCGCGGAGATCGCCCGCCGCTACAACGAAGCGTTCGCCGGGGAGCCGGCGTTGCAGCTCCCGACCGACCGCGCGGACTGCCAGCACGCGTGGCACCTGTACATGCTGCGGCTCGACCTCGACCAGCTCGACGTGGATCGGGCCGGGTTCATCCAGGCGTTGAAGGAGCGCAACATCGGCGCGAGCGTCCACTTCATCCCGCTCCACCTCCACCCCTATTACCGCCACCTGTACGGCTATGCACCGGAGGACTACCCCGTCGCCCATCGCGAGTACCTGCGCGAGGTCTCGCTGCCGATCTATTCGAGCATGTCGGACGATGATGTCCAGGACGTGGTCGACGCCGTACTCGACGTGGTGGCGAAGCACCGGCGTGCCCGCAGCATCGCCGTCAACGCCGTTCCACTGGCCGGATCTCCCTGAGCGGTGGGGTCCGGTCCCGCCAGGGGACGACGGCGAGTCCGGCCCCGGCGTGATTCCGGGCCGGGTGCGCCACGGCGGCACTCGCCACCCCTTGCCGCTCTTCGCCCCGTGAGGCCGAACCTCGGAAGCCAGGTCAGACCATGGTGCGGACCAGCGATGCGATTCGCCGGGCCCTGGACATCGCCGCATCGGCCATCGGCTTGCTGGTGCTCTCGCCCCTCTTCGCGGCGATCGCCGCTGCGATCCTCGTCGAGAGCGGCCGGCCGGTTTTCTATCGCGGGCGACGCGTGGGCCGCGGGGGACAGCTGTTCTACCTGCTCAAGTTTCGGACGATGGTGCCGGACGCGGACCGGCTGGGTCCCGCGATCACCACCAGGGGAGATCCGCGCGTCACGCGCGTCGGCCGATGGCTTCGCCGGACGAAGCTCGATGAGCTGCCGCAACTCCTCAACATCCTGCGGGGCGAGATGTCGCTCGTCGGGCCGCGCCCGGAAGACCCGAAGTACGTGGCCCTCTACGACGCCGACCAGCGGCGTGTCCTGGCGGTCCGGCCGGGGCTGACCAGTCCCGCTTCGCTCGCGTTCCGGGACGAGGAGCAGCGGCTGGCGGGCGAGGACTGGGAGCGCGTGTACCGCGAGCAGATCCTGCCGGCGAAGCTCACCATCGACCTCGAGTACCTCAGCCGTCGCACGGTGGCGTCCGACCTGCGGCTGGTGTTGCGCACGTTACGCGTTTTTGCCGCTCGTTGACCGGGACGCGAGCTCGCCTTCCACATTTCTCCTGGCCTGCGGGTCGGGTCCCCCGTGCCCCCCCCCGGCGTGATCATGTCCTGTCGCCGGGCTCCGTGACCGGGTGCTCTCCGTTTTCCTGCCTGGCGCCGGACGGAAGGCGCCGGGACCTTGTTCGGAGGCGTCGAGGGCTGGTACAATCGGCGGTGTCGCCATTCCACGCGCGACCCGGGCCGGGCGGGTACGGCTCGCAGCTCGTCCGTACACGAAGGGTCGCATCGATGTCCGCGGCGGCGTGGAATTCCACCTCTCACGAGGCGATACCATCGCCAGGGGAGATTCTCCCATGAACCGGCCTCTCGACAGGAGCTCGGACGGAGCTCGCACGGAGCAACAGATCCCCACCCCCTCCTTCGAGGACGTGCTGGGCACCGCAGCTGCGGTCGGCGCGACCCGGCTTTTTGCCTCGGGGCCGGCCGGTAAGCTGCCCCTCACCGAGGAGATGCTCCGCCAGGAGCCGAGCGGCAACCTGTTCGGCCTCACGCAGAACGTGGGCATGGGCTGGGACCCGGCCACGGCCGCGGGGCCGCAGTACCTGATCCTCAGCACGCAAGGGGGGCTCAGGGCCGAGGACGGCTCACCGGTCGCCCTGGGATACCACACCGGACACTGGGAGGTGGGGCTGCTCGTCCGCCGCGCTGCCGAAACGCTGCGTGAGCAGGGCGTGGTCCCCTTCGCAGCGTACTGCAGCGATCCCTGCGACGGGCGCAGTCAGGGCACCACGGGAATGTTCGACAGCCTGCCCTATCGCAACGATGCGGCCCAGGTGATGCGCCGTCTGATCCGGTCGCTCCCGACCTGCGCCGGGGTCATGGGCGTGGCCACGTGCGACAAAGGCCTGCCGGCGACCATGCTGGCGCTCGCCGGCTCGCGGGAGTTGCCGGGCATCATCGTGCCGGGGGGCGTCACGCTGCCCGCGCTGGACGCCGAAGACGCCGGCCAGGTCCAGAGCCTGGGAGCGCGCTTCGCCCACGGACTGGTGAGCCTCGAGTACGCCGCGACCATGGCCTGCCGCGCCTGCGGCTCGCCGGGTGGGGGCTGCCAGTTCCTCGGCACGGCGGCCACGGCACAGGTCGTGGCCGAGGCGCTCGGGCTGGCGCTGCCCCACACCGCCCTCGCCCCTTCCGGCGAGCCCATCTGGCTGGAGGCCGCCCACCGCTCGGCGCTCGCGCTCCTGCGCCTCTCTAGCCTCGGGCTCCCCCTCTCGGGCATCCTGAGCGACCACGCCGTCGAGAACGCGATGCTCGTCCACGCCGCGTTCGGCGGGTCGACCAACCTGCTGCTGCACCTCCCGGCCATCGCGCATGCGGCCGGCCTGAGGCGCCCCACGGTCGAAGACTGGAACCGCGTCAACCGCGCCACGCCGCGGCTGGTCGATGTGCTCCCGAACGGGCCGCGCCACCACCCGACGGTCCAGGTCTTCATGGCCGGCGGCGTGCCGGAGGTCATGCTCCATCTGCGCCGGATGGGGCTCCTTCACCTGGATGTCCGCACCGTCACCGGCGAAACGCTGGGCGCGGTGCTCGACTGGTGGGAGGAGAGCGAGCGGCGGAGAGCCGTGCGCGCACGGCTCCGCGAGGCGACGGGTGTGGACCCCGACCACGTCATCATGGACCCCGACGCGGCCCGGCGGGCAGGGTTGACGAGCACCGTCGTCTTCCCGGTCGGGAACCTCGCGCCGGAAGGGTCCGTGATCAAGGCCACGGCGATCGATCCCTCAGTGGTGGGCGAGGATCAGGTCTACCGCCATCGCGGCCCGGCCCGGGTCTTCGTCGACGAACGGGAAGCGATCCGCGCCGTGAAAGGGGAAACGGACCGGCCGATCCGGCCCGGGGACGTGCTGGTGCTGATCGGCGGCGGGCCCTCAGGGACCGGCATGCAGGAGATCGCGCAGATCACCTCCGCGCTCCGCTACATCCCCTGGGGCAAACACGTCGCCGTCCTGACCGACGCCCGGTTCTCGGGCTTCTCGACTGGCGCCTGCATCGGCCACATCGGCCCCGAAGCCCTTGCCGGCGGGCCGATCGGAAAGCTGCGCGACGGCGACATCATCGAGATCGTCATCGACCGCCGCAACCTGACAGGCTCCATCGACCTGGTGGGCACGAGCGACGGCCCGCTGACCCCCGAGGAAGCCCGCGAGCTCCTGCGCCGGCGGCCGCCGTTCCCCGGCCTCGCCCCGCACCCCCGCCTCCCGGACGACACCCGCCTCTGGGCGGCGCTCCAGCGCGCGAGCGGCGGCCCCTGGGCCGGCTGCGTCTACGACGTCGACCGGATCGTCCAGGTGATCGAGGCGGGGCTCGCCAGCCTGGCCGCGTCTGAACCGCACCCGCACCCGGGCGGGACGGGAACGACCGAGGCGCCCGCGCGCCCCGAGGTCTGGCTGCGCGGCCCGGTCGAAGGGATCAGCCCCGCGCTCCAGCCGGTTGCGCACGCCCTGCTCCAGGCGCTCGAGGACATCGAGCGCATCGCCCCGTCGCTCAGCCACGATGAGCTCTGGGCGATGCCGGGCGGCGCAGCGTCCATCGGCTTCCACCTCCGCCACATCGCCGGGACCCTCGACCGCCTGCTGACCTACGCCCGCGGCGAGTCGCTCTCGGAGCGCCAGCGCGAGACCCTGGCAGCCGAAAAGACCGTCACCCGCGAGGTCGGGGCCGGTGAGCTCCTCGAGCTGTGCCGCAGCGCGATCGCCCACGCCATGGACCAGATCCGCTCGACGCCAGTCGATTCGCTCGACGAGCCCCGCGCCGTTGGCCGCGCGGCTCTGCCGTCCACGGTGCGGGGGCTGCTCTTCCACGCCGCCGAGCACACCACCCGCCACGTCGGACAGATCATCACCACGCTCAAGGTGCTCCGGGGCCGGGGCGCATGAGCCCCGGCCGGCCGGGCGGCAGCCTCAGTGGACTCGCCGGTACTCCCGATACTGACCCGCGCCTTCCGGCGACAGGAGCACGCTGTACGGCGCCTCGTCCCACACGAACGCGTAGAGCGGCCGGCCGTCCACGCTCGCGACCTGACGCACATACCCGCCCGGCAGCCTGTGCCACTGCGCGACCGGCACCCACTGCGAGCCGGCGACCGCGACAGCCTGCGCGGGCTCTTCCGGCTCACCCGGCGACTCGGGCGTGATCCACACCGCCTCCAGCTTCGGCGGACGCACCCGCGCCTGCTCCACAGGAACGTTCTCATCCAGGCCCACGTCCTTGCACCCCGAGAGCGCAAGGAGGGAGCACAAGGCCAACGCTGCCCCGTAGATCCGCTTCATGGCTCCTCTGTTTCGGAAAGATCTGCCTCGATCTCTGGGACGACTCGCGTTCGGACCGCGAGCCGCGTCAGGTCCCGGGGGCCCTTGCGCCCACTTGCGCGCGACCCCAGCCCTGTGACCTGGCCTCCCACCGGCGCCGCGGGGACGTCCCTGTTCGACGTGCCGGACCGTCCCGCGGCTCGCTCGCGCGCCTCGCGCGCACGGGCAAGGCTATTGCGTCGCGGGTTTGCAAGCAACCCCCGATCGCCGGTACGGAGGCCAGCCATGCGCATCGCACTCGATCCCGCCCCGCTCGTCCTCGGCATCTACGCCTACGTCGGCGAGCTGCTGGCCAGCGCGTGCAGGCGCCGCGAGGAACGCGACGCCCGAACACTCGGGCTCGGCGTCGCTGGCCGGAGCCGGGAAGAAATCGACCGCGAGATCACTCGTCGGGTGCGAGCCCTGCATGCCGACGTCAAGACGGCGGATAAGCTGCTCAGGAAAACCGCCGACATCTGGCGGATATCTCGCGAAACCGACTTCGTGGAGCTCGTCGTCCAGCCGCGCGGCGAGCAGCCGGAGCCGCAGTCCTACGTGCTCCTCCAGCCCGACCAGATCCGTGGCCTGCTCGAATCGGTTCGGGAGGCCGCCCGCGCCGCCGGGGAGAGCGAGGAGACGCTCGCCCAGCTCGAGCGGGGCGCCGAGGCCCTGGAGGCTCGCCCCGGTCAGTACCTCGCCTTCGGCTTCGATCTGTGGGGAGCCTGAGCGCCCCCGTGAGAGGCCCGAGCGCCGTCCCCACGCGGGACGGCCCGCCGTCCGGGGCCGGCGGACAGGTCCGATTGCTGCAGCATGCGCCGCCAGCGGCACGCCGACGGTCGGATCACCGACCAGTCCCACCGGAAGGAGGTCCAGTCGATGTCGCCTGCGCTGACCCCACCTCGCGTCGCCCTCCGGGCACCCATGCGCGTGCGCTTCTTCCACGAGCGCAGCCTCGATGCACTCGAAGGACAGATCAACGAGTGGTTGGCCGAGCGCCCGGACCGCGAGATCGTCGAGATCCGGCAGTCCGTGGCCATCGATGCCGGCCGGGGCATGGTGGACCGGGAGCTCATCGTGAGCGTCTGGTACATCGAGGACTGACCCCACGCCCGGAGCGCTCCGGCGCGACCTCAGCCCCACAGCGCGGCCAGTAGCTCGTCCCCGATCGCCTCGACCCGCCACTGGCGAATGCCCGGCAGCGCGGCCAGTTCTTCCCGGGTGCGCGGGCGTCGGCGCGCGACCTCCTCGAGCTGGAACCGGGGCATGAGAAAACCTGGATCCAGTTCCAGCCTCGTGGCCGCGGCATCGCGCGCGGCCCGCAACCGCTCCACAGCGGCGAAGAACTCGGGGTCGGGAGGAGGCCGGCCGGGCCCGCGCGGACGGACGGGCAGCGCCTCTGCTGGTAGCTTCCGCGCCCGCTCGATCGCCTCGAGGATCTCCCGGCCATGCTGCCCGACCAGCCAACGGGGCAGCCCGGGGATGCCCGCCAGGGCCCCGAGACTCGACGGCATCCGACGAGCCAGCTCGACCAGTGCGTCGTTCGGGACGACCCTGAACGTCGCCACGTCCCGGGCTCGCGCCACCTCCTCCCGCCACTGGTACACCTCGCGCAACGCGGCGAGCTGTCGCGGAGTCAGGTCCCGGGTTCCCTTCAGCCGGAGGTAGGCCTCCTGCTCGGGCGCCGGCGGCGTCCAGCGAACCTGTTCCTCGATCCGGAACTCCTCCTCGGCCCAGCTCAGCCGACCCCGCGCCTCCAGCTCCGCCCTCAGCCGGTCCCGCAACGCCGGCAGGTACTTCGTGTCCTCCGCGGCGTAGGCGACCAGCTCCGGCGGGAGCGGGCGCTGCGCCCAGTCGGCTCGCTGGTACTTTTTCTCCAACTGAATTCCGAGGTATTTTTCCACTACCGCGGCGAGCCCCGGGGTGCGTTCACCCAGGAACTGCGCCGCGATCTTGGTGTCGAACAGGCCGCGGACCACCGCCCCGAAATCGCGGTTCAGCAGACGAAGATCGTAGTCGCCATCGTGGAAGACCACTTCTACCTGCGGGTCCCCGAAGATCGGGGCGAGCGGTCGGAGATCGTGGACCTCCAGCGTGTCGATCACGAACGTCTCCGAACGGGTCGAGAGCTGGAGGAGGCAGACACGGTCGACGTACCGGTGGTAACCCGCAGCCTCCGTGTCCGCCCCGACGAGCCGGGCGTCGGCCAACCGTTCCGCAACCTCGACGAGCTGCGCTTGCGTGTCGATGTACTCCATCTCCCCCACACGCGTGGAGCGTTCGTGCCAGGAGGTTTGCGTTGCGCCCGTCGCCGTCGTTAGGATATGAGGACCCGGATACGGCGAGGCGGCGCGCGATGCGTGTCTCGTCGGCTTCGCGACCTCGGCTGCCCCGCCGGCGCTTCCGGCCATCCGGCCGTGGTCCGTTCCGGCGCTCGAGTCGCTCGCGCTCGCCCCTCACCGCAGGTGAGGCGACGCCTGGGACGCGACAGCGTACCGTGGCCGGCCCCGGAGCGCGAGCACGCTCGCGGTCCACAGCGATGGGTCGGCCTCAGCTACGCGTACGATCAAGGTACCGAATCCGGTGGAGGTTGGCCACCTGTCGGAGCAAGCCGCGTCCCGCCCGGTCGCCCTGGCGCGGTCGACTGGCCAGCCGAGCCCGTTTTCAGTGGGGGCCGGGGGGACACCGCCCGCCCGCGCTGCCGACGGGCCACGCCACGCTCCGGCCTTCCGGCCAGAGGGGGCGCCGCTGCAGGGGCCCGCGCCTGGAGGGGCCGGAGCGGGCCGCAGGGCAGGGAAGGGCGTCGCGCGAGCCCGCCCGGGCCCCACACAACGGGACGGAAACCGGCGGCGCCGCGGTGGGTCGCGGTCAACCGTGCCGGCTCGCAACGACATGATTTCGAGGTCGCATCGGAGGAGAGAGCGTGAGCCAGAAGGGCAGGAGGTCCAGCCGCGGGGCCGCACCATGGCTCAGGGCGTCGCCGCGGGCTCCAACCCATCCGCTTCGCGCTTCTGGGGTCGAATCTTGCGAGAGAGCACGAGAGAAATGACGTTGCGCACGAAAATCGTCAGCACCATCGGCCCGGCAACGGCCGCGCCCGACAAGATCCACGCCCTGGCCGAGCTCGGCGTCGATGTCTTCCGCCTCAACTTCGCCCATGGCACCCACGAGCACCACGGACGCGTGATCCAGTGGGCACGAGAGGCCTCGAAGGCCGTGGGCAAGCCGATCGCCATCCTGGCCGACCTGGCCGGCCCCAAGATCCGGATCGGCTCCCTGCCTGAGCCCGTCACACTCGTCGAGCGCAGCACCGTGGTCCTGGCTCCCGAAGCCGAGGCCACCTCCGGCGAGCTGCCCACCACCTACGCTCCGCTCGCCCAGGATGTGAGTCCCGGCGACCGGATCCTCCTCGACGACGGGCTCATGGAGCTCCGCGTCCAGGACGTGAAAGGCTCGCGCGTGTACTGCGAGGTCGTCCGCGGCGGTCTCCTCCGCTCCAACAAGGGGATGAACCTGCCCGGCGTGCGCGTCAGCGCACCCTCCCTCACTGAGAAGGACCTCGCCGACCTGGCGTTCGCCATCGACGCCGGCGTCGACTACATCGGCCTCTCCTTCGTCCAGACCGCCGAGGACGTCGAGGACCTGCGCCGCCGGATCCCGAACGGAACCCTCATCGTCGCCAAGATCGAAAAGGACACCGCGCTCGAGAACATCGAGGCCATCCTCTCGGTCACCGACGCCGTCATGGTCGCGCGCGGAGACCTCGGCGTCGAGCTCCCCTTCGAGCGCGTACCCCTCGCGCAGAAACGGATCATCCAGCTCGCCAACCTCTACGCGCGGCCGGTCATCACCGCCACCCAGATGCTCGAGTCGATGATCGAGAACCCGAGGCCGACCCGCGCCGAGGCGAGCGACGTCGCCAACGCCCTCTTCGACGGCACCGACGCCGTCATGCTCTCGGGCGAAACCGCGGCAGGGCGCTACCCGCTCCTCGCCGTCGAGGCGATGATCCGGATCGCCGGCGAGATCGAACGGTCGCACGCCTTCGAGGAAGGGCCCAAGTACGACGTCCCGCTCTTCGGCCACATCCGCGCCGGCGCCACCCCGACCGAGCACGCCATCGCCTCCGCCACCGTCGAGGCGGTGCATCGCCTCGGGGCGCCCGCCGTCGTCAGCCTGACGCGTACGGGCTTCACCGCGCGCCTCATCTCCAGCTACCGCCCGCCGGTGCCGATCATGGGCGTGAGCGACGACGAACGCACCGTCCGCCAGCTCGCGCTCGTCTGGGGGGTCCACCCGGTCCTCTGTCGCGGCGAAGTCTCCTACGAGAACATGCTCGCCTGCGCCCGTGACTACCTGCTCCGGAACGGGATTGCCCGTCCGGGCGACCGCGTGGTCGTCACAGCGGGCGTACCCTTCCACGTCCGCGGCACCACCAACCTGTTGCGCGTGGAGGAGCTGTGAGGCTCCACTTCCTCGGGACCGGCACCTCCTTCGGGATCCCCGTCATCGGCTGCACGTGCCGGACCTGCACCTCGGCCGATCCGCGGGACCGGAGGACCCGGCACGCCGCCCTCCTCGAGAGCGACGACCGGGCGCACAGGATCCTCGTCGATACGCCACCCGAGCTCCGCCTCCAGCTCCTCCGCGCCGGCATCGACCGGCTCGACGCCGTCTGGTTCACCCACTGCCACGCGGACCACGTCCACGGCCTGGACGACCTCCGCGCCTTCTCCATGAAGCGCGGGGAGCCCCTCCCCGCCTACGCCGCCCCCGAGTACATCGAGCAGCTCCGGCGCAGGTTCGACTACATCTTCGACGAGTCCTACCAGCCGCCCGAGGGGACCAGCCGCCCCGAGATCCGCCTCCGGCCGTTCGAGCCCGGCCGGCCGATCGAGATCGCCGGCTTCGAGCTGCTCCCCCTCGCCGCCGAGCACGGCGAGGAGACCGTCTACGGCTTCCGGGCCGGCGACCTCGGCTACATCACGGACGCGAAACGCCTCCCCTCCGCCACCCGCGCCGCCCTGGACGGCATCCGCGTGCTCGTCCTCAACGCCCTCTGGTTCGGCCGCCCCCACCCCACTCACTTCACCATCGAGGAGGCGGTCGAGGTGGCCAACCAGATCGGCGCAGAGCGCACCTACCTCACCCACCTCTCCCACCGCGTCTGCCACGCCGAGCTCGCCGCCTCGCTCCCCGCTGGCGTCGAGCCGGCCTACGACGGCCTCGTCGTCGAGATCTGACGCCACGGCCCGTCCGGGCGCGCTCGCTTCGAGACCCGCTCCGCTGCGCCGCGCCTGGCCGGCGTCCGCGACCGGCTCCAGCGCCCCCGCGCGCCCGCGAGCCCCGGACACAGCGACGACCCAGATCCCCCAGGCATGCCCGTTGCAACGGCCTCCCCCCGCAGGGAGGAGCCTCATGTTCGTGCACCGCGCCCCATTCTCCGAGGCCTGCCTCGCCAACTACCGGCCGCTCGTCGGCCCCGAGGTCGTCGACCGCATCCAGAGACTCGCCGAGCCGGTCCGCGGCGCCCGCGTGCTCCACATCAACGCCACCGCAATCGGCGGCGGCGTCGCCGAGCTCCTCTTCAGCCTCGTCCCCCTCATGCGCGACGCCGGCCTCGACGTCGACTGGTACGTCCTCGACGCACACGAACGCTTCTTCGACGTCACCAAGGGCTTCCACAACGCGCTCCAGGGCTTCGCCGGGAGCTGGTCCCAGGAGGCCTTCCAGATCTACTGGGACGGCTGCGCCGACAACGCACGCCGCCTCGCCCGCGCCTGGAGAGACTACGACTTCATCATCGTCCACGACCCCCAACCCCTCGTCCTCCGCAGCCTCCTCCCCCACGACGGGATCTGGATCTGGCGCTGCCACATCGACCTCACCTCCCCGAACCTCGAGGTCTGGAACCGCCTCTCCCCCCACCTCGCCCTCTACGACATGGCCGTCTTCTCCGCACCCGAGTACGTACCATCCGACCTCGAGGTCGACCACGTCGGCATCGCCATGCCCGCCATCGACCCCTTCCGGCCCAAGAACAGGCCGATCCGCGCCGACGACGCCACCCGCATACCCGCAGAGTACGGCGTCGACCCGCTCCGCCCCTACCTCCTCCAGGTCTCCCGCTTCGACCCCTGGAAAGACCCCGTCGGCGTGGTGGAGGTCTACCGCCGCATCAAAGCCGAGCGCCCCGAGATGCAGCTCGTCTACATGGCCTCCATGGCACACGATGACCCCGAGGCCTGGCGAGTCTACGAGGAAACCAGAGCCGCCGCCGGATCCGACCCCGACATCCACCTCCTCGCCCTCGAGGTGCCACACGACCAGATCGCCCGCAACGCCCTCGAGGTCAACGCCATGCAGCGCGGCGCCCGCGTCATCCTCCAGAAATCCATCCGCGAAGGCTTCGGCCTCGTCGTGACCGAGGCGCTCTGGAAGGAAAAACCCGTCGTCGCCGGCGACGTCGGCGGCATCCGCTACCAGGTCCGCAACGGCTGGAACGGCTACCTCGTCAGCTCCGTGGACGAATGCGCCGAACGCGTCCTCGAGCTGCTCCGGGACCCCGAGCTCTCCGCCGATTTCGGCCGCCGCGGCCGCGAGACCGTCCGCTCCAGCTTCCTCATGACACGCCTCCTCGAGGAGCACCTGGTCTGGTTCAACCAGCTCACCGGAAACCGTGTCGCCACGGCCACGCCGTCGGCGCCCTGACCCGTGGCAGAACGGCGCGGAATGTTGTAGTCTTTCCGGGCAAACCAAGAGGAAACCTCCACTCGTCGTACCTCGATGCCCGAAAGACTCGTCCTCGATTACAACAACATGCTCACGCCCCGGCTCGGCGGACGGGGCCTCGATCCCGCACGGCTCGCCGCGCTCGCTCCCCGGTTCCGGGAGATCCACCAGCAGGTCCGCGAGCGCCGCGAGCGCGGCGAGCTCGGCTTCTTCAGCCTCCCCGACCAGCGCGATGTCGTCGAGCAGATCCGCGCTTTCGCAGCCGGCGTCGGCCAGGCCTTCGAAACCGTCGTGGTCCTGGGGATCGGCGGCTCCGCGCTCGGCACGATCGCGCTCCGGCAGGCGCTCCTCCGCCCGAACTGGAACGAGCTCGACCTCGAAGAACGCGACGGCTATCCCCGGCTCTACGTCCTGGACAACATCGACCCGACCACCATCGGGCCACTCCTGGATCGGCTGGACCTGGGCCGCACGCTCTTCAACGTCGTCAGCAAGTCCGGAGCGACCGCCGAGACCATGGCCCAGTACCTGATCGTCCGCGAACGCCTCCGCCAGGCGCTCGGCCCGGACGCGTACCGCCGGCACCTGCTCTTCACCACCGACCCCGAGAAGGGCGTCCTGCGGCGGCTCGCCCGCGAGGAGCAGATCCCCACGCTGCCGATCCCGCCGAACGTGGGCGGTCGCTTCAGCGTACTCTCGCCCGTGGGCCTCTTCCCGGCCGCCATGGTGGGGATCGAGATCGATGACCTGCTCGCCGGCGCCCGCGCCATGGACGAACGCTGCCGGACCGACGACCTCTTCGCCAACCCGGCCGGTCTCTTCGCGGCGCTCCAGTACCTCGCCCACACGGAGGCGGGGGCGCCGATCCACGTCATGATGCCCTACACCGACCGGCTCCACGCCGTCGCAGACTGGTTCTGCCAGCTCTGGGCCGAGAGCCTGGGCAAGCGGCTGGACCTGGCCGGCGCCGAGGTCTTCCGCGGCCCGACGCCGATCAAGGCGCTCGGCGCGACCGACCAGCACTCCCAGGTCCAGCTCTACATGGAAGGGCCGTTCGACAAGACCGTGACCTTCCTCACCATGCGGGAGTTCCCCGTCGACATCGACATCCCGGCCGCCTACGCCGGGATCGACGAGCTGGAGTACCTGGGCGGCCACACGCTCGGCGAGCTGCTCCAGGCCGAGCAGAAGGCCACCGCCCACGCGCTCGCGCACCACGGGCGGATGAACATGACGATCGAGCTCCCCGCGTGCTCCGCCCACGCCATGGGCGAGCTCTTCATGATGCTCCAGATCGCCACCGTCTACGCCGGAGCGCTCTACGAGGTGAACCCCCTCGATCAGCCGGGGGTCGAACTGGGGAAGAAGCTGACGTACGGCCTCATGGGCCGGCCGGGGTACGAGCCGCCTGTCGGCGCGCCCCCGGATCCGCAGTGGATCAGCGCATAATCGGGGATGATCGTCTACCTGAACGGCGAATGGCTCCCGGCCGCGGAGGCGAAGATCCCGATCGACGACCGCGGCTTCCTCTACGGCGACGGCGTCTACGAGACCGCGCGGCTCTACCGCGGCGGGTACTTCCGCTTCCACGCGCATTACCGCCGCCTCGCCGCGGGTGCCGAAGCGCTCCGCATCCCGGTCCCGCCAGAGGAGGAGCTCGCCAGCATCGCGCGCGAGCTCGCCCGGCGGAACGGGCTCGAAGAGGGCTCGCTCCGCATCACCCTCACCCGCGGACGCGGGGGAAGGGGCCTCGGCACCGCCGGGGCGGTGTCGCCCACCCTCCTCGCCACCCTCCAGCCCATGGCGCAGGACTGGCGAGAGCAGGTGGAGCGAGGCTGGTACCTCGTCACGGCCACCCACACGCGCCATCCGCCGCCGGACCTCCTGCCCCTCCAGCTCAAGAGCCTGGGCCGCATCCACGCGATCCTCGCCCGCCTGGAGGCAGAGGCCGCCGGCGCCGACGACGCGCTCCTCCTCTCGCCCGACGGCGCCGTGGCCGAGGGGCCGACCTGGAACATCTTCTGGCGTGAGGGCGACGACCTCTACACGCCCGCGCCGGAGGTCGGCGCCCTCGAAGGCGTCACCCGCGCCGTCGTCCTCGAACTCGCCGACGAGCTCGGGCTCACCGTCCACGTCGGGCGCTGGCCCAGGAGCCGCCTCGACGCCGCCGAGGAGATCTTCCTCACCATGACCTCCCTCGGCCTCGTGCCCGTCGCCCGGCTCGACGAGCGGACCTTCCCCGAGCACGCCAGGCGCGCCTTCCAAACCCTCCGCCCCCGTTACTGGGAGCGCGTGGAGCAGGAAGTCCGATGACACCCACCCGCCCACCTCCGCCCGAGCCCGCACCCACGGAACGGAACCTGCGTCATCAGCCCCACGCGGAGCACCGGGTCCGTCGCTCCACTCCAACGCATGGGAAGAGAAAAACGTTGGCGGTAACCGCACTCGAGATCCACGCCAACCGCTTCGACCTGCTGAGTCGGCTGGCGGACGACCTTGCTCACGAGGTGAAGAATCCGCTCCACGCCATCGCGATCCACCTCGAGCTCCTCAAACGGCGGATCGCGGCCGGCGCCGCGGAGAGCGCCCTCGAACGCGCTCGCCTCATCGAGGAGGAGATCCGCCGCGTCGACCGCCTCGCCGAGGCACTCTTCCAGTTCATGCGGCCCGTCCACGAACCACCTCGGCCGCTCGAACTGGATCGCGCACTGGCCTACATCCTGCCCATCATTGAGGTCCAGGCCAGGCTCGCTCACGTGCTCTTCGAGTACCAGCCCGCCGGCCCGGGCGCCATCGTCTGCATCCGCCGCGATGCCCTCCAGCACGCGGTCCTCAACCTCACCGCCAACGCCCTCGACACCATGCGGTCCGCGGGGCACGGTTCCCTGCTGATCTCCGCCGAACGGACCCCGGCCGAGGTCCACCTCCGCATCCGCGACACCGGCCCGGGGATCCCGCCCGCGGAGATCCACCGCATCGGCCGCCCAGGCCACACGACCCGCCCGGGCCACGCCGGCCTCGGCCTCGCCGTCGCCCGGGCACTCGTGGAAGAGGTCCACGGACGTCTCCTGCTCGAAGAGCCGGGTTCCGCCGGACAAGGGGCCGCCTTCCTGCTCGCCCTGCCTCTCGTCCCCGGCGCTTGACCCGCTCTCCGGGCACGTCCTAACTTTGGCTCGCAACGGCCCCGCCAGGGCCCAGAGGCTACAGTCGCAGTATGAGTCAACCCAAGCTCCTCATCGCCGACGACGAACGCCACGTCGCCGAAGGGCTCCAGGCAATCCTCTCCGAGCAAGGCTTCGTCGTCGAAACCGCGACCGACGGCGAGGAAGCATGGCAAAAGGTCCAGTCCGGTGAATTCGGGCTCGTCCTCGCCGACCTCAAAATGCCCGGCATGGATGGCCTCGAACTGTTCGCCCGCATGCGCGAACAGGGTCTCGACAGCGAGATCATCATCATCACCGGCAAGGGCAGCGTCGACTCCGCCGTCGAGGCGATGCGCAACGGCGCCTACGACTACCTCGAGAAGCCCCTCGACCTCGAACGCCTCAAGGCCCTCATCCCCAAAGCGCTCGACAAGTACCAGGTCAAGACCGCCAACCGCCAGCTCCAGAAGCGCCTCGAGAGCCTGACCCGCTACGGCGACATGATCGGGCAGTCCGAGGAGATGCGCCAGATCTTCAACACCATCGAGGTGGTCGCGCCCTCCCACGCCAGCGTCCTCATCGTCGGCGAGAGCGGGACAGGGAAGGAGCTCGTCGCCCGCGCCATCCACCAGAAGTCCGGCCGGAGGAAGGGGCCTTTCATCGCCCTCAATTGCGGCGCGTTCCCCAGGGAGATCCTCGAGAACGAGCTCTTCGGCCACGAAAAGGGCGCGTTCACCGGCGCCATCGCCGAAAAACCCGGCTGCTTCGAGCTCGCGAACGGAGGAACGCTCTTCCTCGACGAGGTGGCAGAGATGGAGCCGGACATCCAGGTGAAGTTCCTCCGCGCCCTCGAGCAGCACTCTTTCCGGCGCCTCGGGGGCAAAAAGGAAATCGAGGTCGACATCCGCGTCATCGCGGCGACGAACAAGAACGTGGATGAGGCCCTCAAGGAAGGTAAGCTCCGCGAGGACCTCTACCACCGCCTCGCGGTCATCCCGATCTACCTTCCGCCCCTGCGCGAGCGGGTTTCCGACATCCGGCTCCTCGCCCACGAGTTCCTCCGCCGCTTCGCCCAGGCCAACGGAAAGGATATCAAAGGGTTCAGCGAGGGAGCGCTCGAGTACCTCGAAACGTACCGCTGGCCGGGCAACGTCCGCGAGCTGAAGAACGCCATCGAGCGCGCCGTCATCCTGGCGAAGGGCGACCGCATCGAGGTCGCTGACCTGCAGCCCCGTCACATGGCGCGGGAGGAACAGGAGGTGCGGATCCCGGTCGGGAGTTCCCTCCAGGATGCCGGGCGGCTGTTGATCCTGAAGACCTTCGCCTTCACCGGCGGGGATCACGGGAAAACCGCGAAGATCCTCGGCATTAGCGAGAAAGAACTGCGCGACCGGCTCATGACGTACATGGAAATGGGCGAACCGGTCGCCGCGAACTGACTCGCCCGCCCGCTCGGGGCCCGATCCGCACGCCCCGAGCGGTCTCCGCCTTTCTGGTTTCGGATCACGACAAACCGCGCTCCCGCGAAGGGGGCGCCCGACGATGGAGCGGAATGATGGCAGATTACGACGACTTGCCGTACGTCGTGGTGGAGCGCAGGAGTGGTGGGTTCGGCCTTTTCCTGCTGGGTGCCCTCATCGGCGCCGGGATCGCCCTGCTCTACGCCCCGCGGTCGGGCAGGGAGACGCGCGAGCAGATCCGCAGAGGAGCACAGCGCCTGAAGGAGGCGGCCGAGGACACGGTCCGCCAGGTTCAGGAGGCCGTGGCCGAATCCATCACTGGCCTCCAGCGTCAGGTCACCGAGGGCCTGGCCCAGGCGCGTGAGGCGTTCGAGGAAGGATTGGAAGCGGCCCGCCGCAGTCGCGCCGAGATGGAGCGCCGGAGGCGGGAAGAAGAGGCCGACGGCCCCCGCCTGGCCCACCAGCGAGCGCCGGACGCGTAGTCCCGCCCGGCCGTTCCCCCCGCCGCATGGCCGAACCCCGCCTGCCGCCCGCGCGACCCCTGCCGGCCCGGGTCCGCATCGCGCGGGCGGTCGCCGCGGCCCGGTACTTCCTCCGGCGCCTCTACGAGAAGGCGAGCGAGGACCAGATCTTCTTCATGGCGGGCGCCATCGCCTTCAACGTCCTCGTCGCCTTCATCCCCTTCATCCTCGCCGTGGTCGGTATCGGAGGCACCATCCTCCGCCTCCGGGGCACCGAGGCCGTCGAGCCGCTCCTCCAGTACCTGACCGGCGGCTTGCCGCCCGGGAGCCGAGAATGGGTGCAGAACGCCCTCCGGACGCTCATCGACCAGAGCACCGGGCTCCTCGGCGTCGGCACCCTCGTCCTCATGTGGCTCGCCACCCGCCTCGTCGCCACCCTCCGGGCCGTGCTCCGCGAGGTCTTCGACATCCCCGAGGAGCGCGGCATCATCGCTGGCAAGGTCTTTGACATGAAAATGGTTCTGGCGGCCGGCACCCTCTTCGCCCTCAACGTGGGGCTCACCGTCCTGCTCGGGGTGCTCGCCCGCTACGGTTTCCAGTTCCTCGGGCTCGCCGGCGTGCGAATCCGGGGCGTGCAGTACATCTATGGGTGGCTCGTCACCTTCCTCTCGGGATGGGTCATGTTCCTGCTCGTCTACCGCTACCTGCCGGCACGACGCGTCCAGTGGCGTACCGCCCTCATCGCCGCCACCTTCGCCGCCGTGCTCTTCGAGCTCCTGAAGTACGCCTTCGGCTGGTACGCCACCAGCGTGGCGAATTACCGCTCGACCTACGGGAATCTGACCACGCTCATCGTGCTCGTCCTCTGGGTCTATTACACGGCCGTCCTCTTCATCCTGGGCGGCGAGGTCGCCCAGGTGGCCGCCATGCAGCGGATCCGGAGGCAGCAGAAAGAGAGGCTGCGCTGATGTCTCGCCGCGCGTCGCACACCGTTCTCGCTGCCGTCGCTACGGTGCTCGTCGCCCGCGCCCTCGGAGCCCAGGCCACCTCCGAGTCGCTCGCGCTCCGCTTCGCGCCGCCTTCCCTGGATCCCCAGCCGTTCAGCCGTGCACCCCTCTACGCCGACGGGCGTTACGTCGTCGTCCACGTGGCCGAGAACCGCCTCTACGTCTTGCAGGACGGCCAGCCCATCTGGTCCGCGCCCGTCGCTACCGGCAGCGGCTTCCGCCTCGAGCGCGCCGGCCGGCGGTGGCACTTCGTCACCCCGCGTGGCGTGTTCCGGATCCAGCGGAAGGAAAAGAACCCCGTTTGGATCAAGCCCGACTGGGCGTTCATCGAGGAGGGCCGGCCCGTCCCGCCGCTCGATTCGCCCCTCCGTCGGGAAGAGGGGATGCTCGGGACCACCGCGCTCTACATCGGCTACCAGCTGGCCATCCACGGCACGAACCGCCCGGGCCTCGTGCTCAAGCCCGATCCCGACGAACGCCGGGTGTCCCACGGCTGCATCCGCATGACCAACGAGGACGCGCGCACCCTCTACCACCTCGTCGACGTGGGCACCCCGGTCCTGATCTACTGATCCGCCGCCTCCTGTGGCTGCTTCCCCAAACCCTCCCACTCCGCTAAATTGAGAAGACTATGGACAGATCACGGCCCGACGGCAGGAAGGTGGTCGCCCGCAACAGGAAGGCGCTCCACGAGTATCAGATCCTCGACACTTGGGAGGCAGGGCTGGTGCTGACCGGGCCTGAAGTCAAATCGGTGCGGGCGGGGAAAGTGAGCCTGAACGAAGCGTTCGCCAGGGTCGAGAATGGCGAGGTCTGGCTCTACAACCTCCACATCAGCCCGTACGACCCCGCCAGCCGCTGGAACCTCGATCCGCTTCGCCCGCGCAAGTTGCTGCTCCATCGCAGCGAGATCCGCCGGCTGATCGGTGCGGTCCAGGCCTCGGGCCTGACGCTCGTGCCCCTGGATCTGTATTTCCGTCGCGGCTACGCGAAGACCACCCTCGCGCTCGCCCGCGGCAAGAAGCTCCACGACCGCCGCGAGACGCTGAAGCGCCGGGCGGCGGAGCGAGAAATCGAGCGGGCACTCAAACAGCGATGATCTGGCTGCTCGCCTTCCTGGCGTGCTTCGCAGCACCGGCTGTCGCCCAGGCGCAGCTCTCGGCGCTGCGGGTGGAGGGGACCGGGAAACCGGTCAGCGCCTCCGTGGCCCGTCATCGCGGCTACCCGGCGTTTCCCGCCGGGCTCCTCGAAGCCCTCGGCGCCCGGGTCGAGCCCGGGCCGCGTGGGGCGCGGGTCCTCCTCTTCGGCGACACCCTGCACTTCGAGGCCGCGTCGCCCTTCTTCACCGCGGGTCGCGTCCACCAGCTCGCGGCGCCGGTTTACCGCGAAGGCGGGACTCTGTACATTCCCGGCCAATTCTTCGTCGAATGGCTCCCGGGCCGTTACCCCGACCGGCTCGAGTATCGAGCCGGGGTGCTACGTCTCGTCGCGCCGGCCAACCGCCCTGGCCTGGCCAGCGAAACGCCGTCGGCCGCCACGCGGGCCGCAGCCGCGTCGCGGCGCCGGGCGGACGAGCAGGTCCGGGTGGTCGTGATCGATCCCGGGCACGGGGGGGTCGACCCGGGGAAGGTCGGCCCCAACGGGCTGCGGGAAAAGGACGTCACTCTGGCGATTGCCAAGCGCCTCGCCGCTCTGCTCCAGGCGCGGCCCGGCTACGAGGTGCACCTGACGCGGACCAAGGACACGTTGATCGCGCTCGCAGACCGGCCCCATCTGGCCAACAAATGGAAGGCCGGGCGTCCCGCGGCCGTGTTCCTCTCCATCCACGCGAACTCTGGGGTCGCCTCCGCCTCGGGCTTCGAGACCTACTTCCTCTCCGAGGCGCGCACCGAGGATGAGCGCCGTGTGGCGGAGATGGAGAACGCCGCCGTCGCCTACGAAACCGCGGCCGCGCCTCAGGCCGGCGACGAGCTGGACCGTATCCTGAACAGCCTCCGTAACGACTTCTACCTCCGCGCCTCCAACGACCTGGCCGCGGTGATCCAGCGGCGGCTGGCCGACTTCCATCCCGGGCCGAGCCGCGGGGTGAAGCAGGCCGGTTTCCGCGTGCTGGTGGGCGCCTTCATGCCCGCCGCGCTGGTCGAGGTCGCGTTCATCTCCCATCCCCGGGAGGCGCGGCTCCTGGCGAGCTCCTCGTTCCAGCAGAAGGTGGCGTGGGCGCTGGCGGAGGCGGTGGACCAGTTCTTCGACTCTCACGCCCACCTGCTGGCCACGGAGGGAGGGTCATGAGGGGGTGGCTCCTGGTCGGGGCGCTCCTCGGGACCGCGCTCTCCCACCCGGCGTGTACGTACTTCAACACCCTGTACAACGCCGAGCGCCTCTTCGCCGAGGCGGAGCGAGCCGCCAGCCAGGGCGACCGCACGCGGGCGCGGTCGATCTACCAGGTCGCCATCGAGAAGGCGGCCAAAGGGTTGCGCAAGGATCCGGATGGTCGCTGGGCGGACGACGCGCTCTACCTGATCGCCCGCGCGCACTACGGGCGCGACGATTTCCCAGCCGCGCGGGCCGCGCTCGAGCGGCTCCTCGCCACCACCACCGACCGGGAGATCCGCGTGGGGGCGCTCACCCTCCTGGGCGCCACCATGCTGCGCCTCGGCGAGGGGCCGCAAGCGATGGTCTATCTGGATTCGGCGCTCCACAGCGTCGATGCGGGCAGCGAGCAGGCGGCGCTCGCCCGGTTGTGGCGAGGCCGGGTCCGGTTCGCGGCGGGAGATGAAACCGAAGCCTGGGCCGACATCGAAGCCGCCGCGGCCCGGAAAGGCCCCATCGGCCGCGAGGCGCGGCTCGAGCTGGCCACTCAGGCCGTGCTCCGCGGGGATCAGGAGCGGGCCCGCGCCGCCTTCGCAGCGCTGTTCCGGGACCGCGACGCGCACCAGTGGGCTGACTCGCTCCGCACCCTCGCGGAGCGGGCGCACGCCCGCTGGGGCGCCCAGTCGGCCCGCGCTCTCCTCGAGCCGGCCGCCGCGGCAGCCTGGCCCGCCGAGCCAAGGGATGGCCTGAGCCTCTTCCGCGCCGAGCTGGCCGCTCTTGGCGGCGACACCGCCCAGGCGGTGGCGGAGGCCCGCCTCGTCGCAGACCGGGCATCCGGCGTGACCGCGGACCGGGCCCGCGTGCTGCTCGCGCGCTGGCGCCTCGCCTATGCCGCCGACATCGAGGAGCTGGCGGACGTCCGCGCCAGCCTCCTCCCCTCGCTCGCCCACCCGGAGGCAAGGGCGATCCTGCAGTCGATGCAGCTCCTCCACGCGCTGCTCGACGCCGGCCAGCGCACGGGCCAGCCCCTGGCCTTCTTCGCCGCCGCCGAAGTCGCCCGCGACGAGCTCGGCTCCCGCGCCCTCGCCCGGAAGCTCTTCCTCGCCTACGCGGACCTCGTACCCGGCGCGACCTGGGCGCCCAAGGCCCTGCTCGCCGCCGCCGCGCTCCAGCCCGCACCGGAGGAGCACGCCGCCATACGGGACAGACTCGCCGGCTACACCGGAAACGTGTACCTGGCCGCGCTCCAGGGGGGACACGACTCTCTGCCGTTCAGCGAGGCCGAGGAACGGCTCGCCAGGACGCTCGCCGCGCTCAGGAGCGAAGCCGCACGCTACGCCGCGCAGCGCGACGCGTTCGTCACCCTCACGCTCGCCACCCTCGACAGCGTCAAGGCCGCCGCAAAGGCGGACAGCGTCAAGGTCGCCTGCGGCGCGTTGCTCGACAGCCTCGGCGTCACCGGAATCCGCGGCGACAGCCTGCGCGCCGCCTGCATCCGCGGCGACTCGGCCCGCTTCGAGTTCTTCCTGCGCGCCGACACGGCCAGCCTCCGCGGCGCCGCCACCACCCAGAACGACACGGCGAGCGTCACGGGCAGCCGCCGCTCCGACGCAGACTCGGGAGGGGCCAAGCAGTGAACCTGGCTCAGGAGCTCTTCGGCACCACCTTCCAGAACCCGGTCATGCTCGCGAGCGGCACCTGCGGATACGGGCGCGAGCTCGATGGCCTGCTCGACCTCGACTCGCTCGGCGGCCTGGTCACAAAGGCCGTCACCCCCGAGCCCCGCAAAGGCAACCCGGCCCCCCGGGTGGCCGAGTTCGCCGCGGGGATGCTCAACTCCGTCGGGCTCGCCAACATCGGTCTCGAGCGCTTCCGGACCGAAGTGCTCCCCTGGCTCGCCGGCCGCCTCCAGCGCGCCCGCGTCTTCGTCAACGTCGCCGGGCGCGTGGTCGAAGACTACGTCGAGGTCGTAGAGACCCTGGACGCCGAGCCCGGGTTCCTGGGCTATGAGCTCAACGTCTCCTGCCCCAACGTCAAGGAGGGCGGCGCCGCCTTCTGCTCCCGCGAGGACCTCCTCGCCGACGTGGTCGCCCGCGTGCGCCGCGTCACCCGGCGGCCCCTGATCGTCAAGCTCTCGCCCAACACCCCGGACATCGGGCGCCTCGCAGAGGTCGCCGTCCAGGCCGGCGCCGACGGCCTCACGCTGATCAACACGTTCCCGGGCCTGCTCTTCGACGTGGAGACCCGGCGGCCTCTGCTCGGCGCCGGCCCGGGCGGCGTCAGCGGGCCCGCCATCCTCCCGATGGGCGTCTACGCCGTGTGGCAGGTCCGCAAGCGCGTGGATGTGCCGATCATCGGGGTCGGAGGCATCCGCACCGGCGCAGACGCAGTGCAGTACCTGCTCGCCGGCGCGTCACTGGTGCAGATCGGCACCGCGAACTTCGCGGATCCCCGAACCGCGGAACGTGTATTGTCTGACCTGAACGATTACGGTGAACACCACCGGATCCGGGACGTACGCGAACTGATCGGCGCGGGCGCGCTGGTTTGAGCCGCCCCGCCTGCCTGATCCGCTTATGGCTACGATCATCGTCGCCCTGGACCTCCCGACCAGCGCCGGAGCCCTCGAACTCGTCGACCGGCTGGGGGAAACGATCGACTTCTACAAAGTGGGCGCGCCGCTCTTCACCCGCGCCGGCCCCCAGATCGTGCGGGAGCTCAAGGCGCGGGGGAAACGGGTCTTCCTCGACCTGAAATACCACGACATCCCGAACACCGTGGCCCAGGCCGTCGACGCTGCGGCCGAGCTCGGCGTCGAGCTCCTCACCCTGCACACCTCCGGCGGCGCCGCCATGCTCCGCGCCGCACGAGAGGCCGTCGGGACCGACGGGCCGCGCTTGCTCGGGGTCACCCTGCTGACCTCCCTCTCTCCCGCTGACACCGAGGAGGTCTGGGGGAAGGAGCTCCGCTCCCTCCGCGACGAGGTCTACCGCCTCGCCGCCCTCGCCGCCGAGGCCGGCATGGACGGCGTCGTCGCCTCCGCCCTCGAGGCCGAGGCGCTCAAGCGCCGCCACGGACCCGACTTCCTGGTCGTGACCCCGGGCATCCGCCCCTCCGGCACGCTCACGGGAGACCAGGTCCGCACCGCCACCCCGGCCCAGGCCGTGCGCGCCGGGTCCGACTACCTCGTCGTCGGCAGACCGATCCTCCAGGCGTCCGATCCGGTCGAGATCGCGACCCAGCTGGTCCGGGAGGTCGCCATGGCGTCGGAGGCCCAGACATGACCCGCCGCGCCCTGCCCCTGCTCTTCCTCCTGCTCTTCGCTTCTGCCGCCGCCGCCCGGGCGCAGGAGCCAGAGCTCGAGCGCGTGCTCGACCGCCTCGCCGACTTCTGGGCCCGCGGCAACGCCCAGGGCGTCGCCACGCTCGTCGCCGAGGCCGGCCTCTCCCTCGAGATCGACGGCGCCTCCATCGGACCCCTCCACCGCCGTCAGGCCGCCGCTCTCCTCCGGCGCATCTTCGACGACCGCCAGACCGTCTCCGTCCGCACCGCCATGGCCCAGGTCGTCGGCGGTCGACCCCGCCGCGCCTTCGGAGAGCTCGCCTGGGTCACCCGCGCCCGCGGCACCACCGTCCCCGAACCCAGAGTCGTCTTCCTCGCCCTCGTCCACGAGGAGGACGGCTGGCGCATCACCCAGATCCGCCTGCTGCTGCCATGAGCCTCCAGGCCGGCACC
>DATCLG010000122.1:0-29116 GCA_036564015.1 Longimicrobiales bacterium
TGGCCGGCTCGCGGCCCGGGGACTCGGTCTACGCGCTCAGGCCTCGGCGGGCTCGCGGAACGGCTCCCCGAGGTCGGTCGAGGGGAAGGGCAGCTCCACGGCGAGCAGCTCCGGGCCGTCCGGTTGCCCCAGCCGGAGCGACAGGGGCAGCCCGAGCTCCCGCCGCAGGTACCCCAGGGCGATCGTCTGTCGATGGCGCGGCGAGGCGCACGCGCTGGTCACGCGGCCGACCGGCTTGGGATCGTCCGGCCGGACGATGATCGTCCCCTTCGGCGGCGCCGGCGTATCGCCCAGCAGGAACCCGCGGAGCAGCCAGTTCACGTGGCCCCGGTGGAGGATGCGGATGATCACCTCCTGGCCCGTGTAGCAACCCTTCGTCTGGCTGATCGCTCGATCCTTCAGCCCCGCCTCCAGCGGGATGACGTTCTCATCCAGCTCGGCGCCCCAGCGGGGCCGGCCTGCCTCGATGCGGAGCGTCTCCAGCGGGCCGTGCCCCACCGGCCGCGCGCCCGCCCCCGTCAGCGCACGCCAGAGGGGTTCCAGCGCTTCGACCGGCGCGAACAGGTCGTACCCGTCCTCGCCCGTGTAGAGCGTGCGGGCGACCAGCACCTCGCTCCCCTGGAACGTCAGGATGGCGAACGCGTCTTCCTGCATCCCGGCGGAGAGCTCCTGGCGGAGCGCAGCCTCGACCGTCTCCCGCGCGCGCGGGCCGTAGACGCCCAGGACTCCGTGCGAGCTGGAAACGTCCTCGAAACGGGCGAAAATAGGCGGGATGAACTTGCGCAGGTGGGCCAGCACGCCCTCCAGCGCGGCGGCGTCCAGGTCGAGCAACACGTCGCCCGCCGGCCGCCGGAAGACCCGGACGTCCGCCACCATCTTCCCCTTGTGAGTGAGAAACGCCGCGTAGACCCCCTGCCCCTCAGGGGCCCCCGCGACGTCGTTCGTGACCAGCCCGTGGATCATCTTCACCGGGTCCCGCCCGAACACCCGCACCTGGGCCCGGTCGGCCCGGTCCACGATCCCCGCGGCGGTGCGCACCGCCGCGTACTCCGCCGCCGGGTCCCCGTAGTGGCGCGGCACCCGCCGCCCCGCCAACTCCGCGAACTGTGCGCCCAACCCTTCGTGGATGGGGTGCAACGGCAGGAGTCCGGTCGTGGCCTCCATGCGGCGGCCTACCCTCCCAGGTCCTCGATCAGCTTCCGTACCCGGCGCGCGTCCGCGGCCTCCGGCTCGATGTCCAGGTACCGCTCCAGGTCGGCGATCGCCTCGCCGACCCGCCCCGTGCGGGCCAGGAGCAGCCCGCGATCCCGCAGCTCGGGCGCCGCGGTCGGCCGGAGCAGAAGGATCCGGTCGATCGCCGCCAGCGCCCGGCGGTCGTCCCGCTCGTTCAGGTAGATCCCCTTCAGGTTCCGCAGCAGGCGGGTCAGCATGTCCTTCTTCCCCGCGGGTTGCAGGAACTCCGGGCGCAGCCGAACCATCCCCCCGTACACCCGGTCCAGCAGCTCCTGCGCCTCGTCCTCGAACCGGATCTGGCCCCCGAGGAACGGGTCCACCAGCAGCGGGATCGCTTCCCCCACGTACCGTACCAGGAAATGCCCGGGGAAGTTGACGCCCTCCAGCGGCAACCCGAGCCGCCACCCCACCTCCAGGTACAGGATGCTCAGCGTGATCGGGATTCCGAGGCGCCGATCCAGGACGTCGTTCAGGAACGAGTTCCGCGGATCGTGGTACTCCCGCGCATTGCCCCGGAACCCCTCCTCCTCGAAGAGCACCCGGTTCAGCTCCTGGAGCACGACCAGCGGCGCGGTCTCGTTCCAGAGCCGGTCCCGCACTCGCTCGGCCAGCATGTCCAGGCGCTGGAGGTACTGCTCCACGACCAGCTGCGGGTACTCCTCCGCGGCGATCAGGAGCGCCGCCGCCGCGAGGTCCACCTCCTGATCCGGCAGCGCTGCCATCGCCGCGAAGCGAGCACGGGGCGAGGGCACGTCCGCGCTCACGATCCTCGCTCCTCCCGGACTCGCGGGCCCACTACGCGCCCGGTCGTCAATGGGAAACAAGGCATCGGTCCCCTACCTTCCTGCTCCGGTGTTCCGGCCACCACACCCCGGGGCGAGCGTCCGGCCAACGCCTTCCCGCTCCCGACCACCCGCCACGCGTCGCCTCACCATCCTGGCCGGCCACACCTCGCCTGTTTCCAAGTTAATCCTGGGGAGCGCGGGCCGGCAACCGGAGCAGGAGCGTCCCCCGGATCGGCGGCGCGACGATGCCTGGCGCCGTGCCACCCGGACCCGCGCCCCGGCGGGCAGCCCTGCGGTCGTTCGATGGGAAGTGCGGAGCACGGGAACCCCGGGTGGAAAAAACGCTGCGGCTCGATGGCGCCGCGGCACAGCCGACCACCCGGCCTTCACCGGATCAGGCGGCGTCCCTTCCCCGATCCTCCTCCCGGCTCAGGTCCAGCGCCGCCGCCCGGCCGCAGCTGTGGCAGTACAGGATGACGGTGTAGTCCCCTTCCGGCGACGTGGGTATGACCGCGCCGCGCTCCATCCCCCTCGCATCCAGGAAGCACACCACCTCGATCGTGTTCGGGCCGCAGCGCGGGCAGGGCACGTTCGACGGATCCTCCAGGTAGGAGAGGGCGAGCGCCAGACCGTCTTCCATGTCGAATTCCGGCGGGCCGTTCGGCTCTTTGAACCCCGGGCTGCTCGGGTCGAAGTTATCCGGCATTGTCGCCTCCCCGAAGGGATCGCCGCAGCGCTCCTCGTCCCTTCCGGCGCAATATCCATTCCCCCCAAGCCCGGGGCCCAGCGCAAACTTCGGGGTGTCTTCGGGGTAACGGAATGAGGGGGTCCGGGCGCGAGCCGCCCGCTCCCGCTCTTCAAGTGGATTCGAATCGAGGGATCACCTGATGCACGACAAGTCGAGCCTGCTGCGTGAGCTGGTGGAGAACATCCGGGCCACGGGGATGGAATGGGCACGCCGCCGGCGCGAGCTGGCCGCACTCGAGAATCGCCGCAAGGCGCTGCAGGTCGAGCTGCGAGACCGCCTGCTCGCGGAGGCGGCGCGGAGGGGCGAAAAGCTGAGCCTGACCGCCGCGACGGACAACGCGCGGGCCCACCCGGAGTACATCGCCTGCCTGGACGAGATCGCGCTCAAGCAGTTCGAGGCGGACGCCGCGGAGGTGGCTTACGTGACGGCGCGGGCGCTCTTCGTGGCCGCGACCGCGCAGCTGGACGAGGCCGGCCAGCGGGTGGCCGCCTGAGGCCGCTCGGGCCAGGCGGCTTCCGCTCAGCCCCCGGCCGTGGCCCGCTGCGCCGCGCGCACCCAGAGCCGGACCTGCGCGTCCCGGACCCGTGCGCCCGTGATCGTCCGCAGCCGGTCCGCGAGCTCGTGCGGCTCCTGGGCGGCCAGGTCTGTCACCGAGCGGATGCCGAGGCTCTTCAGCCGGTTCGCGTTCTCGCACCCGATCCCACGGAGCACCGCGAGCCGGGCCGCCTCGATCCACGCCTGCGCCTCTTCGGGCTCCACGCCCACCACGCTGGCGATGTCCGGCGAGGATGCCCGGGCCAGCGAGAACGCATCGTAGCCGGCGCGCTCGAGCGCCGCGGCCGGGACGCCCTCCAGCGCGTGCAGCCGCGGGGTGTACGACCCGATGGTGTAGCGCTCCATCCCCCGGAGCACCAGCACGCTGAACACGACGGCGGCCACCGCCGTCCCCCATCGCCGCGCCCGCGAGGCCGGGAACGCCCGGCCGTCGTGCGGGACCGCCACGCCGGCCAGGACCAGTGACTGCCAGATCGTGTAGCACTCCAGCGCGAAGGGCGGGAAACCCAGGAACCCGAGGAGCGGCATCTCGAAGAGCTTCAGCTCCTCCAGACCCGGCACGGTGTAGATCCACTTCCCCCGGGCGCGGATGTTGTACATCTCCCAGAGGAACCCGATCGCCGCCCCCCCCAGCAGCAGCCGGAGGATCCGTGCCGGCCGGCCGCGCTCCAGGTCGCCGAGCAGCGACCGTTCCGGGTCCCGCCGGTAGTTGTACGGCTCGACGAGCAGCGTCGTCGCGCCCCAGATCAGCGGGAAGAAGTACTTCGGCCAGAGGAGCGGCAGGACCAGCATCAGCCCGCCCGCGACGCGCATCCCCCGCAGCAGCCCCGGCGTCACGCGGAGCTTCGGCCACCGGGTCGATTCGGCCACGCCCAGCCCCGCCAGCACCTCTGCCGCCAGGAACGCCGCCGGGAACACCGTCGCGAACGACGCGATCGTGCCGATCCAGCGGTACGGGAGCGACTCGGGCAGGAAGACGTAGTACCAGTTGCTCAGGCGGAAGTTGACCAGCTCGAAGAAGAGCCAGGTGACGACGGACCACCCGAGCAGCGTCGCCAGGTAGGCGGGCCGGTCCAGCAGGAAGACCAGCCCCCCTCCCCGCCCCCGCTGCCCCCGGCTCAGCACCACCACCCCATCCAGCACCAGCAAGGTCGCGTACCAGGCGAAGGGGTAGTACCACGTGGCGAACGGCTCGACCCCGCGGAGCATCGCCAACGTGGAGCCGGCCAGCACCGCGACCCCCACCGCGATCGCGGCCCAGCCGGCACCCCGCAGCAACCCACGCCCCGCCTCGCGGGCTGGCGCCCCGAGGCCACTCTCGACCCAGCCCGCTGAGGTCGTGTGCTCCGACATGACTCGAACCGTTCGCTCCGCGTCGGCTTCAGATGTGGATCGCACGCCCCAACGCCGCCAGCGCCGCCTCCGCGATCGCCTCCGACAGCGTCGGGTGCGGATGCATCGCCCGCTCCAGCTCCTCCGCCGTGGTCTCCAGGTGGCGCCCCACGACGAACTCCCCGATCAGCTCGCTCGCGTGCGGACCCACGATGTGCGCGCCCAGCACCTCGCTGTACCGCTTGTCCCGGATCACCTTCACGAACCCCTCCGTCTCCCCCGCCGTGCGCGCCCGGCCGTTCGCGCTCCACGGGAACACCCCGACCTCGACGTCGTACCCACGCTCCCGCGCCTGATCCTCCGTCAGCCCGACCGACGCCACCTCGGGAGAGCAGTACGTCACGCTCGGAATGTTCTGATAGTCCACCGCCGCGCGCGCATCCCCGTGGATCACCTCCACCGCCACGATCCCCTCGTGCGACGCCTTGTGCGCCAGCAGCGGCGGCCGGGCACAGTCCCCGATCGCGTAGATCCCCGGCACGTTGGTCCGCATCCGGTCGTCGACCGCGATGAACCCGTTCTCGGTCTTCACCCCGGCCTTCTCCAGACCAATGTCCTCGATGATCGGGGCACGACCCACCGCCACCAGCACCCGCTCCGCCTCAACCACCTGCGTCTTCCCCTCCCGCGTCTTCACCGACAGCCGCACACCGTCCTTCCCGACCTCCGCCTTCTCCAGCCGCGCGCCCGTGAAGATCTCGATCCCCCGCTTCCGGTACGACTTCTCCACCGCCGCCGACGAGTCCTTGTCCTCGTTCGGCAGCACCCGGTCCAGCGCCTCGATGATCGTGACCTCCGTGCCGAACGACCGGTAGACGTCCGCGAACTCCATCCCGATCGCGCCCGCCCCGATGATCGCCAGCTTGCCCGGCGCCTTCTCCGGGTAGACGGCATGGTCCGAGCTCCACACCCGATCCCCGTCGATCTTCAGGATCGGCAGCGACCGCGGCCGCGAACCGGTGGCCAGGATGATGTTCCGCGCCTGCAGGATCCGCTTCTCCCCCTTCCCCGGCGCCTCGCCCCCATGCCCGGCGTTTTTCCCCGGGTCCACCTCCACCTTCCCATCACCCAGCAGCCGGCCCCAACCCTGGATGTGCTCCACGTTGTGCTTCTTGAATAGGTAGGCCACCCCCTTCACCCCCTGCTCCGCCACCTTCGCCGCCCGCTTCGCCGCCGCACCGAGATCCAGCTTCACATCCCCGACCTGGATCCCGAACTCCTTCAGCCCTTCCTGCAGACGCCGGGCGTGATGGGCCGACTCGAGCAGCGCCTTCGTCGGAATGCACCCCCAGTTGTTGCACACACCACCCAGCTTCTGCGCCTCCACGCACGCCACCTTCATCCCGAGCTGCGCCGCCCGGATCGCCGCGACGTACCCACCCGGCCCACCGCCGATCACGACGACATCAAATGCGTTCTCCGCCACGCTTCACCTCGCCGTTCGTTTCCGTCCGCGCCACCTGCCCCGGCGACGCACCGGCCCCGATGCCGTGCGTCCAGGCCGGGAGGCGGGTGTTCCGACGCCCAAGTTACCGCTCATTCGCGCCCAGGACAACTGCCCCGCGCCCCCTCACCCGCCAGGCCGGCATCCGCGAAAAAGCAGAGGCGCAGGCGAACGCGTCACCTGCGCCTCCGTCAACCCTCAGCCCGACGCGCCTCCTCACACCAGCATCACGAGCGGATCCTCCAGGAACTCCTTCACCGTCTGGAGGAAGCGCGCGCCGGTCGCACCATCGATCACCCGATGGTCGCAGCTCAGGGTCATCCGCATCCGCGGACGGACCACGATCTGCCCGTTCTCCACCACCGGCTTCTCCTCCACCCGCCCGACCGCCAGGATCGCCGCCTCCGGCGGGTTGATGATCGCCGTGAACTCGTCGATCCCGAACATCCCCAGGTTCGAGATCGAGAAGGTGGAGCCCGTGTACTCCTCGGGCGTCAGCTTCCTCTCGCGCGCCCGCGCGGCCAGGTCCCGCACCTCCCGCGCGATCTCCGCCACGCCCTTCCGGTCCGCGTCCCGCACCACCGGCGTGATCAGCCCGTCCTCCACCGCCACCGCCACCCCGATGTGCACCCGGCGATAGCGCCGGATCACCGTCTCCCCCCACGACGCGTTCACCTCGGGGTGGCGCCGGAGCGCCTCCGCCACGAGCTTGATGATGAAGTCGTTGATCGAGGCCTTGATCCCCTGCTCCGCCAACCGGCGGTTCACCCGCTCCCGCAGCTCCAGCAGCCGCCCCATGTCCACCTCGACCGTCAGGTAGAACGTCGGCACCGGACCGATCGAGGTCGCCAGCCGACGCGCGATCGTCTTGCGCATCTGGCTGACCGGGACCTCCTCCACCTCCGCCTCCACCGCGACCGCGGGCGCCGCGGGCGCGCGCGCCGCCTCCGCCACCGCCGCCTCGATGTCCCGCTTCGTGATCCGGCCGCCCGGTCCCGTCCCCCGCACCCGCCCCAGCTCCAGGCCCGCCTCCGCAGCCAGCCGCCGCGCCAGCGGCGAAGCCTTGATCCGCCCGTTCTCCGGAGCCTCGACCTCCTCCACCCGTCCGCCCGCCGCCCGCTCCGGCGAGACCCCCGGCGGCACCGGCGTCGCAGCCCCAGCCGGCGCCTCCGCCGCGCCCTGCACGCCCGTCGCCACCAGCGGCTGCTCCGTCTTGTCCGCCCCGGTCACCGCCCGCGCCGCCCGCTCCACATCCACATCCGCCGGCGTCTTGCCCGCAGGCGGCGGCGTCGGCGCCGCATGCGTCGGCTCCCCCGCCCCCGCCGGCGCCTCCTGCAGGATCCCCGAAATGTCCTCGTCCGGCGCCGCGATCACCCCGATCACCGCCCCCACAGGCGCGGTCTGCCCCTCCTTCAGGATCTGGCGACGCAGAACCCCCGAACCTCGCGCCACCAGCTCCATCGTCGCCTTGTCCGTCTCGATCTCGGCCAGGACGTCCCCCTCCTTGACCGGATCCCCCTCCTGCTTCAGCCACCGGACGAGCTGACCCTCCTCCATGGTCGGAGAAAGGGCCTCCATGTGGACTTTCGTCGCCATCTCTCCTCTTCCCGCGCGTCAGGCAGACTCCTCGACCCAGAACCCGGGAACCCCGCCCGGGCAAGGCCGGCCCTCAGACCTCACCGGTACAGCACACGGTTGCACGCCTCGACCACCAGCTCCACCGACGGCTTCGCCAGCCGCTCCAGCCCCTTCGCGTACGGCATCGGCACGTCCGCCTGCGTCACCCGCTCCACCGGCGCGTCCAGATAGTCGAACGCCTCGTACTGGATCAGATCCACGATCTGCGCCCCCACCCCGATGTACGGCCACCCCTCCTCCACGTACACCGCCCGGTTCGTCTTCCGGACCGTCGCCACGATCGCATCCACGTCCAGTGGCCGCAACGACCGGAGGTCCAGCACCTCCGCCTCGATCCCCTCCTGCTCCAGCTTCGCCGCCGCCTGCAGCGCCACGTGCAGCATCTTCCCGTGCGTGATAATGCTCACGTCCCGTCCCTCACGCTTCACATCCGCCACCCCCAGCGGGACGATGAAATCCTCATCCTCCGGCACCTCCCCCTTCAGCGCGTAGAGCAGCTCCCCCTCCATCACCACGACCGGGTCGTCGTCCCGGATCGCCGCCTTCAGCAACCCCTTCGCATCCGCCGGCGTGGCCGGCGTGCACACCTTGATCCCCGGGAAGTGAATGTACTGCGCCTCCAGCGCCTGCGAGTGCTGCGCCGCGAGCTGCAGCGCCGCACCGGTCGGACCCCGGAACACGATCGGGCACTTGAACTGGCCCGCCGTCATGTAGTACATCTTCGCCGCGCTGTTCAGCACCTGATCCAGCGCCAGCATGGCGAAGTTGAACGTCATGAACTCGATCACCGGCCGCAGCCCCACCATCGCCGCCCCGATCCCCAGCCCCGCAAACCCCAGCTCCGTGATCGGCGTGTCCACCACCCGCATCTGCCCGAAACGATCGAGCAGCCCCTTCGACACCTTGTACGCGCCGTTGTAAACCCCGACCTCTTCCCCCATCAGGAAGACGTTCGGGTCCCGCTCCATCTCTTCCGCAAGCGCCTGGTTCAGCGCTTCACGGTACGTGATCACCGCCATCGGCTACCCCTGGTTCCGTTCCGTCCGCGCCGCCTACTGCCGCAGCCGGTTCTTCCGGTCGAAGAACAGCCAGCCCCGCTCAGGCTCCTGGGCGTAGACGTGCTGGTACAGCTCCTCCGGCCCGGGCTCGGGCGAACGATCCGCGAACTCCGCCGCGTCCTCCACCTCCGCCTTCACCCGGTCGTCGATCGCGTTCAGCTCCTCGTCCGTCAGCAGGTCGTGCTCCTTGAGCTGATCGATGAAGATCCGGATCGGGTCCCGCTTCTTCGCCTCCTCCACCTCCTCCTTCGTGCGGTAGACGCCGTGCACCGGATCGGACATCGAGTGCCCCATGAAGCGGTAGCACCGCGCCTCGATCAGCGTCGGGATCGAATCCTTGCGCGCCCGCTCCACCGCCTCCTTCACCACCTCCCGCACCGCCAGCACGTTCATCCCGTCCGCTACCGCCGACGGCATGTCGTAGGCGCACGCCTTCTGCGAGATGTCGTACAGCGCCGACGCCCGCTCCCACGCCGTCCCCATCCCGAACCGGTTGTTCTCCACGATGTAGATGACCGGGAGCTTCCAGAGCGCCGCCATGTTCAGCGACTCGTGGAACGCGCCCGAGTTCACCGCCGCCTCCCCCATGAAGCACACGCACACCCGGTCCTCGCCCCGGTACTTGATCGCCCAACCCACGCCCGTGGCCAGCGGGATCTGCCCACCCACGATCCCCCAACCGCCCAGGAAGTTGTGCTCCTTACTGTAGAGGTGCATCGAGCCGCCCTTCCCCCGCGCACACCCGTCCACCCGGCCGTACAGCTCGGCCATCACCTCCCGCGCGCTCATCCCCTTCGCCAGCGCCTGCACGTGGTCGCGGTACGCCGCGATCACGTAGTCATCGGGACGGAGCACGCTGTACGCGCCTACCGTCACCGCCTCCTGCCCGATGTACAGGTGGCAGAACCCCCCGATCTTCCCGAGCGCGTACGCCTCCGCGCACTTCTCCTCGAATCGGCGGCCCAGGAGCATCTGGTACAGCAGATGATGGAGCTCTTCCCGGCTCAGCCCGGCGAGCCCCTGCTCCCCGCCACGCCGCTGTTCCGCGGGTCCGCCTTTCTTCGTGACCATCTTCGCGTCTGCCATGAGAGACCGCTCCTTGACTCCTCCCGAATGCAGGCGGTGCTCAGCCCGCAGCGGCCCGCCTCCTCGGCTCGATCTGTACCAGGGCCGGCGCCCCGGCCGGCCCGGCCGGCGCTGCCCCCGCCCGCGACGGCAGCGCCACCTCGGCCGGCGCAGGCACGTCGGCCTCCAGGATCTCCTGGATCGAGCCGACACCGCCCGCCCGCACCACCCGCGCCTGCTTCTCCGCGTGATAGCTGGACCGGACCAGCGGGCCCGCCTCCACGTGCTGGAACCCCAGCTCCTCCTCACCCACCCGCTTCCACTCCGCGAACTCTTCCGGCGTCACCCACCGCGCCACCGGAGCGTGGTGCCGCGAAGGACGCAGGTACTGACCAAGCGTGAGAATGTCCACCGACGCCTTGCGCAGGTCCACCATCGCCTGCCGGATCTCCTCGTCCGTCTCGCCCAACCCCAGGATGAGACCGGACTTGGTGAGCATCTCCGGATTCATCCGCTTCGCCGCGCCCAGCAGCGAGATGCTCCGCCAGTACCGCCCGCCGGGTCGCGCCCACGGGTGCAGCCGCTCGACCGTCTCCAGATTGTGGTTCAGAATGTCCGGCCGCGCTTCGACCACCAGCCGCAGCGCCGCCTCGTTCCCCTTGAAGTCCGGGATCAGCACCTCGACGGTGCACCCGGGCCGCGCCTCGCGGCACCGGCGGATCGTCTCGGCGAAGATGGACGCCCCGCCATCGGCGAGCTCGTCGCGGTTCACGCTCGTGATCACCACGTGCTGGAGCTCGAGCGCCGCGACCGCCTCCGCGACCCGCCGCGGCTCGTCCAGGTCCAGCTCGGTCGGCATCCCGTGGGCGATCGCGCAGTACTTGCACGCCCGGGTGCAGACGTCGCCCAGGATCAGGAACGTCGCCGTTCCCGCCTCCCAGCACTCGCCGATGTTCGGGCACCCCGCCTCCTCGCACACCGAGTGGAGGCGGTGGCCCCGCATGAGCTGCTTCAGCCGCAGGTAGTTCGGCCCCCCCGGCGAGCGGACCTTCAGCCACGCCGGCTTGCGCGCGTCCACCGGCAACGGCTCGCCCGCCAGGATCGGCAGCCGCGCCGTGCCCTTCGATTTGACGATCCCTGTATCCTTACCGGTCGGGGCGTACCCCCGGACCGGGCTCGCGTTCGCGCTCATGTGGCTCGTCCCCCGCTCCCGGCCGCCGGGCCCGGAGACACTCCCCCCCGAGCCACGGCTGCGTTCTATGGCTCTTCAACATACACGGCGGAAAGGCGGCCGGCAACCAACCAGCCGGGGACCAGGCGGACAGAGTCAGGCGCCCCGTCGCAGGATGCTCCGTAGCGCGGCCTCGAGCTCCGGATGCAGGAAGCGGTACCCCGAGTCCAGCAGCTTGCGCGGGACGACCCGCGCGCCGGCGAGCAGCATCTCATCGGCCATCTCGCCGAGGAGCAGCCGGGCGGCCGGGGCCGGGACCGCGAAGAAGGCCGGCCGGCCCAGCACGCGGCCCAGGACACGCGTGAACTCCGCGTTCGTGACCGGGTTCGGCGAGACGAAGTTCACCGGCCCGGCGACCTGCTCCGCGGCCAGCACGTGCGCGACCGCCGCGACGACGTCCTCGAGCGTGATCCAGCTCCACACCTGCCGGCCGCTCCCCAGCCTCCCCCCGAGCCCCAGCCGGAACACCGGCAGCATGGCCGCGAGCGCGCCTCCCTTCGGGCTCAGCACCAGCCCGAAGCGCGCGTGCACGACCCGGATCCCCGCCGCCTCCGCCGCCGCCGTCGCCCGCTCCCACTCCAGCGCCACCCCGGCCAGGAAGCCGGCCCCAGGCGCGCTCGACTCGTCCAGCGGCTCCTCCGGCGATCGGTTGCCGTAGAACCCCGTGGCCGACGCCGAGACCAGGACCCGCGGCGGCCGCGTCAGCCGGGCCAGCGTCTCGCTCAGCAGCCGCGTCCCCCGCACCCGGCTCTCCCGGATGCGCGCCTTCTTCCGCGCCGTCCACCACCCCACCACCGGCTCCCCCGCCAGGTGGATCACAGCGTCGTGCCCTTCCAGGCCCGCTGCGTCGATCTCCCGTCGCCCCGGCTGCCACGTCACCACCCCACCCTCCCCCGCCACGCCCCGCCGGCGGGCCACCCGGGTGATCGTGTGGCCCGCACCACCCAGCGCCTCCACGAGCGCGGAGCCGATCAAACCCGTCGAGCCGGTGATCGCGACCTTCATCGTTCGGACTCGCGCGTGGCCCGCCAACCCCGCCGCAGCCGCGGCAGCCGTTCCAGCGCGTCGCGGCTCACCGCCAGCGGATCGCTCCCGAGCTCCACCACCTCGTACCCGGGGCGGTCCCGAAGGCTCCGCGTGCCCTGACGGCCCGCGTCCCGCGTATGCACGCGCTCGTGCGACACCAACGCCGGCATGGCCGCGCGGAACGACCGGAACACTTCCATCTGCGTCGCCTCCTCCTCGCCGGGTCCGGCATAGATCGCGCCTCAACGGCGAGTGGCGGGCCGCCGCCGGCCCGCATCGCCGCCAGCGGCCTGGTTCTCGTACCAGAGGACCTTTGCGTGGCTCCAGCCGATCGACAGAATGTCCAGGTCTCCATCATGATCGACGTCGGCGACGCGGGCACCATGGTAATGGTCGTCGCCCTGGTACACGAGATGACCCTCCCACCGCGCACCCCGGCCGTCGACATTCTCGAAGATCCACAGCCTCGCGGCGGTCGGCTTCTCGTCGTTGTGTTCCCCGACCACCACGTCGAGGTCCCCATCGCGATCCATGTCCGCAACGTCCAGGCTCATCGGGCCCACGACCGTCGCGATCGCGTGCTCCGTCCAGATCCCCTCCGCCGCAATCGGCTGCTCGTACCATACGAGCTTGCCCGGCACGCCGATCGCCGCGAAGCTGACCACGGCGTCGAGGCGGCCATCCCCGTTGATGTCGGCCAGCCGATTGCGGTCGGGAGAGCCTCCGGCGTCGCTGAGCGTGTGCAACGTCCAGGTCCCGTTGCCCTGGGACAACCACTTCGTCCCCAGCAAGAGATCCGGGCTGGGATCGGCTCCGATCGGCCCCAGACTGAGCTGCCCGCCCTGAGACGCTTCGGAGATCGTCCTCATGGACCAGGTCTCGCGGGCCGGATCCTTCGGCAAGGTCAGCAGCTGAATGCCGGTCCCGGCGCGCCGCCACGAGAGGGCGACGTCGATCGTCGAATAGCTGTAAGCTCCGACCGCGACGCCCTGGAGAACGTCGCCGTCCGGGACGGGCGGGATGTTCGAGAGAAGGGTGAACGCACCCTTCCCGTCGTTCCGGGCCCAGACGAGCTCCCCGTCCGCCTCCGCGCCCTTCTCGGTCGTGCCGAGCAGGTCCATATCGCCGTCGAGGTCGAAATCGAACACCGCCGCCACGTTGTGCAACGGCTCGCCCATGGCCCGACGCTCCCACGTTCCCGTCCGTGTACCCGGGTTCCGGTACCACCAGGCGCCCGTGACCACGTCACCGCGGTCGTCACCATCCAGGTCTGCGAACCCGAGGAAGATCGCCCGCCCGGGTCGGTCCGCATCCAGGACATGCCGCTCCCACCGGTCTAGCGGGAGCGGGGGCGTAGGCCGGTGCGAGAGATTCTCCCAGTACTCGATGGGGGTCGGGCCGCCGTAGTTGCCGTGGTTGGCGCCGACGATGTCCGTGTCTCCGTCCCCACCGATGTCTGCCAAGCGCAGGTTGTGCGATCCGCTGCGGCCGACGACCTGAGTACGCCAGTGCAGGCCGCGCCCGCCATTGAAGTGGATCATCACCCTTTTCTGCGGGGACTGCTCCATCTCCGCCGTGACGACGTCCAGGGTCCCATCCCTGTCCATGTCCGCCGTCTTGAAGGTATGGACGTGCGAGACCTCGGCGATGAAGTGCTCCGTTCAGGGCCCACGCCGGACCTCCTTCGCCTCGTACCATACGAGCTTCCCCGTCATCTCGGCATGGGCCATCAGGACATCGGGTCGACCGTCGCCATTCACGTCGGCGATGTGGACTCCGACGTCATCCGGCCATCCCGTGGCGATCTCGTGTCTCGGCCAGTCGGCGTCATCGCTGCCGGGGTTCTCCAGCCAGTAGCCGTTCTGCGCGATGTCCAGATCCCCATCTCCGTCCAGATCGCCCAGCGCGGTCCCGCCACGACCTCCCGATCCGGCGATGACTTCCGTCCATTGGTCCGGCGCCTTCTGCAGATACACGCGGGTTCGATCAGAGCGGGCCACCACATCGAGTCGACCATCCCCGTCGACGTCTCCCACCTCGACGTCGTGGGCGACCTCCCGGCTGATCCCATGCCGCCTCCACGTGCCCTGAGTGGGAGCTGCCGCAGGTCGCGGATTCTCGAACCAGACCAGACCGACTCCCGTCTGAGGAACGATGGCGTCCAGATCGCCATCACCGTCGACGTCGCCCGCCTGCATGTCCGTGCTGAAGCTACCCTCCGCGATCCGATGCTTTGTCCAATCCGGCCAGGCGTACCACCACAGCCCTCCTCCCTGGGCGCTCCCGGCGAGGACATCGACGAAACCGTCCCCGTCGACGTCCGCCGTGGTCTTGCAATGCGGCCGTCTCGGATAGTCACGATCGATCACCATGTGCCGAAACGGGAGGTCGCGCGCACGCTGCCTCCCGGGCACCAGGGAGAGCGCACACGCAAGCGGCGCCACGCACGCGACCGTCAGGGCCAGGGCGCGAAGCACAATCACGGAATCCCTGCTCATGCTTGTCTTCGGCTGGATTTGGCCCCAGATCCCGAGTCGTTCTCGAAACTCGTGGATGGGCAGGCCGAGGGGCGAGAAGGCAGCGCGTCCCCGAGAGAGATCGCGTGACGCTCGGCCGGAAGGCTGGGGGCAAAGGAGCACGCCGCCCATGCTCAAGGTAGTCGTCGACGTGGGTGAGCTGCAAGAGAGGTGGCGGCCGCGCTGGGTGATCCGGCATGGGGCGGGCCGGGCGTCGCTCGAGACCGAGGCCCCGCGCACATCGCGCGGGATCGACGCCCGGGGGACGGGCGAAGCCGCGCGTTGATGGTGCGAGACGGGCGTCCCCCGGCCTCGCATGGCCACGCTGTGGAGTGGGGCAGTGGAGACCAGGCGCCCGGGGTCGCTGACCGCCGGGCCGCTGGTGGCGTGCATGGCGCTGCGCAGGCCGCGGCGAGCAGCTCCTGGCCGACCTGGGACAGCCCGACGGCAAGGACGCCGACGTACTCGAGGTGGTCGAGGGCGGGGGCGCCGTAACCTCGGCGAGCGATTGGAGCTCGGCGTCTGCGCCGGGCGCTGCCTCTCGGCGAGCGCGCAAGCCTGTAGCTCGGCCCAGCCGGGGAGAAGCGGCGTCGCGGGCGCCGCGCCCTCCGGCGGTAGGAACGCACGTGTACCCAGGGGCCCGCGGCAGCGCGATGCTCTGATCCCGGGGCATGGCCCGAGGACGACCCGGTCCGCGACGCCGGAGGGGCTCCCGGTGGCCATCCCCGGTCTCGATTCCACGGTCGCAAAGCGCCCGCGCGGAGGAGCGGTCATTGCTCGATCACCGCCGGCGGGTTCGTTCATGCTGGAGAGAGCCCGCTGCCTCCGGCGCTGCTCCCGCCTTCTTTGGGGAGGAACGGGCACCGGCGTCAGAGGCAACGGGATCGATTGTGGATGCGGGGGGCGGCCGGGAAGCGGAGACCGCAGATAGCGCCTCCAGGGCGCGCGGGCCCGCGAGGCCACGGCGATCTACACGCCTGCATTCGAGAGAGTCCTGCTACGGGCGGCGCCAGGAGACCGGCTGACTGACAGCCGGTCTTGTACTATTGGATCCCGTGAGGCGCGGCGGTGCGGAGGCCGAGACCCATCACGTGGAGGTGGTCGATGCCCATGGAGAAGTTCCCGATGGGGGAACACCAGCCCCTGCCGGAGTCGCAGTGGGACGCAATGGCCGGCTTCGCCAACTGGCGGACGGAGGAGCTGGAACGCGAAGCTCAGAAGGAGCACGAGCGGCGCGAGCGCTGGCGGGCGGAGCTGAGGGAGAAGGGCCTGATCGACTAGGGGAGCTGCCCAACACGGGCGTCTGGCCCCTTCTCGACCCGGCAGCGGTGACCGCCACGGCCGCCGTGGCCGCTGCCGCCATTGCATCGCAGGCATCACGATCCGGAGGGTCGTCCCGCGGGGGATGGAGGGCGTGCGCTGCCGCTCCTGGTGGAGAGCCGCCAAACCGCGGGGGCACCGGGGCCATCGGGCCCGCCGGGCGTCGAGCGCGTCGACAGCCCCTGGGAACGACCGCGGATCAGGCGTTCTCGCCCGGTTGTCCGCCCCCCTCGCCCCAATCGGTCGCCACGCGCTCGATGCACTCGGGCCCCTCGTTCGCCGGCGAGTTGACGAAGCGGCTCACCGGCCAGGCCTCCAGTTCCTCGTCGGTCGCTGGCGAGCGGGTCACCGCCTCGAGCGCCGCGAGCGGCGTCTTGGGGTCGAGCCACCGGTCGTACGCCTCGGGCGGCACCACGACCGGCTGGCGAGGATGGATGCCGCGGAGGCCGGGCGCGGCGTCCGTCGTGAGGATCGTGCAGGAGAGGAGCGGCTCCCCTCCACCCCCTCGCCACACCTCCCACAGCCCGGCGAACGCGAACACGCCCCGGTCGCGCCGGTGGATCCAGTGCGGCACCTTCCCTCCAGGCTGCGCCTGCCACTCGAACCACCCGTCGGCCGGGATGAGGCAGCGGCGGGCGCGGTAGGCGGAACGGAACGCCGGCTTCGCGGCGACCGTTTCGGCCCGGGCGTTCACCAGTCGGTGGCCGATCGCCGGGTCGTCCGCCCAGGCCGGCACCAGCCCCCAGCGCAGCGTCCGGGCGCGGCGCACGCCGCCCTCGAGCACCACCGCGAGAACGTCCTGGCCCGGGGCGATGTTGTACCGCGGGCCGTGGTAGTCGAACGGCGGCTCGAGCCCGAACGCGAGCTGGAGCTCCTCGGACGTCTTCGCGAGGGTGAACCGCCCGCACACGGCGGCGCCGCTCCGCTACCGGTCCCGCTCCAGCGTGACCACCGGCTCGTCGTGGAGCGCCTCGTGCCGGGCCCGCTCCCGCACCGCCTCGTTCCGCGTCGACTTCTCGTACTCCGCGCGCAGCCGCTCGAGCATCTCGGCCCGCCTGCGGAAGAGCCGCTTCGGCTCCCGCGGCGCGTGCGCCGCCAGGGCGTACGCCGTCAGGAGCGGCAGCGCGATCGTCGTGTCCGTGTAGCAGACGACCGCGTCCGGCAGCCGGTCCGGGTCCACCTTCCCCCAGCTAACCGCCTCCGCCGGCGTCGCACCCGAGAGCCCGCCCGTGTCCGGCCGCGCATCCGTGAACTGCAGGAAGTAATCGTGCCCCTTCTCCTCGATCCCCAGCACTTCCTGGATCTGCGGCTCCGTCTGCAGCATGAAGTTCTTCGGGCTCCCGCCGCCGAAGATCAGCACCGCCGACTTGCCGCCCCGGCGCTTGGCGTCCAGCACGATCGCCGCCGTCTCGTTCACGTCCGCGCTCACGTCGAACGCCAGCTTGTTCCCCTGCAGCGCCAGCGCGGCCACGTTCATGCCGATCGACGAGTCGCCGGGTGAAGAGGTGTAGACGGGGACGTCGTACTCGTAACACGTCGCCAGGAACGACTTCCGGGGCTGCCCCAGCGCCCGCTCCCGCTCGGCGATGTACTTCCCGCACAGATGGTGGAACTCGGCCGTCGACATCGTGCGCTGGAACTCCTCGCCCCGCAGCATCTGCCGGTAGAAGGCGTCCGTGTCCAGGAGCACGGAGTAGTCGAAGAAGATGTCGTAGATGCGGACCACCTCGTGCTCACGCAGCTCGATGTCCGAGATGAAGGGGTTGCCGCGGTGCAGCGACATCCCCAGGCCGAAATGGGTGTCGTGGTAGAGGTTGGCGCCGGTGGAGACCACCCAGTCCACGAACCCCGCCTCGACCAGCGGGATGAGCGCGCTGATGCCGAGGCCAGCCGGGGTCAGCGCGCCGGTGAGCGAGACGCCGATGGTGACGTCCTCCTCAAGCATCTTCTCGGTGAAGAGGCGGCACGCATCGCGGAGCCGGCCCGCGTTGTAGGACAGGAACGTTCCGTCGATCAGTTCCCGGACGGTGATGTCCGGCGTGATGGGCCGCGGGTCGATCCGCGCCCCGGAAAGGAAATGGCTCTTGGAATCCATCTCGAGTTTTCAGGTTAAGGGGATGCTTCCGGGCCGACCGGGGCGAGGGGAGCGTCCCGTCCGGCCTGGGCCGCCACCGGCCGGAGCGCCGGCTGGGCGCCCCCTGCCTGGTAGGCCTCGACCACCACGCGCACCGCTTCCTGGGGTGAGTCCGTGACCACGATCCGGTCGAGGTCCTCGGGGGAGAGCTTACCCTCGGCGAGCACCGTGTGCCGGAGCCAGTCGAGCAGGCCTCGCCAGTACGCGCTGCCCATGAGAACGACCGGGAAGTTCCGTACCTTCCCCGTCTGGATCAGGGTGAGCGCTTCGAACAGCTCGTCCAGCGTCCCGAACCCGCCCGGGAAGATGATGAATCCTTCGGCGTACTTCACGAACATCGTCTTCCGCACGAAGAAGTAGCGGAAGTTGATGGGTCTCGTGACGTACGCGTTCATCCCCTGCTCGAACGGGAGCTCGATGTTGCACCCGACGGACTCGCCCCCCGCCAGCGCCGCCCCGCGGTTGGCGGCCTCCATGATCCCGGGCCCGCCGCCGGTGATGACGGCGAAGCCGGCCTGGACCAGGAGCCTGGCGGTCTCCTCGGCCGCCGCGTACATCGGGTCATCAGGCGGAGTGCGCGCGCTCCCGAAGATGCTGATCGCGGGCCCGAGGTCGGCCAGGGTCTCGAACCCCTCGACGAACTCCCCCATGATGCGGAACACCCGCCAGGGGTCGGTGTGCGTGAAGTCGCTGGCGGACGGAGCCGGGCGGCGCTCCAGGAGCCGCTCGTCCTCGGTCTTGCCTCCCTTTTTCCGATCAGGCGCCAGCCTCGGCGCCATGCGTGCCCGAAACGCCATACGTCACTCCGTTCGCAACGCCGCCCCCTCGCCCCGACGGCGCGCGCTGGCGGGCCGGCGGCTCGCGCGGTACCAGGCGGCCGTCCGGTCCAGCGCCTCCTCAATGCTCGCCCACCCCGTCCAGCCCAGCTCGAGCCGGGCGCGGGTCGAGTCGTACGGGTTGTCGCGCAGCAGGAGCCGCGCCGCGCGCCGCAGGTCAGGTGCAGCCACGCCGGGCAGCAAACCCAGCACGATGTCCAGCGCTGAAGCGACCGCCAGCACGGCCCCCGGGGGCACGGAGAGGAGGCCGGGCGAGCGGCCGAGCGCACGAGCGAACCGCTCGACCAGCGCCCGCGCCGTGAGGGGGTGATCCTCGCTCACGTTGTACGCCCGCCCGATCGCGGTCTCCCGCTCGAGCGCGGCGACAACGGCATCCGCTACACTTCCAGCGTACACCACCGGCACCGTGCTGTGCCCGCCGCCCGGGAGGGGCACGACGGGCAGCGAGACCAGCCGGGCCAGGATGGGCGTGAAGAGCCGGTCGCGCTCGCCGTAGACCACCCCGGGGCGGAGCGTGGTGAGCGCCACCGCCCCCTCGGCGTGCAGCCGCCAGGCCGCCTCCTCCGCCTCCCGCTTCGAGCGGGCGTAGAAGTTGCCCTCCGCGATCTCCCCCTGCCGCCACTCCTCCTCGGTCACCCGCGCGCCGTCGGATACCCGGCCGTAGACCGCGATGCTCGAGATGTGGACGACCCGCCGCGCGCCGGCCTCCGCGGCCGCGCGGAGCACCCGCTCGGTGCCTTCCACGTTCACGCGGCGGTAGCCGTCCCACGAGAGCCGGCGGTGGACGATGGCGGCCGCGTGCACCACCGCGTCGCAGCCGCGCATCGCGGCGACGAGGCGGCCGGGAGGATCGCCCAGGTCGCCGACCACCCGCTCCACGCCCAGGGCCTCCAGGAACGAGGCATCGCTCGTACCGCGGACCAGCGCCACCACCTCGTAGCCCCGCCCCCGCAGCCGGTCCGCGGCGTGCGACCCCAGGAGCCCCGTGCCCCCCGTCAGAAAGACTCGCATCTTGTCGGCAAAAATAACCGCCGGGGCTGGCAGCGGGTAGGCCCGCGCCCGTCGGCCCGTCCACCCTGCCCGCCGGCTGCACGGCCGGAGCAGGCGTCCGCCACGTCCGGCGGGCTAGACGCAAGAACGGAAAGCGATTAGCTTCCCGGTACCATGATCTGTCCAGCCTGTCGAACCGAGGCCTCCGGGGCGTACTGCCCCTCCTGCGGCGCGCCGCTCGAGGGCGCGCGGTGCAGGGCCTGCGAGGCGCCGCTCCTCCCCGGGGCGCGCTACTGCAACCAGTGCGGCCGCGCGACGCGGCGGACGCAGAGTCTCCCCTGGTACATCGCCGGCGCCGCCGTCGTCCTTCTGATCACCGCGCTGGTCGCGCCGGCGCTCCGGCCCGGACGCCCGGGGCCCGCCGCCCAGGCCGCGCCGATGAGCCTGCCCGGACGCGTCGGCCCGCTCACCGGAACCCCGCGCGAGCAGGCCGACCGCCTCTTCAACCGCGTGATGGAGGCCCGCGCCGCCGGCGACACCGCCCAGGTCGCGTTCTTCCTGCCCATGGCCCTCGCCGCCTACGAGCAGGCCGGCGAGCTCGACGCCGACGGGCTCTACCATCTCAGCCTGCTCCAGAGCCTGGCCGGACAGTCCCGCGCCGCGCTCAGCACGGCCGAGCGCGTGCTCGCCACGTCGCCCGACCACCTCCTCGCCCTGGCCGCGGCCGCCCAGGCCGCCCGCGACGCCGGCGACCAGGCCGCCGCCCGGCGCTACTACGAGCGCTTCCTCGCCGTCTACGACGCCGAACGCGCGCGGCAGCTCCCCGAGTACCTCGACCACAGCCGCATCCTCCCCCTGCACCGCCAGGACGCCGAGCGCTTCCTGGCCCGCTGACCGGGCCGTCGTCCCCCTGATCCCTCTGTCTGTACGACTCCACGGCTCCGTTGCCGGAGGCGCGACGGCCCGTCGCCCCCAGGCGACCACCTCCCCGCCCCGACGCCGCCATGCGGAGAGTCAGCCGGGCCCCACGCGTGCCGGAACGACCCGCCCGAGGAAAGGTATAACCTCATGCACGACCACATGTTGGGAAGTCGACGGAGACCGGGATGGCGGCGCGTAACCCCCTCGAGCACTACGTAGAGGTCAGCGAGCGGATCCGGGCGTTCTACGAGAAGTACCCCAGGGGCTCGATCCAGACGGAGCTGGTCCGGCTGGAAGACGGGATGGTGATCTTCAAGGCGATGGTGTACCGGGACCCGGACGACCCGCACCCGGTGACGGGGTGGGCGTACGAGCGGGAGGGGTCGAGCCCGGTCAACCGGACGTGGTTCGTCGAGAACTGCGAGACGTCGGCGATCGGGCGGGCGTTGGCGAACCTGAACCTGGCGGGGGGGCCGCGGCCGTCGCGTGAGGAGATGGCGAAGGTCGAGCGGATGCGGGAGGAGGAGTGGCGGCGGCGCGCCACGCCCGAGCAGCGCATCCGGCGGCTCCTCCGGGAGCTGCGGCTCGATCCGGCCAAGCGGGCGCGGATCGAGGCGAAGCTGGCGGCGGGGATGGAGGAGCGGGAGGCGAACGAGCTGGAGGCCTACCTCCTCGCGCTGCGGACGCGAGCCTCCTGAGCTCCTGTCGGCGGCGCCCCCCTTCTCGGTCCCGCGGGCCCGTGGCTTCGGGTTCGACGCGGGGCCGGGGAGGGGGTTCGTGCTTTCCCCGTTAAAGCGCGGCGAGCAGCCGCGCCATGTCCACCGGCTTCACGAACACCAGCTCGATGCCCCTCTTCTGGACCTCGGCTTCCTCCTCCTCGAGCGCCCAGCCGGTGAGCAGGGCGATGCGGACGCTCGGGTCGCGGGCGCGGAGCTCGTCGACGAGGTCCCACCCGCTGAGGCCCGGCAGGCCCAGGTCGGTGACGACGAGGTCGAAGGTGGCCGGGGCGAAGAGGCGGAGCGCCGCCTCGGCGGTGGTCGCGGTGAGGACGGTGTGGCCGGCGGCGCGGAGTCCGGCCGCCGTCGCCTCCAGGCTGAGGACGTTGTCGTCCACGAGCAGGATGCGGGAGGGCTTGGCAGCCAGGGATGGGCCTGGCGGAGGGACGGCGGGGGGATCGGGCGGGCGCGGGGCGGCGGGGAGGCGGAGCACGACCGTAGTGCCGACGCCCGGCCAGCTCTCGATCTCCACCTTTCCGCCGTGCCGGCCGACGATCCCGTAGACCTCGGAGAGGCCGAGGCCGGTGCCGTGCGCGCCCTTGGTGGTGAAGAACGGCTCGAGGGCGCGCTCGAGGACCTCGGGCGGCATCCCCGTGCCGGTGTCCTGGACCGCGAGCAGGATGCTCCCGCCCTCCGCCCGGCCCACGAAACGGAGCTCGCCGCCCGCGGGCATGGCGTCGAGGGCGTTGGAGAGCAGGTTCAGCAGGGCGGCGCGGAGCTCCCCGGGGTTGCCGTGGAGGAGCAGATCGGGGTCGACGGACTCGACCACCACGACCGGACCGCCGGCCGCCCGCTCGGCCCAGTTGGGCCGGGTGAGCTCGATCGCCTCGCGGACGACCTCGGCCAGGCGGACGGGGAGCGGCGGGGTGAGGGTGTGGTGCCGCCGGGTGAACCGCTGGATCCGGCGAACGGTCCCGGCGGCGTCCTGGGCCGCCATGAGGATCCGGTCCGCATAGGCCCGGACCAGCGAGGGCTGGTTCGCGTGGGTCTTGAGCAGCTCCGCGAAGGCGATGATCGGGTTGAGCGCGTTGTTCAGGTCGTGGGCGACGCCGGCGGCGAGCTGGCCGAGGGCGGCGAGCCAGCGCGAGCGGGCGAGGCGGGCCTCGGCCTCCTCCGGGGGGAGTTCGGCCGCCACGGCGGCCCGCCCGGGCAGCTCGGTCTGGCCGTCGAGCTGGCGGAGGAGCGTGGCGTGCTCCAGGGCGAGGCCCACGTAGTGCCCCGCCGTGGCAATGAAGGCCACCTCCCAGCGCTCGAATGCCCGGGCGTGTCGGGAGATCAGGAGCGATCCCAGCGTGCGGCCGTGCGCGCGAAGGGGGACGCACGCGGCGTACGGGATGATCTCCCGGACGGCGAGCTCCCCGCGCGCCAGGGTCGTGGCGTGGAGCTCGGGGTGCCTCGACCGGCTGATCCCGCTCTCCCGGGAGACGTAGCGGAGGCGCGTGCGGGCCTCTTCCCGGACCATCACCTCCCCGCGGTCGCCCGGCAGAGCCTGCAACAGCGTGTCGACGGCGCGGCGAATCACCCCCTCGTCATCGGTGGCGGCGCCGACCGCCTGGAAGATCGAGCCGAGCGCCTCGAGCCGCGCCGCCTCCTGTGGGCGCTCCAGGGCCAGCAAGGCCTGATCCGCCAGCGCGATGAGGAATCGCAGGTCGTCGGGGAGGAAGCCGCCAGGGCGATTGATGACCAGCAGGCCTCCCCGGGGCGGGCCGCAGCCGCGGAGCGGCGCGACGGCGGCGTTCCGCAGGCAGAAGTGCGCGCAGGTCAGCGCCTCGACGGCCGCGTCGGTGAGGAGCCCGTTCCCGACCCCGACGGCCGCGGGCGAGCCCTCCTGCAGCGCGCGCTGCAGGAGACTCCCGGCCCGCGGGATCGCGCGCCCGCGGAGCGACTCGCTTCCCGGCGCGCCGGACCGGGCCGCCAGCACGACGAAATGCTCGCCGTCCTCGTCCACGCCGAGCACCGCCCCGGCCTCGCAACGGAGAATCGTGGTCGCGCGTTCGAGGATCAGCGACAGGATCTTCTCGGTTTCCTCCCCGCTGGCAAGGGCGCGGCCCGCGTCGGCAATGGCCATCAGCTCCTGGACTCGCCGCTCGAGCTGGCGGGCCGTCGCCTCCGAGGGCAGGTTCGTGTGGGAGGGGAAGCGATCACTCGTCACGGCCGATCCTCCGCCGAACCCCGCCACCGGCTGCAGCCCGGCGCTGGCCCGGGCGCCCGCCCCGCGCGGCCACCGGTCCGGGCCAGCCCGCGGCCGCCGGGCACGGTGGCAATGGGCATCCGTCCGAAGATCAACTTATTACCGCCGGGCCGGGGGGCGCACGAGCAACGCACCGGACGCGGAGGGCTCAGAGCCCCGTCGGCAGGTCGAGAAACTCCCAGGGCAGGCCGAAGCGGTCCCCCAGGTGCGCCGCGAGCGCCCGGACTCCCCAGGTCTCCGTCGCGTAGTGGCCGCCGTAGTACACATTGATCCCCCCTTCCACCGCGTCGAAGTAGGTGTGGTGAGCCCCCTCCCCGGTCACGTACGCGTCGAGACCCGCGGCGATGGCGTCGCCGATCAGGGAACCGCCGGCGCCCGTCAGCACCCCCACCCGCCGCACCCGCTCCGGCCCCCCGGGGACGAGGCGCACGGGGCCGCCCAGCAGCTCATCCAGGCGTGCGGCCAGGGCTTCGCGGCTCAGCTCCAGCGTGCCCCAGACGCCCAGCGGCGTGCCCTGGTAGGCGCCGAACCAGCCCTCCACCTCGAGCCCGAGCTCCCGGGCCAGCACCACGTTGTTCCCCACCTCCGGGTGGACGTCCAGCGGGAGGTGCGCCGCGTACACGGCGATCCCGTGGTTCAGCAGCAGCGCCAGCTTCCGGTACCTCCGGCCCGTGACCGGTCGCTGGGGGTCCCAGAACAGGCCGTGATGCACCAGCAGCAGATCACACCCGCGCCGCGCCGCCTCCCGGACCGCCGCCTCGCTCGCATCCACCGCCGCCGCCACCCGGGTCACCTCCCCGCGGTTCTCCACCTGGAGCCCGTTCCACGCGTTCGGGTAGTCGGGCACCTCCCTCACCCGGAGGTACGCGTCCAGGTACTCCGTCAGCTCCGCCAGGCGCATGACCGGCTTACCTTTCCGGGCAATCGCCCCGCTCACTGTGGAAAACTACCCACAATTTTTCCACAGTCCGGTGTGAACAACCGTGGGAAGAACGGCAAGACATTGCCGCACAACAAAGTAGCCGAACGCCACCGATTGTGGACAATTCCACAGGTTGAGCGCGGTCTCGGGGCGGAAGCCCGCTCCCGGCCTCGCGTTGCCTGGCCCGGCGTGGGCTCGGGGAGGGGGGTCACTTTCCCTTCGCCGCGACCGGCTCGGCGGCCTTCCCGGCGGGCTGCGGGCTGGTCGCGTCGTCCCCCGAGTTGATCGTCCCGTTGATCCGGCTGCCTTCCTCGATCTTGATCCGCCGGGCCCGGATCTCGCCCTCCACCACCGCGGTCGCCTGCAGCTCGAGGCGGCTCTCGGCGATCACCGTGCCGATCACCCGCCCGCCGATCACCGCGTCCTGCGTGGTAATGTCGCCGTGCACGACCCCGTCTCGCCCCACCACGATCGCCTTGCCTGCGCGGACCGCGCCTTCCACGCTGCCCTCAATGCGCAGGGTGCCTTCCGTCTCGCAATCGCCCACCACCCGCATCCCCGGCCCGATAATGGAGATCACACCCTCGCGGGATGCGCCCGCGTTCTGATTGTCCTTCGCCACTGCCTGTGCACCTCGTTCCGATCGTTTTCCTGCAGGGCTGTCACCCTGCTCAGGGTTGGCGCACGAACGTGCGCGGGTCGAGGGCCTCGCCCCTGCGGCGGACCTCGAAGCGCAGCCCGGGCCCGCCCCCGGGCCCCGCCGGCCCGGTGAGGGCGATCACCTCGTTCTGCTCCACCCGATCGCCCGCGGCCACGAAGACCTGGGAGGCGTGGCCGTAGACGGATTCGTAGCCGGCGTCGTGCTCGATCACGATGCGCTGGCCATACTGCGGGTCGCGGCCCACCTCGCGGACGAGGCCCGGCCCGACCGCCCGGATGTACGAGTCCCGGGGCGCCGCGATCTCCAGGCCCGGCTCTCCGGCCTCGCCCATGGCCACCGGCCGGGTCACCCGGCCCGTCTGGGTGAGAGGCCAGCTCCGGATCGGAGAGGCGCCCTGGGCCTCACCCGCCGTCCCCTGCCCCGCCCCGCCCCCCAGGTCGGCACGGGACGGTGGGACCGCCCCCGACTGGCCGTTCCCCGAGGGCCCCGCGCCGAGGAGCTGCCGCACGCGCTCGTACTGCGCCTCCACCTCCGCCAGCGTGCGCGCCAGCTCCTCGATCCTCTCCTGCTCGGCCCTGAGCCGGCCGACCTCCCGCCGTAGCGCAGGGACCCGCGCCGCCTCGCTCGCCAGGTAGAACCAGGACGAAGCCAGGAGCGCGAAGAGCACGACGAACGTGACCAGCGTGCCGAGCAACAGCTTGATGCGACGGTACGAGAGCTCGTAGCGTCGCGTCTCGATGTCCTCGTGCGGGACGACGATCAGCGTCAGGCGTCGCTTGTCCATGGCGCACGTATCCGGCTCGAACCCGTTCCGCCCGGGCCTACGAGATCACCTCGGTGACGGGCCGTCCCGTCAGCAGCTCGAAGATCCGTTCGAAGTCCTCACTGCTGTAGAAGGGGATCTCGATCTGCCCCCTCATTCCGCGGATGCGGCGGATCCTCACCGCCGTCCCCAGCAGACGCTGGAGCTCCTCCTCCAGCCGCCGCTCCGCCGCCTCCCGCGGGGGCGGCTCGGTCCGCCGCTTCCGCGCTGCCCCATCCGGCCGCGCCCGCTGGACTTGGGCCTCCACCTCCCGCACGCTCCACCCTCGCGCCGCGGCCTGCTCAGCCAGCTCCACCATGCGGCGCTCATCCTCCAGACCAAGGAGCGCGCGCGCGTGCCCGGCGGTCAGCCGCCCCTCTTCCACCAACCGGCGCACCCGAGGCGGGAGCTGGAGCAGGCGGAGGGCGTTCGCGATCGTGGACCGGTCGCGACCCACCGCCTCCGCGATCTGCTGCTGCGAGAGCCCGAACTCCTCCGCGAGTCGACGGTAGCCGGCCGCCTCCTCGAGCGGCGAGAGCCCGGACCGCTGCAGGTTCTCCACCAGCGCCAGGACCAGCATCGTGCGGTCGTCGACGTCCCGCACGACGGCCGGCACCTCCCGCCACCCCAACCGCGTCACCGCCCGCCAGCGCCGCTCCCCCGCCACCAGCTCCCACGCCGCGCCCGCCCCGGGAGGCGCCGGCCGCACCAGGATCGGCTGCAGGAGCCCGTTCTCCCGGATCGAGGCGACCAGCTCGGCCAGCTCCTCCTCCGAGAACTCCCGCCGGGGCTGGAACGGGTTCGGCGCGATCGCAGCCACCGGGAGCTGGCGCGCCTGGCCCGCCTGGAACGTCTCCTCTCCCAGGTACTCCCCCAGGAGCGCGCCCAACCCCTTCCCGAGGCGATCTCGCTTGTTCATGGATGCCGCCCTCCCCGCCTACGACTCGGAGCCCGGCGCCGCCGCCCCGGCGGGCGCCTCCGCGCCGGCCTCCCCCCTGCTCGCCTTCCCCGTCCGCGCCACCAGCTCCCGCGCGAGCGACAGATAGCTCTGGGCCCCGGCGGAGAGGATGTCGTACAGCACGATCGGCTTCCCGAAGCTCGGGGCCTCCGCGAGCCGCACGTTCCGCGGGATCGCGGTCCGGAAGACGCGGTTCCCGAAATACTCCTTCGCCTCGTCGGCCACCTGCCGCGACAGGTTCAGGCGGTGGTCGAACATGGTGAGCAGGACCCCCTCGATCTGCAGCCTGGGGTTCAGGTTGCGCTGCACGAGCCGCACGGTGTTCAGGAGCTGCGAGAGCCCCTCGAGCGCGTAGAACTCGCACTGGATGGGGATGAGGACCGCGTCGGCCGCCGTCAACGTGTTCAGGGTGAGGAGCCCGAGCGACGGCGGGCAGTCGACCAGGATGTAGTCGTAGCGGTCGCGGAGCGGCTCGAGCGCCCGTCGGAGCACCTGCTCCCGATCGGGCCGGCCCACCAGTTCGACCTCGGCGCCCACAAGGTCCTGACTGGAGGCGACCACGTCCAGGTAGGGGAAGTGGACCTCGCGGACCACGGCGGACTCGAGGGGGACGCCGTTGATCAACGTGTCGTAGATCGACGCGGGGAGCCCGTTGCGGGCGATGCCGAGGCCGCTGGTGGCGTTCCCCTGGGGATCCATGTCGATGATGAGCGTCCGGCGCTCCGCGACGGCGAGACTCGCGCCCAGGTTGATCGCGGTGGTGGTCTTCCCGACACCGCCCTTCTGGTTTGCGATGGCAATGACGCGAGACATCCTCGGGTTCACGGCTCGGGTCGGAACCTTGCGGGAGCCACAAGATAATGCCCGTGCGGGGACGGGTAAAGCGGGCTTTCGGGACACCCGCGCCTGCTCCATGCCAGAACGCGACTTCCGCCTTGACCCGGTTCGCGGCCCAAGCCATGATGGGAGTGGGGAGGCCCGCCTCCCCCTCGCCGCCTCGAGCCCGGAGCGGCCCGTCCGCCGGGGCGCAGCGGGAGGCGTCGCGCGCGGCGCCCCACGTGTTTCACGTGAAACACCCCCACGGAAACACCCGGCCGAGGCGCCGCTCCGCGCCCGCACTCCCCGCGCCTTCGCACCCTTGACCTCAACCACCGACCCGACCATGGCAGACCCGAAAGAAGACGTGCAACGCACCTTTCGCGTCACCGGCCGCGTCCAGGGCGTCGGCTTCCGCATGTGGACCTGCCGCCGCGCCCTCGAGCTCGGCCTCCGCGGCACCGTCCGCAACCACCCCGACGGCTCCGTCCTCGTCCACGTGGCCGGGCCCGCCCACCTTGTCGACCAGCTCCGCTCCCTCCTCGCCCAGGGCCCACCCGCCGCCGCCGTGGAGCGCGTCGAGGAGATCCCCAACCCCGCCGAACCCCTCCCCCCGGATTTCCGCATCGTCACCTAGGCCGCCACGGCCCCGAGCCCCGCCCTTCCTGCGGCGCATCCGGCACGGCGCCCCCGCCCCGCTCTCCCATCGCGGGGTACCTCCCCGGCGTCCCGCCGCCCGCCAAGCCGCCCCATTCCCCCGGCGGCGCCCCGCCCTCACGCCCCCTTCCGACCCACGCCTCGCGAGCCGCTCCGTCCCCCACACCCGCCACCGCTGCGGCGCCGGGACCGGCTCCTGGCCGCCTCTCTCCCTCACCCCTCCCGCCCTTCGCCGCGAACCCCTCTGCTCCACCCTCCGCCGGCCCGTCGAACCCCCCCCCGGCGCCGGGCCTCCGCATCCGTCCTCCGTCCGGCAGACCTCCGCGGGGCCATCGCCTTTTCCCCGCCGCCCCTTCGCCGGGTCTCAGCCCGCGCCCCGCCCACCCACGCCCCGACGCTGAGCCGCCACACCCCGGATGCCGGCCGCTGCGCCCCCCGGAT
>DATCLG010000123.1:0-5465 GCA_036564015.1 Longimicrobiales bacterium
GTCGGTGATCGTCCGGACCAGGATGTCGGTGTTGCCGAGCTGGGTCTTGAAGAGGATCCAGAAGCCGGTGAACAGGGTGATGAACCAGAACCCCGGCCAGACGCGCTCGGCCAGGTACTTCGCCTGGTACGCCCCGGCGGCGAGGCCCTGCAGGTCCGTGCCCGGCGGGATGATGTACGTGGCCAGGTTGACGTTCAGGTACATCCCCAGGAAGCAGAAGAGGCCCCAGACCCAGATCTGGTCGGCGTGCACGTAGCGCAGCCACTCGCGCCACCGCCGCAGGCTCTCCTCCGTCACCTCGAACACCTTCCCCACGTGCGAGAGCTGGATCTTGTGCCCGCCGATCGCGCTCGGGATCGCCCCGACCCTGGCCCCCATGCCGAACCCCTTGTCGCGCACCCAGTTCGTCACCGTGAGGTTCCCGATCCCGCCCGAGCCCGCGGTGGCGGCCAGCGCCCCGATCAGCCCCCAGTCGATCGGGTGCGGCAGCCCCGAGAACTGGAAGAAGCCGAGGAACGTCTTCCACCAGTGAGAGGCGGGGACGAAGGCGACGTTGACGGTCACGAGGAAGGCGAAGACGACCGCCAGCATGACCCACGCGAAGTACTCGAGCATCCGCTCGATCGTGCCGCCGAAGGAAAGGATGAGGGCGACGAGCGCGATGAGCGCGGTGGCGATCCAGACCAGGCTGCCCTGGTCGGCCGCGCCGGGGACGTAGCCCATCTGCGCGCTGAAGATCGTCGCCGCCGCGGTGCCCGCCAGGCCGGGCCAGCCGAGCTGGAAGAAGGCGAAGATGCAGTAGAAGACGGCCCAGAACCGCGGCCCGGGCCGGAGGCGCATGATCCCGCCGTAGATCGGCTCGCCCGTGTAGAGGGTGTAGCGGATCGCCTCCAGGTTGAAGATCACCTGCAGGAGGATCGCGACGGTGACGATGAGGAAGATCGACGAGGTGTACTTCACGGCGGCGGCCGGGCCGACGAGCCACTCCCCGCCGCCGATCGAGGTGGCCGCCATGATCGCCCCCGGGCCGATCACCCGCAGCATGTTGCCGAAGCTGAACGGGGGCGGCGCGGGCAGCTCGGCCGTCTCCCACGGCGGGAGCTCGCCGTGCGGGGGCCGGGTCCGGCGCTCCAGGGTGGTCGCGGTCTCGGTCGTGGCCATGGTTCACCCGGGCGTGAGTGGCTGCCGAATTCTGGGGGGACGCTCGCTGCGCCCCGGCCGCCGGGGCCTCAGTCCAGGCTCCCGGGGCCGGGGACCGGGTCGGGCCTGACCCGGAAGACGAAGGTCGAGGCGGTCATGTGCCTCCCGCCCTGGGAGGCGACGAAGAGGTACGCCGGCCGGCCGTTCCGCAGGAGCAGTTGCGGCCTCTCGAAGCGGCCGTACCTCCTCAGGTGGGGCGGCGGAGGCGACTCCTGCACGTACTCCCGCACGGGCAGGTACGCGATCTTCGGCTCCGACCACCGCACCCCGTCCTCCGACTCGAGGTAGAGGCCCACCTCGTGGTCGAAGAAGCCCATGTCCCGGGCGAGCATCCGGAACCGGCCGTCCTCCCACCAGACGAACGCGTCCTCGAGCTGCGTGTTGCCGCCCCGGCCCGAAAAGTCGATGACGGGGTTCGCCGGGTGCTTCGCGTACGGCCCTTCCACCGCCTCCGCCACGGCCAGCCCGTACTTCCGGTTCCCGCGGATCGCGGCGCCGGCCGCGGCGTTGTACTCGGCGGTGTTCCAGGACTTGTAGTAGAGCCAGTGTCGGCCATCGGGGTGCCGCACGTACGCCGGGTTGGTGGTGCAGTGGTCGTCCCACGCGCCGGCGGGCCCGGCTTCGAGCAACGGCCGGTCAGGACGGCGCCAGGGGCCGTAGAGCGAATCGGCAGCCGCCAGCCCGATCCGCTTCGTGTCCGTCCTGCCGTTCGAGTTGCCCATGTAGAAGAGGTAGTAGCGGTCCCCGACCTTCTGGATGTGCGGGTTATGGCAGGTCGTCCCGTCCCAGAACCCGCTGCCGCGGGGCGCCAGCACCGTCTGCACGTACTCGAACGGTGACTCGGGCGAATCGGCGACGGCGTGTGCGATCTCCGAGCTGTTGATCCAGCCCCCCATCCCCCGCGCGGCGGGCCACCGGGAGAAGAAGACGTGGGTCTTGCCGTCCGGGCCCTCGATCGGGCTGGCGCACCACACGTACCAGCCCTCCAGCTCGAGGGTCCGCCCGACCGGCTCGAGACGCTTGCAGAAGTCGGACAATCGGTCGTCCGGCCAGGCGCCCGCCCCCTCCGCCGCGACGGCCCCGAGCCGCCGGGCGAGAGGGGCGAGCGCCAGACCGGCGAGGAATCTCCGCCGGCTCACCATGGCACGCGCTCCTCGTGGCGTCCCGCGCCGGCGGGCGGCGCCGTCCCGGTCACGGCCGCCCGTTCGGGCGAAGTCAGGCGGCCTGGCCGCTCGCCTCGACCTGCGCAGGCTGCAACCGCGGCACGATCAGGTGGAAGATCGCCAGCGCGGTCACGTACGCCAGCCCGCAGATGACGAAGATGATCGAGTAGTTGCTGTTCGTGGCCTGGAGGATCGCCCCCGTCAGCCACTGGAACAAGAATCCGCCCATCGAGCCCGCGAAGCCGCCCAGCCCCACCACCGATGCGACGGCCCAGCGCGGGAACATGTCACTCGAGGTGGTGAACAGGTTCGCGGACCACCACTGGTGCGACGCCGCGGCCACGCTCACGATCGCGATCGCGCCCCACATGCTGCTCACCTGCGTGGCGAACATCGTCGGGACGATGAGCAGCGCCGCCACCAGCATCGCCATCTTCCGACCCGCGTTCACCGACCAGCCCCGGTTCATGAAGAAGCCCGACAGCCAGCCGCCCCCGACCGAGCCCACGTCCGCGACGAGGTAGACCACCACCAGCGGGAGCACGAGATCCGCCAGCTTCACGCCGAAGTTGGTGTCCAGGAACTTGGGGAGCCAGTAGAGATAGAACCACCAGATCGGGTCGGTCATGAACTTGGCGAGTACGAACGCCCACGTCTGCCGGTAGGTCAGGAGCCGCATCCAGGAGACCTTGACGGTGGGATCGGGCGGGTCGCTCTGGATGTAGGCCAGCTCCTGGGGCGAGACCCGCGGATGGCTCTGCGGGTCACGGTAGACCGCCCACCAGGCGATCAGCCAGAGGAAACCGACGGCGCCGGTGACGATGAACGCCCACTGCCAGCCCCAGGTCAGAGCGATCCAGGGCACTAACATCGGGGCGATGACCGCGCCCACGTTCGTGCCGGCGTTGAAGATCCCCGTCGCCAGCGCACGCTCCTTCTTCGGGAACCACTCCGCCACCACCCGGATCGCCGTCGGGAAGTTGCCGCCCTCCGCGAACCCGAGGGCCCCGCGGGCGAAGGAGAAACCGGCCACCGTCCGGGCCAGCGAGTGGCCCATCGCCGCCAGGCTCCAGCCCACGATCGCGACGGCGTAGCCCAGCTTCACCCCGATCCGGTCCGTCAGGCGCCCCATGAGCAGGTAGCCGAAGGCGTACATGAAGCTGAACCACTTCACCACGCTCGCGTAGTCGACCTCCGACCACCCGAACTCCTCCGTCAGCACCGGCGCCAGGATGCCGATGACCTGCCGGTCCACGTAGTTGATGGTGGTGGCCAGGAAGATCAGCGCGCAGATCACCCACCGGTAGCCGATGCCTCGCCGTCCAGCGGCCGCGGCCACCTCCCTCTCCGCCACCGTCGCGCCGGTGCCGGGTGCCTTGTCTGAAGCCATGTTTGCTCCTTTCGGTGTGGGGCGGGGCTCCACTGCCCCTGCTCTGGCGAGCCGCCGCCGGCCCAGCGGGCGGTGGGGAACGGGCCGGCGGCTCGATCCGCAAACCGGTCTAGCGCTGCACCCGGCCGCTGGCGTCGCCCTTCATCAGCGCCTCCACCTCGGCCACGCTCACGCGGTTGTAGTCGCCGAGGATCGAATGCTTCAGACACGAGGCGGCCACCGCGAACTCGAGCGCCCGGGCATCGTCACGGTACGTCAGCAGGCCGTAGATCAGGCCCGCGGCGAACGAATCGCCGCCACCCACCCGGTCCACGATGTCCCGGATCTCGTACTTCCGGCTCTGCAGGAACTCCCGCCGGTTGTGCAGCACCGCCGACCAGCCGTTGTGGTCCGCGCTGTGACTCTCCCGCAGCGTGATGACCTGCTTCTCGAGGTTCGGGAACTCGTCCAGCACCCGGCGCGCCAGCGCCTCGTACCGCTCGGCGTCCAGCTTCCCCGAGTGCACGTCCACGTCGATCTCGATCCCCAGGGCCTTCTGGCAGTCCTCCTCGTTCGCGATCCCGACCGTCGCGTACGCGACCAGCTCACGCATCACCTCCGGCGCCTTCTTGCCGTACCGCCAGAGGTTCTTGCGGTAGTTGTAGTCGATCGAGACCGTGAGCCCCTTCTCCCGCGCCTTCCGCACGGCCTCCAGCGAGATCCGGGCGGCCGACTCGCTCAGCGCCGGCGTGACGCCGCTCAGGTGGAACCAGTCGGCCCCCTCGAAGATCCGGTCCCAGTCGAAGTCGCCCGGCTGCGCCGTCGCGATCGCCGACCCGGCACGGTCGTAGGTCACCTTCGAGGGACGCTGGTTCGCGCCCGCCTCCAGGAAGTAGATCCCCATCCGCTCGCCCTGCCGCCGAACCTCGCTCGTGTCCACCCCGAAGCCGCGCAGCTCGCGGAGGCAGGCGTCGGCGATCGGGTTCGACGGCAACGCGGTCACGAACGTCACGGGCACGCCGTAGTTGGCCAGCGAAACCGCCACGTTCGCCTCGGCGCCCCCGAACGTCGCCTCCAGCACCGGCGACTGGAACAGCCGCTCGAAGCCGGGCGACTTGAGCCGCAACATCACCTCTCCGAACGTCACGACCCTGGGCATGTCAGACTCCTCCCGTGATCTGCCGGACGGCCTCGACCGCCTTCGCCGTCTCCTCCCGGATCCGGTCGAACTGCTTCGCCTTGATCCACTCCGAGGGCGCCAGCCACGAGCCGCCGCACGCGATCACCTGCTTGAATCCGAGGTACCCGGCCAGCACCTCCCGGCTGATCCCGCCCGTGGGGATGAACTCGACCATCCGGTAGGGCGCGGCGATCGCCTTGAGGTACGCGAGCCCGCCGATCGGCTCGGCCGGGAAGAACTTCACGACCTTGATCCCCCTCTGGAGCGCCATGTCGATCTCGGTCGGCGTGCAGACGCCCGGGTAGACCGGGATCTCGTGCTCCAGACAGTAGTCCACGACGGCAGGGTTGAACCCCGGCGTCACGATGAAGCTCGCCCCGGCGCTCCGGGCCTCCGCGGCCTGCTGGACGGTGAGGACCGTGCCGGCGCCGAGCAGCACGTCGGGGAACTCGCCGGCGATGCGGCGGATCGCCTCCGCCGCGGCGTCCGAGCGGAACGTGATCTCCGCGCACGGGAGACCGCCCTCTACCAGCGCCGCCGCGAGGGGCACGGC
>DATCLG010000124.1:0-2821 GCA_036564015.1 Longimicrobiales bacterium
GAGGCGATCGGCGGCGGGGCCGGTCGTTCGCCCGCCGGGGTGTTGCCCTGGGGACGAGGAGGCTCCGGCGGCTGGCGGTTCATCCGCGCATAGTTCGGGATGGCGATCATCGGGCTGCCGTCGGCGAAAGTGCCCCGGATCACCATCACCCCGCCCAGCAGGTCGCCTCGCCACTCGGTGGTCAGGGGCGCGTTCGGCGGCAGGACCTTCTCCAGGTCGCCGACGTCCACCTTCTCGATGTTGTAGATGAGCGGCCCGTACTGGAGCGCGACCTTCCCCCGGTTCGCCTCGACCGCCTCGATCGCGCGCACGCGCTGGATCTTCATCGGCAGCTCGAACTCGATCCGGTCTCCGGCCTTCCAGGTCCGTTCGATCACGACGTATCCGTTCCGGATCACCGGCTTGACCGGCGCCCCGTTGACCCTGACCGAGAGGATGCCGTTCGCGTCGGGCGTGCGCTTGTAGAGCTCGCTCACGCTACGGTTCGGCGACCGGACGTGCACGCGGAAGCGCTTCGGCGTCTCGGGTTCGACGGTGATCGCGACCTTCCCGTCCCAGGGATAATCCGTCTTCTGGATCATCCGGACGCGCGTCCCGGCGACCTCGCCGACGTCCACGGTGCTGCCGACGAACAGATTCACGTAGATGCCCTCGGCATCCTTCGCGTACATCCACGTCGGCAGCGAGAGCAGCGTGCGCGGGATGTTGCCCGTGCAGCAGGGGACGACGTGCCACGAGTTCCGCACGTGCCGCGCATTCAGCGGGTTGGGGTAGTAGAACGACTTCCCGTCAAGCGACAGCGAGCCGAGCAGCGCGTTGTACAGTGTCTCCTCGTAGAGGTCGGCGAACTGCGCGTCGTGGTAGATGCGGTTGAGCCTCGACTGGAAGAAGATCAAACCGCAGCTCGAGCAGGTCTCGCAGTAGGAGTCGTTCCGGAGCGAGTAGTTCGGGCCGAAGCCCTCGGACGTCTCGCCGCTCCCGATGCCGCCGGTGACGTAGTACTTCCGGTGGACGATGTTGTCCCAGAGCGACTTGACCGCGCTGCGGTAGTCGGGGTCCTGCATCTCGATCACGATGTCGGCCATGGCGGAGTAGAGGTAGACGGCGCGCACCGCGTGGCCGACGGCCTCGTACTGCTCGCGGACCGGGAGGTGGCTCTGGTCGTACTCGGAGCGCTCCCGTTCGTTCGTCGCGGCGTGGTAGCGGCAATCGAGGAGGAACTTGGCCAGCTCGATGTACCGGTCGCCCTTGCCCGCGCCCTCGATCTCGTTGACGAAGCGGCCGAAGCGCACCAGGGCGAGCTCCATCCCCTGGTGGCCGTCGTACCAGGCCTTCTTGGGCGCCGGCCCGATGTTGTCGTACCAGCAGTCGGCGAGGCGCTTGGCGGCGTGGTAGAGCCGGGGGTCGGTGAAGTCGGTCGCCACGTAGTGGGCGATCGCGGCCTCGAGGAAGTAGCCGGCCGTGTAGCCCTCGTGGTCGTGGCGGCGCGTCCAGCGGGTGATGGGCCCAGGCTCCTGGTTGCCGCCGCGGTTGCTCGTGCGGGGGAGCGTGAACGCCGTCTGGATGTAGCCGTCCGGCTCCTGGGCGGCGAGGATGATGGGGATCCAGCGGTCGAGCGTGGCCCGGATGTGCTCCTGTGCGCGGATGATCTCGGGATCGCCCTTGGGGTCGACCATGAGGGCGATGCTCATCGCCTCGATGGCGTTGTAGACGTAGGCGTCGGAGAAGATGAACCCCCGGTGCGGGCCGTGCGGCTCGCCGCGGAGTTTTTTGCCCGCCTCGATGAAGTTGCCGAGCCCGCCTGCGTCGAGGTCGTTGCGCTCGAGCATCTCGATGCAGTGCGGGATCCAGTTGACGATCAGCGCCTTGACCCGGTGGTTCCAGAGCGGGTTGTCGATCGAGTACCGGCGCGTGTGGACGATGTCGAGCGGCTTGGGTGGCGGTGGCGGCTCGACCTTGACCGTGAGCTCGGAGAAGGCGGTGCTGTTGCCGTCATCGGCGGTCAGGCGCAGGACGTAGAGGCCCGGCGCGCTGAACGTGGCGGAGGTGACGAGCGCGGTCGGGTCTTCGAACTTCACCTCGCCGGGGCCGGATTGCTTGCTCCAGCGCACCTTCGGGGGCGGGCCGGGCGGGGGTGTGGGTTCGGGTTCGTTCCGCCGGCGCCGGCCCGGGCGCGGGGGCTCGCCGTAGCCGGCCCAGCCGCGCAGGTAGGTGCGGCCCGGGAGCACGACGACCCGATCCACGCCGGCCAGGCTGTTGAGCGAAGACCCGGCGAAGCCGTGGATGACGTCGTCGTCCCCGAGGATCGCGGTCCGGAGAGCCGAGGGGAAGAGCGCGGCGCCCAACGTGGCCTTCCCCATGGTGCCGAGCATTTTACGGCGACTGACGCAGGATGACGTCTCGCGGTGGCTCATGGCTTGTTCTGGGGCTGGAGGTTCTCGAAGGGGTTCCGGCGTGGCCGCCGGGCGGTTTTGTATATCATATCCAATCCGACGAACCAGGAGCAAGGACAACGGGATGGGGTGAAGCCCCCGTCCCGGCGATCTCGCCTCGGCACGCCCCGGGATGCGCCGACCGGCGGACGGCCCGGCCGCGCTGGCCGGGCGCCGGTCGATCTCCCGGACAGGGGCGGGCGCGGCCGGTCACCCGCCCGTGGCTACCTCGTCGGCCCGGCGGGGCGCTGCTGGAGCTCCGCCGTCGCCTCGACCTGTCGGCGTGCCATCTCCTTCAGCGCATCGGCCAGGAACTCGAGCTGGTCATCGCTGTACCGGCTGTACAGTTCGTTCAGCCGGCGCATCAGGCCCGCGAAGGCGTCGCCCAG
>DATCLG010000125.1:0-17857 GCA_036564015.1 Longimicrobiales bacterium
CGGCGAACCTCCGCTTCGTCATCTCCTACGTGAAGAAGTACCAGGGCCGTGGCCTGGGCCTGGCCGAGCTGGTCTGCATTGGCAACGAGGGCCTTCTCAAGGCCGTGAAGAAGTTCGACCCGGACAAGGGCGTCAAGTTCATCTCCTACGCCGTCTGGTGGATCCGCCAGACCGTGCTCCAGGCGCTCGCCGAGCAGACCCGCTCCGTGCGCATCCCGCTGAACCAGAACTCGAACCTCGTCAAGCTGTCACGCACCGAGACCGCGCTGACCCAGATCCTGGGCCGCTCGCCGACGGACCAGGAGATCGCGGAGGACATGGGCGAGCCGGTGGAGACGATCCGGGCGCTGCGCCGCGTCGCCGCGTCGGAGCTCTCGCTGGACGCGCCGGTGGACCGGGGCGACCGGGACAGCGCGTCGTTCGGCGAGCGCTTCGCCGGCGCGGAAGGCGAGGACATCGAGGAGAGCGTCGAGGCGCAGGCGCGGCGCGAGTTCCTGGACCGGATGTTCGAGAAGTACCTGACCGAGCGCGAGCGCAAGATCCTCTACCTCTACTACGGCCTGGACGACGGCGAGGAGCGGACGCTCGAGGAGATCGGGTCGCTCCTGGGCGTCACGCGGGAGCGGATCCGTCAGATCCGGAACCGTGCCTTCGAGAAGCTCCGCGAGAGCCCGGACGGCGAGGCGCTGGCCGGGTTCTGGAGCGCCAACTGAGCGCGACCGGCTTTCGGTTCCGTTTCCGGCCCTGCCAGGCCGGTGTTTCACGGTTGCCGCCGATTGCGCCGGAGAGTCCCGCGAGGGCTCTCCGGTGTTTTATTGCCCGGCCCCTGGCCTCGCGCGTGCCGGAACCGGCACCGGCGGGGAAGGTATCATACCCGGTTCGCCTGCTGGAGCTCTTCGATCCCGGAACTCCGGAAGGGCTGCCCGGTTCGCCCTTGCCGGAGCGCCGCCGACGCCCGCGAGGCCGGCGGGATCCCGGCGGTTCGCGCCGGCCGACGTCGGCCGGGCGGTAACTGCCCAGGGGAGCGCGCGCTTCCCGCCCGCCCGGGCCGGGGGAGCGGGTGCCTGCCCACCGATCGCTCGCGACGCGAGACCTGCGGCGCGGCGGTGGCGGACGGGGCTGCCCCGCAGGCGGGCCCGTACCGAGCGGCGCCCGCGCGAGCCTGTCCGCGCACGGACCCCTCGCGGCGCGCTCGCTCCCCTCTTTCGCACGCAAACACGGGACACCGGTGCCTCCGCCGTCCATCGCCGGGCTTCACGCCCCGCTCCGCACGGCCCGGATGTCCTTCGTAAGCAGCGCAGGTCACCGATGAGCTGGAAGGCCTCCTGTCTGTTCCTGCTGGCCCTCGTGGGCGCCACCCGGCCGCTCCCTGCACAGCAGACCGGCGAATGGAACACCCCACGGGTCCTCGAACTCATCGAGAGGGCGCGCGCCCGACGGGCCGCCCCTCGCGCCGACTCGGGGCTCTACAACTACCAGGCCAGGGCCAACGGCTACGTCTACTTCTTTCTCGACCACAGGGACTCCGAAGAGCGCACCCTGGTGAAGGTCGACCAGTTAGCGCTCGAGGTCTACTGGCAGGCCCCCAACTACACGAAGCAGCGGATCGTCGGGCTCCGCGACGTCAGCCGCCTGCCGAACCGGATGTACTACCACCTGGACCACCTCACCGTCGTCCAGGACGGGTTCGGCGATGTGATCCGGCTCGGCGACGGCGATGAGGTGCGCGACGTGCCCCACCCGGTCGCCCCGGGCGCCGACTCCATCTACGACTACCGACTGGCCGACTCCCTCACCCTCTCGCTCCCCGGGTCCCCCCGGCCGGTGCGCGTCTACGAGGTCGAGGTGCGCCCCGTCCGGCCCGACCGGCCCGCGTTCGTCGGCTCCCTGTTCCTCGACCAGGCCACGGCGCACATCGTCCGCATGACCTTCACCTTCACGCCGGCCGCATACGTGGACCGGCGGCTCGACTACATCCAGATCTCGCTGGACAACGCCCTGTGGGAGGGCCGTTACTGGCTGCCCCACGAGCAGCGCCTCGAGATCCGGCGCCAGCTCCCCGAGCTCGATTTCCCGATCGGGAGCGTGATCCGCGGCGTCCTGCGCATCAGCGACTACCGGTTCAACCAACCGTTCCCGGTGAGCCTCTTCAGCGGCCCGCCCGTCGAGGCCGCCCCCCGCGTCGAGCGCGAGGCGTACCCGTTCGAGCAGGGCCTCTTCGACGGCCTGAACGAGGAAGGCCTCGCCCCTCCGCCCCAGCTCTCCGAGCTGAGGAAGATGGCCGTGGAGCTGATCGGCCGTCGCCGCCTGAGCGCCCTGCCGCGCCTGCGCTTCCACCTGCCCAACGCCTCGTCCGCGCTGCGCTACAACCGGGCTGAGGGCCTGTTCCTCGGCGGCGGCGCCGCGTACACGCTCGGCGGCCTCGGCCAGGTGGAAGCCCGCCTCGGGTACGCCACGGGTCCGGGCCAGCTCTCCGCCGGCAGCCTGATCCGCCTCAACGAGATCCTGGGGCTGGACTTCCGCCTCGAGGCTCACCGCAACGCGCTCCGCGACCTCGGCATCCGCCCCGGCATCCCCGGCGCGCTCAACACGATCCTGGCCGCCACGAGCGGCGTGGACTACCTCGACCCGTATTTCGCCTCCGGAGGCAGCATCGCGGCGGAGCGCCGCCTCTCCGATCGCTGGCGCCTCACCCTCGGCCTCGCCCTGGAGGAACACCGGAGCGCCCGGCTCGACCAGCACGCCGCGCCCTTCGACGACTCGGCCCTCTTCCGCACGGTCCGGCCGATCGATGAAGGCACCTTCCTGGGCGGCCGCCTCCTCCTCCGCCGCACCCCCAGCGAGACGAGCGGCCTGCACTGGAGCGGCGAGCTCGCGCTGGACGCCGGGACCCTCGAGGGCGAGGCGTTCGGCCGCCCCACCGCCACCCTCGCCGCCGCCTACCGGTCCCCCGACCGGAAGTCCACCCTCGAGGTGCGCGGCGCCGCAGGACTCGGCTTCGGCCGCCTCCCGGCCCAGCACCTCTTCCTCCTGGGCGGCCGCGCCACCCTCCCGGGCTACGCCTATCGCGGCTTCGGCGGCGACCGCTTCGCCCTCGGCGAACTGGAGTTCTCTCACGAGGTCGTCGGCCCGTGGGTCCGGCTCCGCGCCCTCGGCGCCATCGGCTGGACCGACTTCGCCCGCTCCGCCCCACCCCCCGGCTGGGACGTGGCCCCGACCGGCACCGCGCGCGCCAGCCTGGGCGCCGGCGTCGGCCTCATCTACGACATCCTCCGCATCGACCTCGTGCGCGGGCTCAACGGCGGGAAGTGGCAGGCGGTCCTCTCCGTCCACCCGGGGCTACGGGACATCCTCTGAAGCCCCCGCCCCGGAACCCCGCCGCCCACGAGCGGCGACGCGGCCGCGTCGGGACCGCGTCGCCCCCCTCACTCCTCGCCCTCTCCCTCCACCCCCTCCTCCGCACGGCCTCCGGGCGAACCGAGCAGCACCAGCTCTCGCACCTGCACCTCCGCCGTCGGGATCGTCACGCCGTTCCGCTCGTAGCTGTCGTACTCGATCCGCCCCTCCACGTAGATCCGGTCCCCCTTCCGGATGTACTCCTCCGCCACCTGCGCCAGCCGATCCCAGAGCGTCAGCCGATGCCACTCCGTCCGATCCTCGAAACCGCCATCCCGCGGGATCCGCCGGCTCGTGGCCAGCGACAGGTGCGCCACCTTCGTCCCCGCCGCCGTCGTCTGGACGTCCGGGTCCCGGCCCACATGGCCCACCAGAATCACCTTGTTCACCGACCGGCTCATACCCCCTCCTTGCTCTCGCCCCCGGGAACCCCCGGCCCCCGTGGCCGGCCGGTCCCGCCGGGCCGCGTGTGCCCCAAACCTGCCTCTGGCCGTGGCGCAACACCATAGCGGCCTGGGCCACGACCCGGGACCCACGCCAGCGGGGCCGGCACCCCCGCCCCCACACGGGCGAGAGGCCGGCCCCGCACCCTACACCGCCACGACCCGATCGATCAGGCAGCCTTCACCGCCTGCACCTCGAGCGAGATCCGGACCTCGTGGCTCACCAGCACACCCCCCGTCTCCAGCACCTGGTTCCACGTCAGCCCGAAGTCCCGCCGGTCGATCCGCGTGCTCGCGCTGAACCCGATCCGCTCCCCACCCCACGGGTCCTTCCCCCTCCCCTCGAACACCGCGTCCAGCACCACCTCCCGCGTCACGCCCCGGATCGTCAGATCACCCACCACCTTGAAGCGATCCCCCTCCGAGGCGTACGACCCCTCGATCCTCTTGCTCCGGAACGTGATCTTCGGGTACTTCTCCACGTCGAAGAAGTCCGCCGACCGGAGGTGTGCATCCCGCTCCGCCACCCCCGTGTCGATGGTCGCCGCGTCGATCTCCACCTCGACCGAGGAACGCTCCGGGTTCGTCTCATCCAGCTCGATCTTCCCGCTCACCCCCGAGAACCGGCCCCGGACCGTCGTGATCATCATGTGCTTCGTCGAGAATTCCACGTTCGTGTGGGCCGGGTCGATCTGCCAGACGCTCTTGCCCGCTTCAACCGCTGCGCCCGCTGTGTTCGACATCGTCACCTCCTGGTTAGCGTCCATCAGGCCTTCACTCGTGCCCGCCGGAGCAAGCCCTGCGCCCACGGCGAGCGGAAGCAAAACCTTAGAACTGAGATACCTCCGCAACAAAAAAGAATGGTCAGGAAACCTCCTCCTTACAACCGCCCAGCTCGGCCGCCCGAAGGCCCAGCCGGCGAAGGAGATCCACCGCCTGCCGCTGCTCCTCCTCGTTCAGTCCCGAGAGCACTCGCTCGAGGCACCGCGCGTGCGCCGGGAACACCTTCTGCACCACCGCCTCCCCTTCCGGCGTCAGCACCGCGTAGCACGCCCGACGATCCACCGTGCACGGCTGCCGCCGGACCAGCCCCTTTTCCTCCAGCCGATCCACCAGATAGGTGATCCCGCCGCTCGAAACCAGGATCCGCCGCTGGATCTCGCCCAGGAGCATCGGCCCCTTGTGGTACAGCGCCTCCAGGACGCCGAACTCGGCAAGGGTCAGGCCGTGACGCGCGACGTCCGCCTGGGCGTGCGCAGCGATGGCATTGTGCGCCCGCGACAGCACCACCCAGAGCTTGAGCGCGAGCGCCTGACCTCGTTCGCTGCGGTCCAGGTTCTCCGGCGTTTCCTGCTCCGACATGATCCCGCTATAAAATGCCCCTCGCAGCCGCAACCCGCAAGCCGGATGCGTGCCACGTTCCGCCACGCACCGGCCGTGGACCCGGCTGGCGGCCTACTTGCATTCGAACCAGCTCTTCCCCACCCCCGTCGCCACTTCGAGGGGGACCGACAGCTCGAACGCGCTCTCCATGAGCCGGGTCACCAGAGCCCGGGTCTCCTCGACTTCGTCCTCGGGCACCTCGAACACCAGCTCGTCGTGCACCTGGAGGAGCATCCGCGCACCGGAGCCGCACCGGGCCAGCTCGCGGTGGATCTCGATCATCGCCTTCTTGATGATGTCGGCGGCCGTGCCCTGCACGGGCGCGTTCGTCGCCGCACGCTCCCCGAACTGCCGGACGCTGAAGTTGTCGCTCCGGATCTCGGGGATGTAACGCCGCCGGCCGGAGAGCGTCTCGACGTAGCCGTGCTCCCGCGCGTGCGCGATCTGCTCGTCCAGGTACCGCCGCACGCCGGGGAACCGCCGGAAGTATTGCTCGATGAACTGCCGCGCCTCCGCCACCGACGTCCCCAGCCGCTGCGCCAGCGCGAAGGGGCCGATGCCGTAGATCGTCGCGAAGTTGATCGTTTTCGCCGCGGCCCGCATCTGCGGCGTCACGTCCTCCGGCAGCACGTTGAAGACCAGCGCCGCCGTCTGGCGATGCACGTCCACTCCGCGGCGGAACGCCTCGACGAACGCCGGGTCGCCCGACATGTGCGCCAGGATCCGGAGCTCGATCTGCGAGTAGTCCGCCGAGAGGAAGACGTACCCGTCCGCGGGGATGAACCCCTTCCGGATCTCCGCGCCGATCTCCGTACGGATCGGGATGTTCTGCAGATTGGGGTCGCTCGACGAGAGCCGCCCCGTCGCCGCCACCGCCTGGTTGAAGCTCGTATGGATGCGCCCCGTCTCGGGGTTCACCAGCTCGGGCAGCGCATCCACGTACGTCCCCTTGAGCTTGTCCAGCTGCCGGAACTCCAGCAGCAACCGCGGCAGCGCGTGCCCCTGCGCGGCCAGCTCCTCCAGCACCGCCGCGTCCGTCGACGGCCCCGTCTTCGTGCGCTTGATGACCGGGAGCTTGAGCTTCTCGAAGAGGATCTCCCGGAGCTGCGGCGTCGAGTTGATGTTGAACTCGGTGCCCGCCACCTTGTAGATCTCTTCCCGGATCAGCTGCAGCTCGCACTCCAGCTTCTTCGACAGCTCGCGGAAGAACGGCGGGTCGATGCGGATCCCGAACCACTCCATGCTCGCGAGCACGTCCACGAGCGGCAGCTCGATCTCGCGGAAGAGCCGCGAGAGCTGGCACCGCTCCAGCTCCTCATCGAACAGGCGCTCGAGCCGGAGCGCGACGTCCGCGTCCTCGCAGGCGTAATCCCTGACCCGGTCGAGCGGGCAGGCCGCGATCGAGACCTGGTCCTTCCCCTTGCCGCACAGCTCTTCGTACGTGATGGTCCGGTGGTCCAGGTACTGGAGCGCGAGCGAATCCAGGCTGTGCTCCCGCCGCCCCGGATCGAGCACGTACGAGGCCAGCATGGTGTCGAAGGCGATGCCACGGAGCTCCACCCCCGCCCGTCGCAGCACCAGGAGGTCGTACTTCAGGTTGTGCCCGATCTTGCCCACCGATGGATCTTCCAGCAGCTCCTTCAGCGGGAGCATCGGCTCCGACGTGATCGGCGGGAGGTTGCGCACAGGCGCGCTCCCCGCCGCCTCCCGCTCCCCCGGCCCGACGAACAGGTCCGCCCCTTCGCCCGGCGTCCGGTGCCCGAACGGCAGATAGAACGCCTCCCCGGGCGCGAACGCCAGACTGATCCCCACCAGCTCGGCGCGGAGCGGATTCAGGTGGGTGGACTCCACATCGACCGCGAAACGGCCGAGCTCCCTGGCCCGCGCGACCAGCTCCCGCACCCCCTCCGGCGTGTCCACCACCCGGTACTGCTGCTTGAACGGCTTCGCCTCCTGCGCCGGCGCCGCGAACTCCCGGACCAGTGAATGGAACTCCAGCTCCAGGAAGACCTCCCGCAGCCGATCCCGGTCCGGCTCCTTCACCCGCAGCGCCTCCAGGTCCAGCTCCAGCGGCAGATCCGTCCGGATCGTGACCAGCTCCTTCGAGAGCAGCACGTCCTCCCGGTGCGCCAGCAGCGCCTCCCGCGCCCGCCTGTTCGGCAACTCCTCCGCCCGCGCGAGGATCGCCTCGACGCCCCCCCACTGCTCGATCAGCTGGATCGCCGTCTTGGGGCCGATCCCCTTCGCGCCCGGCACGTTGTCCGACGAGTCCCCGATCAGCGCCAGGTAGTCCGTCACCCGCTCGGGCGGGACCCCGAGCCGGTCCGTCGCGTTCCGCAGGTCCACCCACTCCTCCTCGATCCCCGCCGGACCGCCGCGCCCCGGGTTCAGCAGGCAGATCCCCGGCCGGATGAGCTGGTAGAAGTCCTTGTCCCCCGAGACGATGACCGCCTCCAGCCCTCGCTCCACCGCCTGCACGGCCAGCGTGCCGATCACGTCATCCGCCTCGTGGTCCGGCAGCATCAGGATCGGGATCCGGAACGCCTCGAGGAGCTGGTGGATCCGCGGCAGCGACGCCCGCAGCTCGTCCGGCATCTTCTCCCGCGTCGCCTTGTACGCAGGGTACCGCACCTCGCGGGCGCTCGTCCCCGCGTCCAGCACCACCCCCAGGTAGTCCGGCTCGTGCTCCTCCAGGATCTTCAGCAGGAACTTCGTCATCCCCCACGCCGCAGAGGTGTTCTCCCCCTTCGACGTGGTCAGCGGCCGGCTGATCATCGCAAAAAAAGAACGATAGATCAGCGCGTAGCCGTCGATCAGGAAGAGTCGCGGCCGGGTCTTCGGTGGCTTCTCCGCCATCACGCATCCTTTCGGGAGTCCCTACCGGGTCTTGTACCCCGATCCCGCCAGCGTGTGCGCCGGCCCTGCTCGTAGCCGCCGCGTCACGGCCCGTGCCCCTGCACGGCCACGCCGGAACGACGCGCAGGCCCGCCCTGCGCCATGGGCAGCCAAGATGTCGTCCTCCGGCTACGCCCGTCCAGTGCGAACGAGCGCCCCGTCAGGAGCCTGACGGGGCGCTCGTTCGATTTCAATGGCCCGTGGGAGGTCAAGCAATCTTCGTCACGTTTGCGGCTTGGAGGCCCTTCTCGGTCTGGCGTACCTCGAACTCGACCTCTTCACCCTCGGCGAGGGTCTTGAACCCCTCCATGTTGATCGCCGAGAAATGGACGAAAACGTCCTCCCCGTCGGGCTGCTCAATGAAGCCGTAACCCTTGGCGTCATTGAACCACTTGACCTTCCCCCTGGCCATTGAATCTGACCTCCGACAAAGGTTGATGCAGAGCTACAATTCCTGCAGATAGCAAGGTAGGTCGGCCCATGCTACGTGTCAAGCAAAATCTTGTTTTTTCGGGGGAGAGATGCCGCCTTTCCACCGCCCGACCCCAGGAGGGATAATCGTAATTTCGTCCATATTGTTGTCCCGGTTACAGATGACACCGGACTACCGTCCGCAGCCCCGCGCGGATGGCGACCCGGCGACCCGGAGAGGTCTCAGAACAGGAGTCCGCAGGCGATCCAGATCGTCGCCGCGCTGACGATGGGGAGGACCAGGTTGTCCACCGTGGTCGGCAGTGGCACCGCCTCGACCAGGGTCGCCGCCACCGCGCCGATGGCGGCCGGCGGGAAAGCGACGTTCGGCGCCGCCCACCCGGCCACCAGCGACGCGAGGAGGAAGGCCAGGCTACCCTCGAGGCTCTTCCTGCAGCGCATGCGGTGGCGGCCGAACCGGCGGCCGACCAGCGCCGCGGCCGCGTCGCCCAGGCCCGCGTAAAGAAAACCGACCGCGGCGATCGGGGGAGGGAAGAGCACGATCGTGATGGCGAAGCCGGTGGCGAGCGTCGTCGCGCCGGTGATGTCGCGGGTCTCGCGAGCGCGCAGGAGCGGGCCGAACGTCTCCAGGAACTTCCGGCCCGCGGCCGGACTCCGGAGCCGGACGAACTCGACGATGTACGCCACCACCGCGGCCGCCACGCAGATCACGCGCGCGGACCACGCCGGGAGCCCCCAGGCGATGGCCGTCGCGGCCACGGAGGCCGCGATGTGGAGGAGCTTACGCGCCACCTCCCGCGAGTTGCGGGACCCGGGGCGCTTCTCTCTGGCTAAGCGGGTCTGCCCCGTCAATCAGTCTCCCTGGCTGGAGTTGGGACTCCCCCCGTAGAGCGCCTGGTAGAGGAACGCGTTCTGCTGGACGACCTTCACGTAGTCCCGCGTCTCCTCGAAGGGGATCCGTTCGGCGAACAGCTCCTCATCCTGGTACTCCGGGTACTGCCGCCAGCGGGCGACCCGGTGCGGGCCCGCGTTGTAGGCCGCCAGCACCGACGGGAGGCGATTCCCGAAGCGTTGCATCAGTTCCGCGATGTAGAGCATGCCGAGGTGCAGGTTGATCTCCGGCCGCTGGAGGATGCTCGGGTCGAAGCCGGTGAGGCCGGCCTTCCGGGCCAGCTCTTCGCCTGTCCGCGGCATGATCTGCATGAGGCCGACCGCCCCGACGGGGCTCTTGATCACCGCGTCGAACATCGACTCCTGGCGGATGAGCCCCGCGACGAAGAACGGATCGAGACCTCTCTCTCGTGCTTCGGCTACGATAAGGTTTCGATAAGGGAATGGGTAGATGATGCGGAGGAGGCGCAGGTTCCAGGCGCCCTCGCGGCGGAAGATCTCCCAGCCGAGCTGGATCCCGGCGAAGGTGTAGCCGCGTTCGTTGAACGCCTCGGCCAGCGTGTAGATCGCGCCGTCGCGGCGCAGCAGGTGGCGTTTGACGCGTTCGACCTCGAACGCGGCCGCGTCCTCCCAGCCGATCTCCCGGAGCAGGTCGACGCGGGCGAGGGCAGCCTCGACCTCGGCGCGGGTCCGGGGGTTGGGGGGCGGGGAGGGCTCGACCGTGCCGTCCCAGAAGGACTTGCCGAGCAGCTCTGCGGCCCGGATCCCGTAGTAGGAGAACGGCGCGAGCGCGCGCACCTCTTCCAGCCGGGCGCGGGCCAGGTCCCGCTTGCCGAGCTCGAGGTAGGCCCTGGCCGCCCAGTAGGTGGCCTGCTGGTGCCGCTTGCCCTGCGGGTAGTGGCGCCGATACCCGTCGAACGTGGCCGCCGCGCCCTCGAAATCCCTGGCCACGAAGGCCATGCCGCCCAGGCGCATGTGGGCGAGCCCGACGACGTCGGTGTCGTGGCCCGAGCGGGCGACCCGGAGGTAGAACTCGCGCGCGCTGGCCAGGCGCCCGGCGTCGTGGTCCAGGTCGGCGACGAGGAAGAGCGCCTCGGCCGCTGCTCGTTCCCGGGGGAACCGCCGCGCGACGCTGAGGAACGTGGCCCGGCTCTCCGCCTCGCGGCCCTGGCGGTACTGCGCGCGGCCCGCCAGGAGCAGCGCGTCTGCGCCGATCCGTGGCGAATGGGCCTCCCTGCCCAGGTCGACGAACAGCCGCTCCGCATCCGCGTAGCGGCCTGCGCGGAAAAGCGCGCGTCCGAGCTCGAGCCGCACCTCGCCCCGTTCGACGGGCGAGCCGCTGGCGGAAGCCAGGTAGGCCTGGAGCCCGGCGATCCCCCGTTCCAGGTTGCCGTGGCGGAGGTAGAGGCGGCCGATGCGGAGGTGCTCCTCCGGAGAGAGGCCCGGGATCGTGCTCGCGACCCGGGCCGCGGTGAGCGCGCCTTCGGACATCGGCGCGGCCTCCATCGCCCGCCGGAACGCCGCCCGGGCCCCCGCCGTGTCCCGGAGGAGGAGGCGGAGCTCGCCGGTCACCGCCCACGCCTCCGCTCGCCGGCCTGCGTCGTCGAGGCCGTTGGCCGCGGCCTCGGCGGCCAGGAGGGCGCCGCGCGCGTCTCGCGCCGTCTGGAGCGCCCGCACGCGGAGGCGCCAGCCCCATTCCCGCGCCAGCACGGGATCGGCGTCGGCCAGCCGTTTCCGGACTTCCGCGGTGTCGCCGACCTGAGCGGCGGCGCTGGCGGCGAAGATCTGGATCCAGTCCCCGAGCTGGGGGAGCGCCTGCTCTGCCCGGGAGAACGCGGCCAGCGCCTCCCCTATCGTGCCGGCCTTCGCGAGCGCCAGGCCGCGCCTGACCTCCGCCAGCCCCCGTTCCCGCTGGCCTGTGTGCGGCGCCACGGCCAGGAACCGCCGCAGCGCCTCGCCGCTGGCCGGCCAGCGCCCCAGCTCTAGGCGGCTGCGGCCCAGCAGGTTCCACCCGTCCCCTCCGCCGATCCGGTCCAGCCAGTCGCGCCCGCCGAGCAGCTCCTCGACGAGCGCCCAGTCGCCCGCCCCCGCCGCAGCCCTCGCGGCCAGCAGCACGGTCTCGGGCGCCGTGTCCGGCGCCAGCGCCAGGTAATCGCGCAGGATCAGGCTCGCCCTCCAGTACCGGCCCTGCCGGAGCGCCTCGAGCGCCTCTGCAGGCACCGGCTGCGGGGCACGCGGGCGCCGCCGCTCCGGACCCCGACGCTCGAAGAGCAACGGCGTGAGGATCAAAGCGAGGTACAGCAGCGTGAGGAACAGGTAACGCCGCGCCTGCATCCTGTCCCTCCAGGCAAGAGAACCACACAGGGCGAGTCCCCGAGGGGACCCGCCCTGTGTGGCGAGTGCTGCAACCATCGCGCCGCGCAGCCCGCTAATCTCTCTCCCTTCTCGGCTTGAGCCGGTTCGCCACCGAGCGGAACGCCGAGCGCGACGTGGGCGTCAGCTCGTACCGGCCGAAGCCCGAGCGATCCACGAAGATCAGGTCCAGCCGCCCGATCGGCGAGCTCTCGTAGATCCACTGCATGGCGTTCGGCGGACCGGTGAACCCTGTGCTCCCGAACTGCCGCTCGTAAATGTGGTCCGGCGGCCCGAGCACGATGAAGACCTCCCCGCGGTCGGTCTTCCACCCCGGCTCCCCGGACTCCCCGAACTGCTCCGTCGCGATGCGCACGCGCTGGAAGAACTCTTCCCGGAACTCGTTGATCGGGCTCGCGGGGATCGGGTCGCGCCGCCGCCAGAACTCCTCCCACCGCTGCCGGCGCTCCGCGCCCGTGGCGGAACGGAGGGCTTCCAGCTCCTCCGAGGTGGCGATGTAGGCCAGCAGGTCGAGGACCTGCTCGAAGTTGGCCACCATCCACTGGTCCGAGATCGTGCTCACGAGCGGCGCCCGACGCACACCCTGCTCCTCACCCTCGGCCCGCACCTCCACCCAGAGCCTGCCGAGCGGGAGCGACGCCGGCGGAACCTCGACGAGCGCGTGCCGCAGCTCGCCCGTCCCCTCCTGGAAGACCGCGCGGGTCTGCCAGAGAACCGTGTCGCGATCGCCCAGGACGCGCATCGTGACGGGGTAGCCGGCGGGGACGCCATAGGCCTCCACGTACAGGCGCGCCGCTTCACCCCCGTAGGGGACACTGTGCCGCGGGTTCAGGATGAAATCCGGCAGCTCCCCCGGGGCGCTCCGACCCCGCGCCTGGTAGACGAGCACCGGGTTCGTGATCCGCCGGCCGGAGGGCCCGTAGGCCGGCACATCGAGCGTGTCCTGGGTCTCGAAGCCGCGCGAGCTGGAGGCGTCTCGCACCGCCACATCGACGACGTACTGCCCCGGCGGGAGCGCCACCACGGCCTGGAAGAGGATGCTCTCGTCGGTGCGGCCGGTCTCCGAGAAGCTCGGGATGCGCACGATCTCCTGCCGCTCGACCCGCTTCACCTCCTGGCCGTCGCGGTGGAAGGCGAGCGTCACCTGGTACTCGCCGACGAAGGCGGAGCCGTCCCTCTGGAACCGCAGCGCGCTGTTCGGGAGCGAGAGGCCGAAGACGACGTAGGTCGAATCTTCCGGGCCGGCGAACGTAGAGAAGCCTGCGACGGCCGGGAAGACCTCCGACCCGGCGAGCAGGCCGAGCTGGCGGTAGATCTCGAGGGGGCGGATGACGGGCTCGTCTCCCCTCGGGCCGGGGCGCCGAGGGCCCGTGTTGCCGCTGCACCCCACGATCGCGGCGAAGAAGAGGCCTAAGGCGAGGAGAGCGCCGAGCCTGGGGGCCTTGCGAACCCGAGGGTTAGGTTTCACCGTGGCCTCCGCGCAGTGAAGGTACCGTTTCACGCAGCGGCGAAGGGTTTTCATTTTCCATGCCGAGCCGCGACCGCCACGTCGCGCACGCCGCGAGCGGGACGTTATACCGCCGGAACATGCGCGGGTTCCTTGATGCACGCAGCGAACTGGCCCGGCGCCTTCTCCGCGAGCGGGGGGACGATGCGGGCGCAGTCGGCGTCCTTGAGCGGGTGCGGGCAGCGCGGGTGGAACGGGCATCCCGACGGGGGGTTGGCGGGGCTCGGCACGTCCCCCGTGAGGCGCGTCGGGCCTGCGGGGGCGTCCCCACGGCCCCGCCGGGCCCGCGGCTCCGGGACCGGCACCGCCGAGAGAAGAACGCGGGTGTACGGGTGCCGGGGGTTGCGGATCACGTCCCGCGCGTTGCCGATCTCGACGATCCTGCCCAGGTACATCACGGCGATGCGGTCGCTCATGTGGTCGACCACGCTCAGGTCGTGCGCGATGAAGAGGTAGGCCAGGCCGAACTGGCGCTGGAGGTCGCGCAGCAGGTTGAGGACCTGGGCCTGGACCGAGACGTCCAGCGCCGAGACCGGCTCGTCGCACACGATGAACTCGGGCTCCACCGACAGCGCCCGGGCGATCCCGATCCGCTGGCGCTGCCCGCCGCTGAACTCGTGAGGGTAGCGGCTCGCGTGGTCGGGGGAGAGCCCCACCAGCTCCAGCAGCTCCCGCACCCGGCGCTCGGCCGCGGCGCCCCGCGCCAGTCGATGCACCTCGAGCGCCTCGCGGAGTGTGTCCCCCACCGTCATGCGCGGATTCAGCGAGCCGAAGGGGTCCTGGAAGACGATCTGCGCCCGCCGACGCAGCCGCCGCAGCTCGGCCTCCCGCATCTGGAAGATGTCCTGGCCATCGAAGCGGGCCACGCCGGCCGTGGGCTCGATCAGCCGGAGGATCGTCCGGCCCGTGGTCGTCTTCCCGGAGCCGGACTCCCCCACCAGCCCGAGCGTCTCCCCGCGCCGGACCCAGAACGTGACGCCATCCACGGCCCGGACGTGCCCCACCGTCCGCCCGAACAGGCCGCGCCGGATCGGGAAGTGCTTCACCAGCCCCCGCACGTCCAGGAGCACGTCCGGGGGAGGCGGCACCTCGTCCAGCGTGCGGCCGCGCAGGTCGCTGTCTCCCTTCGCCGGCGGAAGGCGAACCTCGGCTCCGCTGCTCATCGGCCGACGTCCTTCTCCACCTCGGGGTGCTCGGAGAGTGGCCGGGGCGGCGCCTCCGGCGGCGCCGCCTCGGCCGGCGGCGCCGTGCCGGCCGAGGCGGCTTCCCGGTGCGCCTCCTCCGCCGGCGCGCCCGCCCGCCCCGCCGCCACGCCCGCGAACCCGCCCGTCGTTCGGTCCACCTCCTCCCGCCGCTCCGGGTACCGCTCCAGCCAGCAGCGGGAACGGTGGCCGGGCTCCACGTCGAAGAGCTCCGGGTGCTCCCGCGCGGTCAGCTCCCAGCCGTAGGGGCACCGGGGATGGAACCGGCACCCCGTCGGCCAGGCCACGGCGCTCGGGACCGCCCCCGGGATCGTGGCCAGCCGATCCCGCTCCTGGCCGAGCCGCGGGATCGCCTCGAGCAGCCCCTGCGTGTACGGATGCCGCGGGTTCCGGAAGATCTGCTCCACGCTCCCCTCCTCCACCACCTCCCCCGCGTACATCACCAGCACCCGGTCGCACACCTGCGCCACCACCCCGAGATCGTGCGTGATCAGGATCATCGCCATCCCCAGCCGCTGCTGCAGCTCCCGCAGCAGCTCCAGGATCTGCGCCTGGATCGTCACGTCCAGCGCCGTCGTCGGCTCGTCCGCGATCAGCAGGTCAGGTTCGCACGAGAGCGCCATCGCGATCATCACCCGCTGCCGCATCCCGCCCGAGAGCTGATGCGGGTAGGCGTCCACCCGCGCCTCCGGGTCCGCGATCCCCACCATCCGCAGCAGCTCGATCGCCCGCTCCCGCGCCTCGCGCTTCCCCAGGCCCCGATGCAGCCGCAGCGCCTCCATGATCTGCGCCCCCACCGTGTACACCGGGTTGAGCGACGTCATCGGCTCCTGGAAGATCATCGCGATGTCGTTCCCCCGGATCTGTCGCAGCCGATCCTCCGACGCCGTCACCAGCTCCTCGCCCTTGAACCGCACCGAGCTGCCCGGCAGGATCCGCCCCGGCGGCTCCGGGATCAGCCGCAGGATCGAGAGCGACGTCACCGACTTCCCCGACCCGCTCTCCCCCACGATCCCCACCACCTCGCCCGCCTCCACCGTGAACGACACCCCGTCCACCGCCCGCGCCTCCCCCTCGTCGGTGCGGAAGTAGGTCCGCAGATTCGACACCTCGAGCAGCGGCATCTCCACCTCAGACTCCACCGGCCCGCGGCGCACCCGCGGGCGCGCACGAAACGATCCGGGCCCGCTCCCCCGCGGCCGCCACACCGCGGGCCGGCCACCCGAACCAGGAACGACCCCGCCGGACCATCACGTCCTCAACCTCGGATCCAGCGCGTCGCGGAGCCCGTCCCCCACGAGGTTGAACGCCAGCACGGTGAGCACGATCGCCAGGCCCGGGAACGTCGCGACCCACCACGCCCCGATCAGGTTGTCCCGCCCATCCGCCACCATGTTCCCCCACGACGGCGTCGGCGGCTGGACCCCGAGCCCCAGGAACGAGAGCCCTGCCTCGAACACGATCGTGTTCCCGATCCCCAGCGTCGCGCTCACGATCACCGGCGCGAGCACGTTCGGGATCAGGTGCCGCAGGATGATCCGCGTCCGGCTCAACCCCAGCGCCCGCGCCGCCTGGATGAACTCCCGCTCCCGCAGGCTGAGCACGTCGCCCCGCACGATCCGCGTCGTGCTCGGCCATTGTGTCAGCCCGAGCACCAGGATGATCACGGGGATCGAGGGGCTGAAGAGCGCCACGACCAGGAGCAGCAAGATGAGGCGCGGGAAGGAGAGCACCATGTCCGTGAAGCGCATGAGCGCGGCGTCGATCTTTCCGCCGAAGTAGCCCGCCACGGCGCCGAGGAGCGTCCCCACGGTGATGCTGATCGCGGTGGCGACGAACCCGATCGAGAGCGAGATCCGGGCCCCGAACAGGACGCGGCTCAGGATGTCGCGGCCGAACCGGTCGGTGCCGAACCAGTGCTCTGCGGAGGGCGGCTGGTAGCTCTCCAGGATGTTCTGGGCGATCGGGTCGTAGGGCGCGATGAGCGGCGCAAGGAGCGCGACGGTGTAGAGGAGGGCGACGAGCGCGAGCCCGGCGAGCGCCGGCCGGTTGCGGCGGAAGTGGCGTGCGGCGATGCTCCACTGGGAGTCCCCGCGCGCGGCGGCGCGGCGGGCGCGTGCGCCGGAGAGGTCGTAGAGCGCGTAGCCCCAGAGGAAGGCCAGGGCGAGGGCGAGGGAGGCGACGGCAACCCAGTCGTCGAGCGTGCCGGTCCTCGGGATGGCCGCGACGCGGTCCCGGGCCCAGTAGAGGATCCCGAGCAGGAGGCCCCAGGACAGCAGGAAGAGCATGCCCCGGACCCAGGCGCCCATGGCCAGGTGCCCCGCGCCCGGGAGCAGGGCCGAGAGGACCCGGGCGTACGCCGGGGCGGGGACGGGCGGCGCCTCGGCGGCGATCGCGCCTCGCTCGGCCGGGAGCGTCGCCGGCGGGGTGACGGGCGTCGTCACCGGGCCGGACCTGCGCGGCGGAAGCCCCGCCGCCGGAGCGGACTCCGGGTCCGGGTAGGGATCGCGCGGCTCAACCATGCCACCCTCCAGGTCCGGCTCCGGGAGCCCGCAGAGCGGGCTCCCGGAGCCCACCGGCGCTCTGCGCTGCGCGAGACCGCGCAGCGGGCTCGCGCAGCCGGAGGCGAGACCCGTGAGGGGCTCGCCGACCGGAGCGGAGACGCGCAGCGGCTCCGCGACCCGCGCAGGAGACCGGCGCAGCCGGGCTCCGGAGCGGACCCACCGCACCGCCTCCTGCCCTACTCGTACCGGATGCGCGGATCAGCGACGGCATAGAGCACATCCGCCAGGAGGTTGCCGGCGACCACCATGGTCGCGAAGAGGAAGCTCGTCGCCATGACGACGGGGTAGTCGCGCTGGAAGATCGCCGAGACGATGACCTGCCCCATCCCGGGCCAGGCGAAGACGACTTCGACGAACACCGCCCCGCTGAACAGGAACGGCAAGTACAGCCCGAGCAGCGTGATCACCGGGAGGAGCGAGTTCCGGAGCGCGTGCCCGAGGATCACCCTCCGCTCGGGGAGGCCCTTGGCGCGCGCGGTCCGGATGTAGTCCTGCCGGATCACCTCGAGCATCTGGGCCCGGGCGTAGCGGGAGACGCCGGCCGCGAGCGCGAGCGTCAGCGTGCCGACCGGGAGGACCATGTGCGTCAGGCGGTCCCAGAGTCTGGCGCCGGCGGAGAGGAACTCGTAATCGACGCTGGTCATGCCGGTCGGCGGGAGCGCGATCGGCCAGCCCCACTGGTGCGCCTTGAGGGAGAAGAGGAGCATCAGCATGAGGGCCAGCCAGAAGGAGGGCATCGAGTAGAAGAAGAGGGAGACCACGCTGAGCACG
>DATCLG010000126.1:0-7133 GCA_036564015.1 Longimicrobiales bacterium
GGCGATGCCCCACGGTGGATTCGTCATTCACACCGACGAGACCGGCACGGGCCACAAGCACGTGATGGAGTTCTCGCTCCGCCTCGACAGCAATCCGGAGTTCACGGCGAGCGTGCTCGTCGCCTACGCCCGGGCCGCGTATCGGCTGCACCGCGCCGGCGAACGGGGGGCGCGGACGGTGTTCGACGTCGCGCCGGGGCTGCTCTCGCCGAAGAGTCCGGAGGAGCTGCGCCGGGCGCTGCTGTGACCGGGGCCGCGGCGCGGCCGGGGGCAGGCTGGGTGGCGGAGGGGAGCGGACCAGGCGAGTGAGCGGGGCGAGTGAGCGGACCGGGGCGAGTGAGCGGACCAGAGGGGGTGAGCGGACCAGGCACCATTTTCCAGAGTTGACCCGAATGGCCATGGTGGTGCGCCGTATTCCCACGCACCTTCGGGCGCATGGGTCGCCTGCTACGACTCCACCTGCCTGCAAGCGCCTGCGGTTCCGCCCCCGCCCAGAGCGCTCCGGAGCTCTCCTCCACGCCGGCGCCACTCACCGGCTCCGTTGAGCTCCTCGCGCTCGTCGTCTCCCATCCGAGCCCCACTCGCGCAGCGGTCGGCCGGCCCCCGCGCTGGGGAAAGGGGCCGGACTTCGGCCCGGAGCCGGCCCGGCGGATCGCTGCCTACCTCCGCCTCTCGCCTGTGGCGCCGTCGGGCCCGCCGGCCGCCTTGGGCGCTCGCCTCCTGATATTGCGACAGTCGGCTGCTTAGCTGGGTCATTCCCATACCGGGCTGGAGCAACTTTGGAAAGTGGTGCCTGGTCCGCACGCCCAGGCAGACGACCCTCCCGGTCGGAGTCACATACTCCAGCGCCGCCGGATTCGCGGGCCGTCACCGCCGAAAGGGAAACCGTGAAAAACCTCCAGGCCGCGCTGCTCCTGTTCAGGACAGCGGGACCGGTCGGCATCATTGTTCCTTGTCCATCACGTCACGTCGGCTGAAACAGCGAAGAGCCGCATCCGTAGTGGACCGTCGAGGCGGGAGCCGGGGCGGCCCGAGGTCGTGCCATGAGGCCGCACGAAGACGTCGATTGGGGGCGCGTTTGCCGCCGCAGGGGGTGCACACTAACGTTCCGGCGCCAGGACCGCCCCGGCCGACCCTGGTCCGGCGCGGCGGCTCAACGATCCGCTCCCGCAATCGGGAGCTTGAATGGATAGACCAGAACCGATGATGACCATCCGAACGATGTCATGGCGAAGCCCATCGGCCCGCGGGGTCGGGTGGATGCTTGCGCTTTTCCTTGCTTCTCTCCTCGTCCCCTCCCCGGCCCCGGCCCAGGGCTCGAGGAAGGCCGAAGTCCGGGGCCGGGTCACGGATGACGCGGGGGCCCCTCTCGCCGAGGCGCGGCTCGTCCTGCGACGCGCCGCAGACGACGTGGTCGTCGGCTCCACGCTGTCCGCCGCCGACGGCGCCTTCCGCCTGAGCGACGTTGCTCCAGGACGGTACCGGCTGGGGGTGCAGCGGATCGGGTACGAAACCCGATCGGTGGAGATCGAGCTTGCCCCGGGGGACGTCCGCGTCCTCGACCTCCAGCTCGTCTCCGCCCCGATCGCCGTCGAGGGCTTCGTGGTGGACGCCCGCAACACCCCTCGCGAGCGCGCGCGGTTCGAGTCCGAGGCTGGCGTGACCGCCCGCGTGGTCACCGCCGGCGAGCTCAAGGCGTTACCGGGGCTGGCCGAGGCGGACGTGCTCCGCGCGGTGGAGGTGCTCCCCGGCGTCGTCTCCACCTCCGACTTCTCCAGCGCGTTCAACGTCCGCGGTGGCTCGACCGACCAGAACCTGATCCTGCTGGACGGCTTTCCCATCTTCAACCCGTTCCATCTGGGCGGGCTCTTCAGCGTCTTCAACTCGGATGCGCTCGCGCGGGCCGAGCTCCTCTCGGGCGGGTTCGGCGCGGAATACGGGGGGCGGGTCTCCTCCGTACTCCAGGTGGAGACCAGGGACTACGGCGGAGAGGAGTTCGGGGGGGAAGTGGGCATGTCGCTCCTGGCCTCTCGCGTCAGCCTCCACGGGAGCCTGCCGGCGGGGGCCGGGATGCTGCGGGGCGGCTGGTTCCTCTCCGCGCGCCGGTCGTACTTCGATAAGCTCCTCCCTCCGGACGTGGGCCTGCCCTACCACCTGGTGGACCTGCAGGGCGGCCTCACGCTCCCCATGCCGGGCGGGGGGCAGCTCCGTCTCACCGCCTATACGGGCGACGACGTGCTCGACATGTCGAAGCGCGACCCCGAGCGTAGCGATGGAGGCGAGGGGGATAACGACGAGGGGGAGGTGCTCCGGGTGAAGTGGGGCTGGGGCAACGATGTGGTGGGGATCCGCTGGGACCAGCCGCTGGGCGAATGGCTCTCCACGGTGCGGCTCGGTTATTCGCGCTACGCCGAGCACTTCGGCCTCGTTGACTTCGCCGGGCAGACCTACGAGAGTCGCCTGGAGCAGCTCTCCGGCCGGGGGGACCTGGGGCGCGAATTCTCCTCCGGGCTCTCGCTCCAGCTCGGGGCGGAGCTGAGCCGGCTGCGCTCCCTCAACCTCGCCGAGGGTGGCGGCTCCACCTTCTGGGAGCAGGAGGACCGGGGCACGCTCGGCGGCGCCTACGCGCAGCTCCGCTGGCGTCCCACCGAGGCGTGGATCGTGGAGCCCGGCGTGCGCCTGGACGCCTGGGCGGCCAGCGACACCACCTTCCTGCGGCTCGCGCCGCGCCTGGCGGTCAAGCGTTTCCTCGGCGCGAAGCACGAGGCGGCCATCAAGCTCGCGGCCGGCCGCTACACGCAGTTCCTGCACTCGCTCCGGGACGAGACCCTGCCCTTGTCCAACGAGGTCTGGGTGGTGGCGGGCCGCCACCTCCCCGCCGTCACCTCGGACCAGGCCCAGCTCGGCGTAGAGCGGTTCTGGGGCGAGAGCTGGTCGGCCTCTGCCGAGGCCTACCTGCGCCGCTTCCGGGGCCTGGTGACGTACAACGACGCCGACGACCTCAACACCCCGAGCGACGACTACTTGCAGGGCGAGGGGCGTTCCTACGGGCTGGACCTCCAGGTGCGCAAGCACACGGGGCGGTGGACGGGCTGGACCACCATCTCGCTCCTCAAGGCGGAGCGGCGCTTCCCGGATCCCCTGGCCGTGGGGTGGGAGGACGTGCCGCCCGAGATCACCTACCCTCCCGGCTTCGACCGCCGGGTGGACATCGACCTCGTGCTGCGGTATGCGCCGCGGCCCCACACGGAGATCGGCCTCCGCTGGGCCTTCGGGTCGGGGCTTCCCTACACCCGCCCCGTGGCCCAGCACGTCAACTGGGAGTACGACCCGAGCACGGGACGGCACCGCCTTCCCATCCCCACGGGGAGCGAGGAGCCCGAGGCGCCACCGATGTTCGTGGTGCTGGGCCCACGGAATGGGGCCCGCTACCCCGCCTATCACCGGCTCGACCTCTCGCTCCGCCGCACCTTCCAGCGGCGCTGGGGCACGGTGACGCCGTACCTGCAGGTGCTGAACGTGTACAACCGCAAGAATCCGTTGTTCTACTTCTACGACTACTCCGAGAGCCCGGCGACGAGGTCAGGGATCAGCATGTTCCCGGTGCTGCCCACCATCGGCGTGGAGGTGACGTTCTGATGCGCACGATCTGGACTTGGCGGCGGGCCGCGCTGGGTCTGGCCATGACCGGCACCCTGGCCGGATGCGAGCTCGCCGAGATGACGATTCCCGATGGAAGCGATCTCCTCGTGGTCGAGTCCATCCTCGACGCAGGGCGGGACGAGCAGCACGTGCTCCTGCACCACACCCTGAACGGCCGCCGGATCGGCGGGGAAGAGGGAGCGAGCGTGCGGGTCCGTCGCGGCGACGGGCTCGAGGTCGCCTTCGAGCCCGCCCCGGCGGAGCGCTGCTTCTCGGTGGACCCCGCCTACTCCGCGGGCAAGGACTCGGTCGAGGTGCAGGCGAGCTGCTACGTATCGCCCGCATCCGCCGGACGGTGGGTGGTGCCGGGGGAGAGCTATGAGCTGCGGATCGAGACGGCGGACGGGAAACGCCTTCACGGGCGGACGACCGTGCCCGGTCCCTTCGAACTGCACGGCCTCTCCCCCGCGGCCGCTCGCCCCATGGGCGAGGTGGGCCGGTGCGTGCTCCCCCCGGACAGCGCACTCGCGCTGCACTGGTCCATCGCCTCAGGCGCCAGGGCCTACGTGACCCACATGAAGATCGAAGGGCTGCGCGAGGCGCTGGCCGGGCGCGGCATCCCTGATATCCCCGAGGTCGTGGAGCTGTTCGGCGCCTCCATCTCGGAGCGCGACACCACCATCGTCGTGCCCACGGACCTCGGGGTCTTCGAGCGCACCAAGTACAGCCGGGAGCTCATGCTCGCCATCCAGGACGGCTTTCCCGAGGGCGCTCGCGTGCGGCTGACCATCGGCGCCATGGACCGCAACTTCGTCAACGCGGTGCGCGGTGGTTCCTTCCACCCCTCCGGCCTGGTGCGAATCTCCAGTGTAGTGGGGGATGGAGTGGGCGTGTTCGGCTCCCTTGTGCCCTACGCGCTGGAGGTGGACGTCCGGCGGGACGGGGGCGAGCCCTGCCTTGCCGGGACGTGAGCCGCAGGGCCTCGTCGCTCTGCGCAGAACCGCTCCTCCGCCACGAACGTGGGTGGGGGAGGAGCGCGATGGTGGGTGACCGTAGCGGAGCCGGCCGCTCGACCGGCCGGCTCCGCGTTATCATCGGAGGCACACCCGTGTTTCTCGGACACTACGCCGTGGCGCTCGGGGCGAAGCGGGCGGCCCCGCGCGCCTCGCTCGGGACGCTGATCCTGGCCGCCCAGCTCCTGGACGAACTCTGGCCGGTCTTCCTTCTCGCGGGCTGGGAACACGTGCGCATCGTGCCGGGCCTCATGCCCGCGAGCTCGCTCGACTTCGTCGACTACCCGTTCTCGCACAGCCTGCTCGCGGCAGCCGGCTGGGCCCTCCTCGTCGCCCTCGCCTACTACGCCGTGCGGCGCTACGCCGCCGGCGCCGGGGTGGTCGGAGCCGCGGTGCTCAGCCATTGGTTCCTGGACGCGCCGATGCACCGGCCCGACCTCCCGCTCTGGCCGGGTTCGACGACGCTCGTGGGCGCCGGGCTCTGGAACTCCGTGCCGGCGACGATCGCCATCGAGGCGGGCCTCTTCACCCTCGGCCTCGCACTCTACCTCCGCACCACCCGGGCCCGCGACCGGATCGGGAGCTGGGGACTCTGGGCCATGGTGACGGTCCTCGTCGTCTTCTTCCTGGCCGGGCTCTTCGGCCCGCCGCCCACGAGCGAGCGCTCCCTCGCCCTGACCGCGCTCGGCCTGTGGCTCTTCGTGCCCTGGGGCTACTGGATCGACCGCCACCGCGTCGTCGTCGGCGGCATCGGCGGACCGGCCGCCCCGTAGCCCCGCCCGCCTACCGGGGTGAGCGCCGCCCCGTAAGCACGTTGCCTCTCGGCCTCACCCCGGGCGGGATGCTGTCCGGCCCCTCGATGGACCAGGCGAGCTTGGGTTCGCCGGTCGGGAAGCGCGCGCCCTGCTGCGACTGCCAGAGGTGCCACGTCTTTCCCCAGGTGCTGCGGGCGGCCTGGAGGAACTTGCGGGCCGAGTCGGCCGGAAGCTCCGGCACATCGAGGAGACCGCCGTCCACCTCGTAGGCGTGCGGGTGCCAGTACCGCTGCTCCTCGGGCGGGAAGCTCTGGTAAACGTCGTTCGGCACGATGTACTCGACGGCGTTCAGGCGAGCCGCGCCCGGGGCGGTGGTGTCGTAGACCGCGCATTGGATGAGGTCGGCCCGGAGCGCCTCACAGTAATGGTAGGCGTTCCACCACTCCCGGATGTTCGCCTTCATGACGTGAACCCCGGCCAGATAGAGCGCGAGGTTGTCCACCGGGTGCTGCGCCTGCCGCGCGGGTCCGGGCGGCATCGGGGAGGCGGGGACCGCCTCCGCCTCCCCGCCCGGAGCGGCGTCGCAGGCGGTGAGAAGGGCCGGGGCAGAAAGGCCGAGGGTCAGGACGGCAAGGGCGAGGGCACGGCTCCGGAATCGGTCGGTTCTCATGCGACGCCTCCGCGTGGCCGATGGTGGAGACCGGGCGCTCGCCGCAACCGGCATGCCGTTTTTCCCCCTGCCGGCACGCGCCCGAACGAGGTCCTCGGCCCCGCTCTCCCGGCCGGCTCGCTCCGGAGAGACCTCCCCCCCGGCTATCCCGCCGAACCCGTCAACCCCGACGTCCCGAACCGGACCACCTACCTCCGGCCGGGTCGAGGGCTCTGGCCCGCTTTGTGGCGGTAGGTGATCCGGCCGCGGGAGAGGTCGTAAGGCGAGAGCTCGAGCGTGACGAGGTCGCCCACCAGCACGCGGATCTTGAACTTGGACATCTTCCCCGCCGCGTAGGCCAGGACGGTGTGACCGTTCTCGAGGCGAACACGGAAGTTTTGATCCGGGAGCACCTCGGTCACGGTGCCCTCCACCTGAATGGCTTCCTGCTTGGCCATCTGCCTGCTCCGATCCGGGCGCTTCGCCCTCCCAAGAGAACACCCGCGGCGTGCCTTGCGGGAGTGCACGCCGCGGGTGTCGCGGTGACGGGATCCGTTCCCGCCACGATCTCGACCTACAAGATCGGGGCCACCCTTCCAGGGCCGGCGGTTTCCGCCCGCACCCGGCCGGCGCCCTCGACTCAGACGCCTTCGGTCGCGCCGGGAAACGTGATGGTGAGCGTCGTCCCCACGCCCGGCTCGCTCTCGAACGAATTGCGGCCGCCGAGCTGCTCGACCGCTTGCCGGGCGATGGCGAGCACCGAGCCCGGTGCCTTCCGCCACCTCCGGGTGAGCCCGAAAGAACTGCTCGAAAATGCGGCTCTGCAGCTCGCGGGGGATCCCCAACCCGTTGAGGGACCACCCGCCCCCCTCGCTCCGCCGGGTCCCGATCCGCGCCCACCGCTCCAGCTTCTCCGGATCCGAGTGCTTGACCGCGTTGAGGGGGTGAGCGGACCAGGCACCATTTTCCAGAGTTGACCCGAATGGCCATGGTGGTGCGCCGTATTCCCACGCACCTTCGGGCGCATGGGTCGCCTGCTACGACTCCACCTGCCTGCAAGCGCCTGCGGTTCCG
>DATCLG010000127.1:0-2234 GCA_036564015.1 Longimicrobiales bacterium
GCGTACGACCGGGGCCACATCCCCGGCGCGCGGTTCCTCCCGCTGAGCGCGATCGTGGTCGAGCGGGACGGCCTCCCCAACGAGCTCCCGCCGGTCGAGCACCTGGACTCGGTCTTCGAGGCGGTGGGCGTCTCGGACGACACCCGCGTCGTCGTCTACGGCCCGCCCCTCGCCGCGGCGCGCGCCTTCGTCACGCTCGACTACCTCGGCCACGGCGACCGAACTGCGCTCCTGGACGGCGGGCTGGAGCGGTGGGTGGCGGAGGGACGGCCGCTCTCGACCGAGGCGCCGGAGGTCGCGCGCGGCCGTTTCACGCCGCGACCCCGGCCCGAGCTCGTCGTCGACGCGGCCTGGGTCGCCGCGCGGCTCGACTCGCCCGGCATCGCCCTCCTCGACGCGCGACCGGAGGCGGAGTTCGCGGGCGACGTCGCGGGCGCGGGGATCCCCCGGCCGGGACACATCCCGGGCGCCCGCAATGTGTTCTGGCAGCGCATGATCCGGTCGCCCGAGGACCCGACGTTCCTGGAGCCGGACACGCTGCGCGCGCTGCTAGCCGACGCCGGCGTCGAGCCGGGCGACACGGTCGTCGCCTACTGCCGGACGGGGGTGCAGGCCAGCGTCGCCTACTTCGTCGCGCGGTACCTGGGGTACGAGGCGCGGATGTACGACGGCTCCTTCATCGACTGGAGCCCGCGAGAGGCGCTACGGGTCGAGCGCTGAGGGAGGCCGTGGTCCTCCCCGGCCTGAGAACCACCTCCCCGCGTCGTAGCTGTACCCGTCGTCGCTGAAGCGGGCGCGGAGGCGGAGGTTGGCGCTGCCGTCGACGGGGATGCCGATGAAGTCGAACCACACGTTGTGCTCGAAAAAGACGCCGCCCTGGTTCGGGGTGAAGTAGATGACGACGTCGCGCACCTCGCGGCCGGCGCGTGCGGCGGCCTGGGCGAGGGCGGCGCGGCTCTCGTCGCGGGAGATGGTGCGCACGACCTCGAGCCCGTCCGGCCCGCCGATGCGAAGGACGAGGAGCGTCCAGTCGCGCTCCCCGTAGTCGAGGCGAAGCGGGAGGAGCGTGCCCGGCACCCATTCGGACTTGCTTTCGTTCCGGGCCAGGCGCACGGTGTGGGCGTCGAAGCGACGCCGGAGCGCGGCCTCGGTGATCCGCCAGCGCGCGCGGCGGAGTGCTTCGAGCTGCGCCGAATCGGCGACGAGCGAGTCCCCATCGAGGCGCAGCGTGAGCCCGTATTCGGGGCCGAGGGCGAAATGGACGCGCAGCTCGGCGGCGGCGGGCTCGCGCTCGAGGCCGAACCGGAACGGCTCCTTGCGGATTCGCCCGCCTGTGACGGTGGGATGAGCGCCGCTCACGTCGACGCCGGCGCCGAGGAGCTTGCGGGCGAGGGCTTCGATCCGCGGGAGGTCGGCGGCGAGCGACGCCGCCTGACGTTCGACGCGGGCGCGTTCGCGCGAGTCCCAGGCGTTGGGCGTGCGCGCCGCGGCCGCGAGCGCGAGCGCGGCGGCCGCGGGTCCGATCGTGGTCATTGAGACGAGAATGGGTGCGCGGAGGGGGAGCGCCGCGATGAGGCCGATCACTCCGCCGGCGACGGGGAAGATCAGCATGAAGAGCAGCCAGACCATCTCCAGGTCGCCCTTCACCCACCAGGCCAGGACGCCCGAGGCGAGGAAGGTGAGGACACCGGCGGCGATGAGGCGGTTCACGTGGCGTACTCCAGGCTGAGGCTCGGTGAACGGTCGTCGTCGTGGGCCTCCGGACGGCGGGCTGACCGTCCAGGTCAGTCCGCCGTCGCGGGGACGGGCTCGTCGGCCGACGGGCCGTAGACGGACGGTACCGGCACGTCGAGCAGGCGCAGGTACACGGTGAGCTGGCCGCGGTGGTGGTACCAGTGGTTCAGCATCGCCGCGCGCACCCAGCGGAGCCGCGGGCCCGCCATTGCGACCCGGTCGCCGAAGTAAACGCGGCAGTCCTCCATGAGGTAAGCATCCCCCCACGAGCGGAGCTTCGAGACCGCGTTCGCCACGCTCTGGTCCAGAATGGAGAGGATCTCGTCGCGCGACGTCACCGGGGGCGGCGGAGAGGACGGCATCCGCGACTCCGGCGGATCGAGCAGGTCCGCGATCTTGCCCGGGATCTCCGCGACGTGCTGCGCGAGCCTGCCCAGCGTCATCGACTTCGCGTGCGGCGCCCAGGAGAGGCGGTCCTCGGGGACCCGCTCGAGGACGCG
>DATCLG010000128.1:0-5738 GCA_036564015.1 Longimicrobiales bacterium
CGCATCCCGCTCCTCTCGTTCATCTCGGTGACGACCTACGGGATGTGGATGCTGGCGTCGATCCCCGTGGCCGTGCTCTACCTCTTCTTCCTCCTGCCCTGGTCGCTCGGCGTGGTCGAGCGCACCGACCCGCTCTTCGACCGCACGCTGTTCTGGTTCACCGGCCACGCGATCGTCTACGCGTGGCTGCTCCCGGCGTACATCTCCTGGTACGCCTTCATCCCGAGGCAGGTCGGCGGCAAGCTGATCAGCGATGCGTACGTCCGCATCACGTTCCTGCTCTTCCTCCTGCTCTCCATCCCCACCGGCTTCCACCACCAGTACGCGGACCCGGGGATCCACTCCGGGATGAAGGCCGTGCACCTCGTGCTGACGTTCGGCGTCTTCCTCCCCAGCCTGATCACGGCGTTCACGGTGACCGCGGCGCTCGAGATGGGCGCCCGGAGCCGTGGCGGGCGCGGGGTCATTCGCTGGTTCGCGAAGCTGCCCTGGGGCGACCCCTCCGTCGCCGCGCAGCTGCTCGCCATGATCACCTTCGTCTTCGGCGGTATCACCGGCCTGGTCAACGCGAGCTTCAGCATGAACCAGGTGATCCACAACACCACCTGGGTGCCCGGCCACTTCCACCTCACCGTCGGCTCGGCCGTCGCGCTGACCTACATGGGCATCGCCTACTGGCTGATCCCCTACCTGACGCGTCGGGCCCTGTGGAGCCGCGGCGTCGCGCTCGCCTCCTCGTGGGTCTACTCGATCGGCGTGCTGATCTTCGCCCGGGGGATGATCTCGGGAGGGCTGCAGGGCATGCCGCGCCGGACCTTCATGGCACAGGCATCCTACTACAGCTCGGCGTGGGACCTGGCCGGCATGATCACGGCAATCGGCGGGACCCTGATGTTCTTCGGCATCATGCTGTTCTTCGTGGACATCGGGATGACGATCTTCGCGGGACGCGAGGGCGAGGAGCCGAAGGACCTGCCGCTCTCGGAGACGATGACCGCGCCCTCGCTCACCGGTTGGGACCGCCACCTGGACCGGTTCGGTCTGTGGGTCGCGGCCGCGATCGTCCTGATCCTGATCGCCTACGCCCCGTTCTTCTTCAGCTACGGCGCGCCCCGCGCGATCTCGCCGGGGTTCCGGCTCTACTGAGCGGACGGTCGGCCCTCGACCGCGCCCCCCCCTCACCACTCGAGCACCAGCGTCTCGCCCCGCAGCGTGACGCGGTGGCCGAACCTCTGGCACTCCCGGTCCAGCGTGCCGCAGAGCCAGGCGAGGTCCGTCGTCGAGGGTCGCACCAGCCGGAACTTGCGGAGCTGGAACGGCGCCATCTCGAAGTGCACGAGCCGGCCCGTCCGGCCGTCCAGCGTCGGGAAGTACACCAACACGAGGTCTCCCCGGTACTCCTCGCGCCCCTGGATCCCCTCGTAATCGTTCAGCAGATCGCCGCAGCCGTAAAGGATCGGGCGGTCGCGGTACACCTCGATCGCCTTGGGGTGATGCGAGGAGTGCCCGTGCACCACGTCGACCCCGGCGTGCTCGATCAGGGCCCGGGCGAAGTTGCGGTGCTCCGCCGCGATCTCGTAGCCCCAGTTGCCGCCCCAGTGGATCGACGCCACGACGATGTCGCCGGGCCGCTTCACCGCTTCGACCATGCCGGCAACGGCATCCACGGTCCGGTCGGAGTAGTCCGGGAGCAGGTTCACGCCCGGTTCTCCGACACCCGCGGCCCAGTGGGGTGGGATCCCGCTGTCGGGCGCGCCGAAGCCGAAGACCACCACCCTCCCCCGCCCAGCCACCTCGAGCACCGCCGGCGCCCGGGCCGACCTCAGGTCCCGCCCCGCCCCCGCCGTCGCGATCCCCACCCGCCAGAGCGTCCCGAGCGTCTCCGCGAGCCCCTCCTTCCCCCAGTCCAGGACGTGGTTGTTGGCCAGCACGCAGCAGTCCAGCCGGGCCGCGAGGAGGACCGGCACGTTCGCCGGGTGCATCCGGTAGTTGATCCCTTTCGGCTCCGCCTCCTCGCTCGTCGTCACGCTCGTCTCCAGGTTCACGATGCGGACGTCCGGCCGCACCGCGTCGAGCACCTCGAGCGCCTCGCCCCAGACGTACTCGTGGTCCACCGGCCGGGGGATCCGCCCGTGCGCCCGCTCCGCCAGCGCCACGTACTCGAGCGCCGAGTCCATGTGCGGCTCGTACAGGTGCGGCGCCGACGGATGCGGCAACACCTGATCGATCCCCCGGCCGACCATCACGTCACCCCCGAGCATCAGCGTGATGCCCGGCCCGCCGGCACGCCCCTCGATCCCGGAGCTCCGCCAGGGCTGGACACGCCCCGGCCCGTGCCGCGTCGGTTCGCCCGAACCGGGATCCGATCGCTCGAGCTCGCTCATCTCAGGTAACCCCCGTCACCTTCGCCTTCACCTCCACCCGCGGAACATCGGAAGCTCCCAACCCACCCGGACACTCGCCCGCCCTCGCGGCCCTCGACTTGCGCCACGACCAGTCGATAGGGTGTGACCTAGCCCGCCGCTTCGGGACCGCGCCCCGACTGCCCGGCGCCACGGCCCGGTCCGGCTGGCACCGTCAGGCAACGCCATCGACCGCAGGGAGCCAGATCGCCGCATGGCCGATGCCGAAGCCACGAACCGGGACAGAAGCGAGAAAGACCCCACGCTCGAGAACGAGATCGCCGACCTCCGCGCCAGGCTGACCCGCGCCCGAGTCGAGGTCGAGCGCCTCACCGCCGCACGCCGCGCCGCCCGCAACGCGCTGGTCCGGCTCCAGCGCCGCCTCGAGCAGCTCTCCAGCGGGGCGGACGGACAGGACGCCTCCCCCCCGGATACGCAGACGCCGCCAGAGGCACAGGAGCCGCAGGGTGAGCCGGGTTCCCGGCGCGAGCGCGCCCACCGGCTCGCCGCCGAGCAGCGGCAGCGTGACCTCGAGGGGAACGCGGCACACATCCGCGAGATCGGTGAGCACGTCCCCGAGGTCTTCTGGATCACCAACCCCACCTTCACCCAGGTCCTCTACATGAGCCCCGCCTACGAACAGATCTGGGGCCGTAGCGTCGAAGGCCTCAAGCGCGATCCCCGCTCCTGGATCGACTCCGTCCATCCCGCGGACCGACAACACGTGCTCGATGCGCTCGACCACTTCAAGCGCGAATTCTACTCCGTCGAGTTCCGGATCACCCGCCCCGACGGCCAGGTTCGCTGGATACGGACCGGAGGATCTCCGGTCGTCGACGAACAGGGCCGCACCCGCCGCATCGTCGGCGTCACCGAGGACATCACAGACCGCAAGACCGCCGAGGACACCCAGCGTTTCCTCGCCGAAGCCGGCCGCATCCTCGGCGCCTCCCTCGATTACGAGGACACGCTCCGCAAGGTCGCCCGCCTCGCCGTGCCCGAAGTCGCGGATTGGTGCTTCGTCGACGTGGTCGAGGACGGCGAAGCCCGCCGACTCGAGGTCGCCTACGCGGATCCTCGCAACGAACCGATCGCCCAGGTGCTTCGCCGCTACCTACCGGACCCCAGGTCCCCTATCGCGACCCTCCGGGTCATCCGGACCGGAAAGCCGCAACTCCTCCGTGAGATCCCCGATTCCGCCCTCCGGGCCGCCGCGCGCAACGACGAGCATCTCCGCGCCCTCAGAGCGGTCAGACCCCGCTCCCTCATGATCGTGCCCATGATCGCCCGCGGCCGCACGCTCGGTGCCATGAGCTTCGTTGCGGCGGAGTCTGGCCGGAGGTACAGCCCGGATGACCTCGCCCTCGCCGAGGACGTCGCCGCTCGCGCCGCCCTCGCCGTCGACAACGCCCGCCTCCTCAAACAGGCCGAGGAAGCTCGCGCCGCCGCCGAACGCCGCGCCAGAGAAGAAACCGCGCTCCGCAAGGCCGCCGCTGCGGTCGCCGCCACCTACACCGTCGAGGAGGTCCTCCAGGAGATCGCCCGCAGCGCCGTCGAAGCCTGCAGCGCCGACGGCACCGCCGTCGAACGCGTCGACATCGCGAGTGACACCGTCGAAGTCGTGGCCGTCGCTGGAAGCATCACGCTCCCCGTCGGCAGGCGCTTCCCCTTCCCCGGCTCGCTCGCGCAGGTGGTGCTCGAGCGCGGCAAACCCGAACTGATCCCGGACCTGGCTGCGTCCCCCCGTCGCGCGCCGCCCCACTGGGTCGAGACCTGCCCCCACTGCTCGGCCGCCGTCATCCCCCTGGTCGAGGCGGGCGAAGAAATCGGCGCGCTCATCCTCCTCCGCGGGCCCGAGAAAGAGCCTTTCCGGCCCGACGAGATCGATCGCGCCCGCACCTTCGGCCAGCTCGCGGCCCTGGCCTTCCGTAAGGTGCACCTGCTCGAGGATGCCGAGCGCAGCCGCGATGAGCTGGTCCGCCTCATCGAGATCCGCTCCCGGCTCATGCGCGGCTTCTCCCACGACGTCAAGAACCCGCTCGGCACGGCCGACGGCCTGCTCCAGCTCCTCGAGGACGGCATCGTGAACCACCTCACGGAAAAGCAGAAAGAGTACGTGACCAGGGCCCGGCGAGCGCTCCGCGATGCGCTCAAGCTCATCCAGGACCTCCTCGATCTCGCCCGGGCCGAAGCGGGAGAGATCACGGTCGAGCGCCGGCCCGTAGACGTCCGTCTGATCGCACGGGAGGCCGCGGACGAGTACCGGTCCAGGGCCGAGGCCAAAGGCCTCACCATGAGGATCGAGCTCCCCGAGGAGCTGCCGCCGGTCCAGAGCGACGCGGCACGCCTACGGCAGGTGCTCGGCAACCTCATCTCGAACGCGGTGAAATACACCGAGAAAGGCGGGGTCACGATCCGCGTCGCGCTCCGGGAGAAGGACACGCCCCGTCCCGGCCGGTGGGTGGCCGTGGAGGTCTCCGACACCGGCCCCGGCATTCCCGAGGAGGAGCTGCACAGACTCTTCCAGGAGTTCCAGCGCCTCGAAAGGACTGCCGAGACGACCGGCGCCGGGATCGGCCTCGCCATCAGCCAGCGGGTCGCCCACGCGCTCGGCGGGGAGATCACCGTCGAGACCGCGCCGGGAAAGGGCTCCACCTTCACCCTCTGGCTGCCCCTCGACGCCGCGCAGTCCGAACCAGAACGCCCAGGCCTGACCCGGACCGGCGCCCGGGCTGGCGAGCACCCGCCACGCCGGCCGGGTCGCCGTCTCGAGCGTGCCGGGCGGCCTGGCACACGACTCGCGGGATGGGCGGACAGCCGGACACCTGCCGAGAAGGGGGTCGCAATGCCAGACGGAAGGGCCGCGCTCGAGGATCTCCTCGATGCCATCGAAGCCCTGGACGCCGACCGGATCAGCGACGCGCTGGCGGACGACGTCACCCTCGAAACCGAAGTGATCGACGAGCCGATCCAGGGGAAGGAAGCGCTAGAGGAATTCCTCCGCAGTACCCTCGGCAGCTACGAGTCCATCCGCTTCGACCGCCGGATGATCGTCGCCTCCGACTCGAAGGCCGCAGCGCTCCTGCGCGCCCACGCCACGTTTCGCGCCAACTTCGAGCTGTTCGGCGAGACCCTCCCCACGGCGGGCAAGGAGGTCGATGTCGTCGGGGCTTTGTTCCTGGAAGTGAACGACGCCGGGGAGATCCAGCGGTTGTGTCGCGTCCGCGATACCCTGCTCCCGACCCAGCAGCTCAGGATCTCGCCCGACCAGGTCTTCCGGCTGGCCCTGAAGTTCCAGGAGTGGGTGGAGCAGCGTGGCAGGCGCGCGGCCTGATC
>DATCLG010000129.1:0-4824 GCA_036564015.1 Longimicrobiales bacterium
AACAGGACGAACCCATTCAACACTCCATCCGCCCAGAGGACCGCGGTGGCCCACGCACCCAACCTCCACCAGCGGTCCGGTCTCGAGAACAGCCCGATCCCCGCCCACACCCCCACGCTCGCGATGACGAGCATCAGCAGCCCCAGGGCCCGGACGCTGAAATCTCCGGCGAGGACCTCATCGGAAACGGCTGCGCCTCTGAGCACCATCGCCAGCCCTCCGATCAGACGCACACCGCAGATCAAAACCAACAGGGTCGCTGTCGCGACTCGCCAGCCCGCACCGCGGTTTTTTGCGTTCTCATTTCCCATGGGTCACTGACCCTTTCCAACAAGCCAACGACACCATGTCCTCCCGTGCGCCATCGAGCACAGCGTTTCCAGGGCCAAGATCCGCCGGCGGCCGTCGACTCCGCAAGTCTACTGGGGTACGCCCGCCTGCTTCGACGTGAACTCTCGACTCAGGCCAACAGCGGCATATCCCGGCGTGCGAGCCCGATCGCGACCGTAGTCCTGCTGTGGCACCTTCGCCGGAGGCCGTGCAACGCGCTCATCGAGTCATGTCCGAGATTCGGAACCTGCCAGGGCACGTTTTCCTGCCTGGCGCCTTGGCATTGCCATCCTGTCTGCGATCGATCCGGGCACGGGACTTCGGAGCGCGGGCGCCCGTTCCTGCACCGATTCCATGCAGGCATGGCCCGAGCCCGTCAATTCCGGGGGGAGATCTGCGAGGCACTCCGGATCGTGGTCCCCCGAGGCCAGGGTTCGTGCTTCGTAGCAGGCGGGCCGCGGAGCGACGACGGCAGACGGTTGCGGCGGCGGTGCCAGGTGCCGACGCAGTGGTCGTCCCGCTGTTCGCGCTAGGCGTGGCTGCGGTCGCGGAAGAGGTGGCGATCAGCCGGTCGGTGCTCGAGGCAGCACGGCGGGCGCGTCACACCACCGCTTCCGCCTCGATCTCGACCAGGATCGCCGGATCGATGAACCCCGCCACCACGAGGAGCGTGGTGGCGGGCGCCGTTTCCCGGAAGAACTCGCCGTGGGCACGGCCGACCTCTCGCCAGTATGACGCGTCCGTGACGTAGATGCGCGTGCGCACCACGGCCTCCGGCCCGGCGCCCGCTTCGGCCAGCGCGGCCGTGATGATCTCGAGGCAGCGCCGCGCCTGGAGGTAGGGGTCGCCCGGGTGCACGATCTGCCCGTCCTCGCCCACCGGCGCTGTGCCGGACACGTAAATGTGGTTGCCCACGCGCACCGCGCGCGAGTAGCCGACGGTCGCTGCCCACGGGGCGTTGGTCGGGACGCGCTTCCTCTCGCTCAGGTTCACGTGTCGTCCTCCAGCCTCCGGTTCAGGACGCGCCGGTACGCGGGACCAGCGCGATCACGCGGACCGGCCCACCCGAGCCGCCTTCGATCTTCAAATGATCGGAGTAATAAGCGGGCGGGTCGGCGGGGCGTCAAGGCCGGACCTCGCGGGCGGCTCACGGCCGTGCTTCGCTCCCTCGACTCGTGCCCCACCGACGCAGATTCGGCCCTTCCCCTCACCGACCACGCCGACGCCCGGGCCCGCTGGCTGAACGCCGAGGCGCTCGCCGCGCTCGGCCCGACGCCGAAGCGCTCACGGGTAGGCGACGTTGCCCCCGATGCCTCCGGCTTCGATGTCGCCTCCATGGCACCCGCGTACCTCTCCCGTGCGGCGATCCACGCAGAGCGCGGCGAGACGCAACTCTCCGTGCAGACCTGCGAACGGGCCGTCACACCTGGCGAGGGGCGGGCCCGGTGCTCGAGCCCCGGGTCCGCGAGGCTGAGGCTACCCTCGCGGCCGCGCCCACCCCACGGCCGGCCAGCCCGGAGCGGCGGCGCGAGGGCCCGCCCCAGCCTAGTGGTCGTGCCCCCGCTCGGCGCTCTCGAACCCGAACCGGCGGGAGAGCTTCGCGTAAAAGCTCCGCCCGGGCCGGAGCAGGCCCACGGGATCGAGGTGTCCGCGGTGCGCGCGGTCGAAGACGTTGTCCACGCCCAGGATCGCGTCCGTGCCGGCGAGCCGGAAGCCCGCGCGCACGTTGGCCACGGCGTACCCCGGCGTCTCCACCTCCCCCGCGTCGGCCGCGATCCGGTCCTGCCGCGCGGCGGCGACGCCCTCGACCTCCAGCCAGAACGAGCTGCCGCTCCCGAGCCGGGCAGCCAGCCTGCCTTCGAGCGGCGGGATCCCCACCAGCGGCTGACCCGTCGTGACGTCCTCACCGCGGGTGTAGCTCACGGCGCCCGAGAACGTGGCGGGCGACAGCACTCGAATCTGGAATGAACCGGTGCCCCCGACCAGGCGGCTCCGGGCCAGGTTCCCGTAGGTGCGGACCGGCTTGCCGGCGATCGTGTCGCCGGGGGCGAGCACCGGGGAGATCAGGTCGCGCACGTCGTTGCGGAAGACGGTCACGGACGCCGACGCGCCCGGGCGATCATGGCTCAACGACAGCTCGATGTTCCGGTTCGTTTCCGTCTTGAGGCCCGGATGGCCACGGTACACGAACCCGTCGGGCTTGAGCGCCAGCCCGTAGAGCTCCGTCGGGTTGGGGATCCGGTACCCGTAGCCGAGGCTTAGCCGCGCGCCGAACCCGTGCGGCAGGGCGAGCCGCAGCCCGGCGTTCCCGGAGCCGACCCATTCACGCCCGCTCTCGCCCTCCTCCGCCCTGCGGATCACGCGGTCGAGGCGTGCGCCGAGCGTCGCCGTCAGGCCGCCCCCGATCCCCAACTCGCCCTGGCCGAACAGGCCCGCGTCCACGATGCTCACGCCCGGCCAGGTGCGGAACTCCATCCGCTCGCCGTGCATCGGCCCGGAATGCTCGGTCCACCGCGAGTTCTCGGCCGCCCACTCCGTGACCTCGACGCCGACGTCGACGTGTGACGACGGGACCGGAACGAGCCGAAGCTGGACGCGCCCGCCCGAGGTCGTCGAGTGCGACCGCTGGCCGCTCTCCATCGTCATCGGCACGGCACCGTCCATCGTCATCTCCATCAGCATCTCGTGGTCCAGGCGCTGGACGTACGCGCGCGCGGCGAACGCGTCCAGCCACCCGCGGCCGAGCTGCACGCCGTAATCGAGCGAGAAGCTGCGCCGGCTCTCCGACGGGATCGACATCCCGTGCATCGCCGGCCAGCCGATGTCCCGCCCCTCGTACGCCTGGCTCCGGAACGTGAGTCGCCGAGCCTCGTCCGGCGACCAGCCCAGCGTCAGGTCCGCCGTGGCGTGCCGGAACGACGAGCCGTGCACCTTCCCGTGCGGCGTCCGGTAATCGCCGTAGCGGGCGCCGTCCAGGGCGAGCGTCGCATCGAACGTCCCCTGCCGGAGCCCGAGGGTGGCGCCGAGCGTGGCTCCGGGGACTCCCGACGAGGCTCCCGCCCGCACCTCACCACTCAGACCGCGTTCGCCGACCGGCTTCCGGGTCACGATGTTGATCACGCCGCCGATGTTGCCCGACCCGTAGAGCGTCGAGCCGGGCCCGGTCAGGATCTCGACGCGCTCGACGATGGCCGGGTCCACGGTCGCGATGCCCTGGTCCATCCCGAACGCGCACGCCGGGTTGACGCGCATCCCGTCGATCATGACGGCGACCCGGTCGCCGCCCAGGCCGCGCAGGAAGAGCCGGGAGCCCCAGGACCCCACCCGGGCGACCGCCACGCCCTCCGCCCCGACCAGCGCGTCGGCGACCGAGGTGCGTGCGCCGGCCAGCAGCTCAGTGCGCCCGTAGCTCGCCACGGTGAGCGCGGTGCCCGCGGCGAGGGCGTTGGAACGCTCCGCGCGGACCGGGATTTCATCCAGCAGGACCGGGACGGGCGACAGCTCGATCCGCCCATCGATACTCAACGCCGTCACCTCCAGCGGTCGGTAGCCGATCCGCTCGAACCGGACGACGGCGGTGTCGGGAACGCCCGGCAGGACGAATCGCCCCTCGGCATCGGTCTGCACCGAACGGCCGGCGGCCTGGACCTGAACGGCGGAAAGCGGCTCCCGGGTACGGGCGTCCAGCACCTGGCCGCTCACCGTCGACTCTCGCCCCTGCGCCCAGGCGCGCTCCCCGACCAGGAAGACAACAGACAGCAGCATGCCCAGGGTCGCACGCGGCGCGACCCTGCGTACGTTCAGCCAATCCATCGGAATGAGCCTCCTCTCGGTTCCGTCGATTCCGGCGATCGGGCGGCATCCCGCCGGGCCCCGACCGCGACTGACGTCAGACGAGAGGAGTGGCGGGGGGTGCGTTGGCGTAGGGGTGGAGGTAGGGGGCGGTGCGCGGCCGCGGATCACCCTCGGATCCTGCGGCGGCGCCGGTCCGGACCGCCGGGGCGCCCGCCAGTAAAGGCGCGGCCGGCAGGGCCAGGGCGTGCGGGCCGGTTTGATGGCACGGCCCGACGCACGTGCAGGACGAATGGTGGGCCGGATCGCTCGAGTCCCCGGAGTGCTCGCCGTGGGCCGCCGGGCCGTGCGCCGCGTGGGCGTCGGCCGGGGCCGCCGCAGGGACCACGCCCAGGTGGCTCCGGCAGGCCGGCGCGGGCGCCAGCGCGAGGAGGGCCGGCAGGAGAAAAACGGCGACGGACAGCAACGCGCCTTCACGCCGCCATCGCGTCGCCGGGAACACACGCGCGTGGTTCACAGCCCTGCCAGCCATAGCCTTAGCCTTGCGCGGCGCCGCCCCGCGCCTGTCGCCAGCTTCTGCGATCCCGCCCCGCCCGATCCGGTGCACCAGCGACCGGACGCCTCGGGGCTCGCCGCGCCCGGCCGATCCCAGGCCAGGAGCGACGCTCGCAGCCGATGCTACACGGCGGGCCCGGCCGCGTC
>DATCLG010000130.1:0-15893 GCA_036564015.1 Longimicrobiales bacterium
CCCTTCGTCGCGTAGACCATGGCCGTGTTGTTGAACACGTCCTGCCCCACTTCCCCACGGATCAGGAAGCTCACGTCGAACCGGCCGAACTCCACCTCGCTGCGCAGCCCGAACGTGAAGTCCGGGTTGGCGTCCCCGATCACCTGGAAATCGTCCGCCGTCGGCTGCGCCGTCTCCCCGTTCAGGCACCGGCTGCTCGACGTCCTGCACTTGAAGAGCTGCTGGCCCGGCACCCAGAGCGTGTCCGAACCGACGACCGCCGTCTCCTTGCTCACTCGACTGAACACCGGCCCGTAGAACGTCCCCAGCGGATGCCCGGGCATGAGCCGCTGCGTCCAGGTGTCGCTCTGCCCCTGCCCGCTCGCCCGCGCGCTCGGCAGCGCCGTCTGGCCCGCCAGGTCCACCACCTCGTTCCGGTCCGCCGACACCACCAGCCCCGCCCGCCAGCTCAGCCCCGGCCGCGCGATCGCCACCGCGTCCAGCGACACCTCGACGCCCCGGCTCCGCGTCTTCCCCACGTTCTCCAGCCGCCTCGGCACCAGCGCAGGCTGCGGCGCCGGCACCTCCAGCAGCAGGTCCGACGTGTTCTTCACGTAGTACTCGATCGTCCCGCCCAGCCGGTCACCGAGCAGCCCGAAATCCACCGCCACGTTGAACTGCGACGTCTCCTCCCACTTCAGGTTCGGGTTCGCGTTCCGGTTCGGCGTGATCCCCACCACCGGCTGCTCCCCGAAGCTGTAGTGGTTGCCCGGCGCGAGCGTGACCAGCGACGAGTACGGCGGCACGGCCGGGTTCCCCTGCAGCCCGAACCCGGCCCGCAGCCGCAGGTCCGTGAACGGGCCACCCTGCAGGAACGACTCCTCGCTCAGCCGCCAGGACGCCGAGATCGCCGGGAAGAGCGCCCACTTGTTCCCCTCCCCGAACCGCGACGAGCCATCGTACCGCAGCACGCCCGTCACGAAGTAGCGGTTCATGAACCCGTAGTTCACCCGCGAGAAGAACGAGACGAGGCGGCTATCCTCCCGCCACGACCCCGACCTCCCGCCCCCCAGGTCCGCCGGCAGCGTCTGGCTCGCGCTCCCCAGGTTGTTGAACCCGAAGGCGTCCGTCGCGAAGCCCCGACCCTCCGCCCCGAACTCCTCCAGCCTGTAATCGGCGACCTCGTACCCGCCGATCGCGTCGATCTCGTGCTGGTCGCCGAACATCCGCCGGAACGTGAGCAGGCCCTGCAGCGTGAGCACCGTGTTCTCCGTGCTCACCTGCCGCGCGCGGCCCTGGAACTCCGCCCCGACCGGGCTCGACCTCGGCAGGTACGTCTGCCTCAACCCCTCCGAGCGATCCACGCCCACGTTCAGCCGCACCCCCAGGCCGCCGAACAGGTCCAGCTCCGCGCTCGCGTTCCCGAGCGTGCGCGTCGTCCTCCCGATGTCCTGGACCTGGTTCGCCAGCGCCACCGGGTTGCGCTGCTCCTGCCGGCCCGGGCCGTGCTCGTAGTAGACCTCCCGCTGCGTCACCGGGTCGACCACCGTGATCGGCCGCGTCGGATCGTAGATCACCATGTTGGTGAACACCCCGCCCTCGAACCCGCCGGTGTTCTCGTAGGGCAGGTAGTCGTTGTTGATCCGCGAGGCCGTCAGGTTGAGACCCAGCCGCAGCCGGCCGTCCATCGCCTGATGCGACGCGTTGATCCGCCCCTGCAGCCGCTCGAACCCGTTGCTGATCACCACGCCTTCCTGGTTCATGTAGTTCAACGAGGCGCGGTACTGCGTCGTCTCGTTCCCCCCGAAGAAGGCGAGGTTGTGGTTGTGGGTCCGGGCGGTGCGGAGCAGCGCCCCCTGCCAGTCGGTGTTCGCCGACCCCAGCCGCTCCAGCCGCTCCTGGAACCGGGTCTCGCCCCTCCCCTCCTGCCGCTCCCGCTCCGCCTGCTCCTCCACGAACCGGCGGTACTCCGCGCCCGTCAGCACGTCGAGCCGCTTCGCCGCCTGGGACATCGCCACGTAGGCGTCGTACTCCATGCCGAAGCTGCCCGGCGCGCCCCGTCGCGTCTGGATCAGGATGACGCCGTTCGCCGCGCGGCTCCCGTAGATCGCCGTGGCGGCCGCGTCTTTCAGGATCGTGATGGATTCGATGTCAGAGGGGTTCAGCAGGGCGAGCGGGTTGCGCGGGAGCGGCGGGTCGCTGTCGATCCCGATACCTCGCGCCTCGGTGGGCCGGTTGTCGATCGGCACCCCGTCGATCACGTAGAGCGGTTCGCTGCTCGCGCTGATCGACGTGCCGCCCCGGATCCGGACCTGCATCCCCGCCCCGGGTTCGCCGTTGTTCAGCGTGATCTGGACGCCCGGCACCCGGCCCTGGATCATGTCGTTCGCGCTCGAGATCACCCCGACGTTCGCCTCCGTGGCGTCCACTTGGGCGACCGATGCGGTGAGCGCCACCCGCCGCGTCGTGCCGTAACCCGTCGCCACCAGCTCTTCCAGCTCCACCGCCTGCGGCTGCAGCGCGAACTCCACGCTCACCGTCGCCCCCGCCGCCACCACCACCTCCCGCACCTCCGGCGCGTACCCGATCAGGTTCGCCTGCACCCGGTACGTCCCCGCCGGCACCCCGGGCAACGAGAACGCGCCATCGGCCCGCGTCAGCGTCCCCCGCTGCGTCCCTTCCAACACCACGTTCGCGCCCGCCAGCGGCTGCCGCGTCGAGCCGTCCAGCACCCGCCCCACGATCGTGCCCGTCGAACCCTGCGCGGCCAGCTCCCCGACCCCCAACAGCACACCGAGGACTGCCATCCCGACGAAACGAGGCAATACCATACCCGGCCCTCCGCGATTGGGCTGTCGACCACGCTCCCCTCCCCGCCCCGCTCCGGACCACGGCCACCGGCGCACACCGCTCCCCTCGGAGCCCCGCCCGGGCACACGCCTTCCCCGCCCGGGACGCAAAGCTCCCTCGACCGGCCGGCTACCGGCGCCTCACCGGTCCGTCAACTTGACTCGATGAACGAATCAGAATCGCTTTCTCGCGCTGGATCGGACGCCGATCCACAGCCGCCGGAACGGCGTGCGCCACCCGCAGCGATGGATCGTCGACGCTGAGAAGTGATCCAGGCACCGGGCCCCTTCGGACCCGGCCTTGCTTTCAGTTGGCGAACGAAGGACCCCGAGCCGTGATGCCACGCCGCGCCGGCGCGATCGGCTCGGGCACGATTTCTATGACCTCCGGGCCGGCGCCGCGCTCGACGCGGCCGCTACGCCGCTCGCCTGCAGCGCGCAAGCCGACCCCTCGGTTCGCGTGGCTGAATGGTAGGACTGCTGGGAACCACTCTAATCCGCCGCGCTCGCCCCGTCAAGCATATTGCCCCCGACGCACCCCGCCCCCAACCCCGCGCGGCCTACGGCACCAGCACGATCTTCCCGAACTGATCCCCCCGCTCCAGCCGCTCGTGCGCCTCCCGCGCCCGGTCGAGCGGCCACACCACATCCACCACCGGCTTCAGCCGTCCCCCGAAGACCAGCCCCATCACCCGCTCGAACTCGTGGCGGCTGGACATCGTCGTCCCGATGATCTCGACCTGCTTCCAGAACACCACCCGCAGGTCGGTCTCGGCCGTCGGCCCGGTCGTCGCGCCATAGACCACCAGCCGGCCCCCCCGCGCCAGCGCGCGTACGTTCCCCGCCCACGTCGCCTGGCCGACCGAGTCGAAGACCACATCGACGCCCCGCTTCCCCGTGTCCTTCCACACCTCCTTCGAGTAGTCCACCGCCGTCCGGTCGTAGACCACGTCGGCGCCCAGGCTCCGGACCCGCTCCACGTGCTCGCTCGTCGTGACCGCGAAGACGCGCGCCCCCGCCAGCCGCGCGATTTGCACCGCCGCACTCCCCACCCCGCCCGAGGCGCCCGTCACCAGCACCGTCTCGCCCGGCCGCAGCCGCGCCCGCGTGATCAGACCCCGCCACGCCGTCGCGAAGACCAGCGGCGCCGCCGCCGCTTCCTCGAACGGAAAACCCTCCGGGATCGGGTGGAGGTTGGCCGCCGGAACCACCACGTACTCCGCGAAGCCGCCCTGCGTGTGCTCCCCGATGATCCCGAAATCCACGCACAGGCTCTCCTCGCCCCGCACGCACCACTCACACCGCCCGCACCAGAGCGACGGGTTGATCACCACCCGCGCCCCCGGCTCCACCCCCATCACCCCCTCCCCCAACGCCGCCACCACCCCCGCCACGTCCGACCCCCCGATGTGCGGCATCGGCGTCTCGACCGGCAGCCCCCGCCGCACCCACAGATCCAGGTGGTTCAGCGCCGCCGCCTTGACCTCCACCAGCACCTCCCCCGGCCCCGGCGACGGCTGCGGCACCTCCTCGACCCGCACCACCTCCGGCCCGCCGAACTCGTGAAACACCGCGGCCTTCATCGCAGCCTCCCGTCCCTGATGGATCCGTTGCCGTGCTGCGTCCCGACCTCACGGTAACCACCCGCCCCGGAGTTGTCCACCGCCCCCTCCCCCAGCCGCGCCACCCCGCCTTGTCCTAACCTTCCGCCCCTATTAGCTTTCCCAGTGATGCCTCGAACTCGAACCGATCGACCGACGACGGCGCTTACGAGCGACAATCCCTTTCTCATGCCGGATCACGCTCCCGGCCGCTTCTCCGACGAACTCGAGCGGTGGGCGCTCCCGGATCCGGACCAGGCGCCTTCCGAACCCGATGAGGACTTCGACCTCCTGAGCACCCTCAGGAGCCCCAACGAGCCCGCGGACGCATCGCCCCCGGACCTCACGCTCGGCGGCTACTTCCGCGAGCACAACCGCCCGCCCGCCTTCGAGGGCATCGATGGTCAGCCCTACACCGTCGACGTCGACGTCGACGAGACCGGCGACCCCGACCAGCCCTACGCCGCCTACCTGGTCTTCCTCCGCTGGGCCACCACCGGCGCAGGGATCATGGCCCACCTCGAATCCCGCGACGTCGCACGCGGCCGCACCGAGGACGAGGCCCGCAACGCCGCACTCCAGCTCTCCCTCTACGAGGTCAAGGCCGAGCTGGACGAGACCATCCGCCGCCGCGCCGAGCTGGAAGAATGACCTCCATGCTCCGTCAGGGCCTGCTCTACCTCAGCGAGAACCGCTTCGCCCGCAAGCTCGTCCGCGAAGCCCCGTTCGCCAGCGCCTTCGCCCGCCGCTTCGTCGCCGGCGAAACGCTCGAGGACGGCATCCGCGCCGCCCGCGCCCTCAACCAGGCCGGCGCCCTCGTCACCCTCGACTACCTGGGCGAGTCCGTCACCAGCCGGAAGGAGGCCAGAGCCGCCGCGGACGTTTACCTCGAGCTCCTCGACCGCATCGCCGCCGAGGGCCTCAAGGCCAACATTTCCCTCAAGCTCACCCAGATGGGCCAGGACATCGACGACGCCTTCCTCCGCGAGAACGTCGGCCGGGTCCTCGATCGGGCGCGCGAGCACGACATCTTCGTCCGCTTCGATATGGAATCCAGCGCCTACACCCAGCGGACGCTGGATTTCTTCAAGCGAGTCTGGGACGAGGGCTACACGAACGTCGGGCCGGTCATCCAGGCCTACCTCTATCGGAGCGAGGCCGACATCCGCTGGCTGAACGAGCTGGGCGCCCGCGTCCGCCTCTGCAAGGGCGCCTACAAGGAGCCCGAGACGATCGCGTTCCAGGACAAGTCCGAAGTCGATGCCAACTTCGTCCGGCTGATGAAGCTGCTCCTCGAGGGCGGCCGTTATCCCGGGATCGCCACGCACGATGAGCGGATGATCCGCGCGACCCGCGAGTTCGCCCGGGATCGTGGCATCCCCCCGTCCGCCTTCGAGTTCCAGATGCTCTACGGCATCCGCCGTGACCTCCAGCGGAGCATCGTCGCCGCCGGCTACAACCTCCGGGTTTACGTCCCGTTCGGCGAGGCGTGGTATCCGTACCTGATGCGGCGGATGGCCGAGCGGCCCGCCAATCTCTTCTTCGTCGTGGGAGCCCTGGTCCGCGAGCCGTTCAACCTGCTGACTGGCTCGAGGGATCGCCGGCAGTGAGCGTGACTCTGGCCGACCCGACATCGATTCCCCACTCTTCCTCCGCCTTTCGATCAACGCGGGGCGCGGCCGGGCGTCGAGCGGGACGCCTTGCCAGCCGCCGCGGGAGCGTGCTGCGTTCCAGGCCGGCGCGACTCGCCCGTGGGGATGACGCGCGGGCCCGGCCGTTGCGGTGTCGGATGGGGAGGTGATCGACCGTGCCCGAGTTCTTGCGTGTCACCGAGATCTTCCACTCGATCCAGGGGGAGAGCACCTGGGTGGGGCTGCCCTGCACCTTCGTGCGTCTGACCGGCTGCCCGCTCCGCTGCGTCTGGTGCGACACCGAGTACGCCTTCTACGGTGGCGAGCGGCTCTCCCTCGATGAGATCGTCCGGAAGGTCGAGGAGATCGGGACCCCGCTGGTCGAGATCACCGGCGGCGAGCCGCTCATTCACCGGAACGCGTTCCGGCTCGCGCGCATCCTGCTGGACCGCGGCTTCACCGTCCTGGTCGAGACCTCCGGCGCTGTGGACGTGAGTCCGCTGGACCCCCGCGCCCACAAGATCATGGACCTGAAGTGCCCCGGCTCGGGGGAGGCCGAGCGGAACCTGTGGTCCAACCTCGATCATCTCACGGAGCGCGACGAGGTCAAGTTCGTGATCAAGGACCGGGTCGACTACGAGTGGGCGCGGGCGGTCCTCTTCGAGCAGGGGCTGGCCGACCGGGTCCAGGCCGGGACGCTGCGCGCCGTGCTCTTCTCTCCGGTCTGGGATGCGATGGACTTCCAGGAGCTCGCCCGCTGGATCCTGGATGACCGGCTGCCCGTCCGTTTCCAGATCCAGCTCCACAAGGTGATCTGGGGCGCGAACGTCCCGGGCGTCTGAGGCGGCGCCGGCTCAGTGGGGGAGGGCGACGCGCTGCGGCGTCGCCTGCGCGCCGGGGCGGGCGGCGGAGGTGGGGAGGGCGGAGCTCGAGAGTGAGCGGACCTCGACCGGCCGGGCGGCCCGATCGGGGCCCGGCGCTCCCTGGAGGAGGTTCAGGGAGGCGGCGACCGGGAGGAGCGGGCTGGCCGCGCAGTGCCGGGGCGCGATCGTCAGGTCGAAGCCCGGGGTCTCTGCCGTGATCTCGACCTCGGCGACCGCCCGCGCCCTTTCCGCCACGGCGCTCAGGTGCTCGGCGGTCACGCTGTCGATCGCCGCCGGCGACCATGGCGCGCCGTAGAACGCCCCCCACATCCAGGCCCGCCCCTCGTCACCCGCCAGGCGCGTGGCGTAGGCGAGGGCGATCCCGCGGGCGCGCGCACCCGCGGCCAGCGTGACCAGCCGCCGGCGCAACGTCTCGAGGCGGCCGTCGTACGCCGCGCCCGGGGTCTTGCAGATCCAGGCGTCGATCGCGGCGAACGCGCCGTCCCGCGCCCGCTCGATCGCCGCGAAGCGCTGCATCAGCACCTCATTCCCCGGCAGCTCGAGCGGGTTCGTCGCCTCGCCCCCCGCCAGCGAGTCCGGGTCCTCCGGGATCGGCGCCTCGAGCACGTGGCGGATCAGGTCGTACGGCGTCAGTGCCCGGCCCGGCCCGTAGCTCTTCAGGAACCAGTCGCGCGTCTCCGCGTACAGCGGCGCCACCTCGTCCAGGATCCCGACCAGCGCGGCGCCCGCCGTCCCGGTCACGTCCGGCGGCCGCACCGTGCCGTACCCGGTCAGCATGTCGTCCTGGACCGAGGAGAGGTACCCGTTCATCCGGCCCTCGCGGGCCAGCGAGACGACCACGAACCAGTCCAGGCTGCGCGCGAAGACCTCGGCGGGTCGGTGGGCGTGGCTGAGCGGCCGCTTGCTTCCCGGCTCGGGCGGCAGCAGCGAGGCCGAGGTCAGGCCGCGGAGCGAGACGGCCAGGCGGTCGGCCCGGCGCCCGCGCACCGCCCGATCGGTCCCGTAGTCGCCCCGCACGCGATACCGGCGCCACGCCACCTGCCAGTCCAGGTCGTGCGCGATCTCGTGCGCGATCGTCCCCGCGCCGGTCAGCGGCGGCAGGTAGATCGTCCGGGTGTTCGGGTCGTGGACCGCCAGCGCGACGCCCTGGTTCCGTTCCCCGAAACGGACCCGGAGCCCCCGCAGCGTGAGCGACGGCAGCACCCGCTGGAGATCCGCGATCGCCTGGGCCAGCATCCGTCGGTAGTACGGCCGCCAGGCGGCGGGCACCGAGCGGTCGAACTCGATGGCGGCCAGGCCGAAGCGCTCCTGGAGCTCGGTGGTGGACGGTGCGGGGAAGCCGGGGAACCAGACCTCCTCCTGGGCGTAGGCCCTGAGCGCTACCGCGGCCGAGAGCAGGCCCCGGGCGAGGCTCGCGCGCGTCGCCGCGTCCGGCCGCCGCTGCAGGAGCAGGACATGCTCCGCCGCCAGGCGCTCGCCGCTCGTGGCGCGCTCGAGGAACCGCTGCCGCGCCGCCCGCTCGGCTTCGGCGAGCCTCGGCCGCTCGAGCAGCTCCCGCCGGTACACGCCCACGGCCACCACCACCGGCGTCTCCGGCGGCATGTTCAGCGTGTCCGCCAGCGCCACGAGCTTCTGCGCCGCGCCCCAGCCGAGCAGCGGGGCGACGCTCGCGGGCGCGGCCGGCGGCGGCGTCTCCGCGCCGGCCAGGCGCACGCTCAGCGAGCGGAGCGCCTCGGCGAGACGCGGGGCCAGCTCCAGCGCTTCGCGCTCCGCCTCGAGCGCGAGCGGCGTCATCGGCGGCTTCTCGACCTCGAACAGCCGCCCCGCCCGCCACGCCGGCACCAGCCAGACCGGGTCCATCCGCGCGGCCTGCGCCGCGCGCAGCAGCCGCAGCGCGTCGAGGCGCGCCAGCTTCCGGTCACGCAGCAGCGCCGCGACCTGCGCCGCGAGCATCGGCGCCCGCTCGCTCACGCTCGCCTCCGCCGCCGCCAGCGAGTAGGCCAGCCGGACCGCCAACTCACCGCTCCGCGGGTCCCGCGCCTCCTCCACCGCCCCCTCGATCAGCCGCAGATGGTACTGGCCCAGGCCCGGACGAGCGCCGGCGCCTGCCGCGTCCACTCCATCCAGCACCACCGGATCGATCTCGTACGCCTCCCCGTCCAGCGTACGGGCCAGGAGGCTCCACGCCACGGCCACGCGCGTGGAATCGGACAGCCGCGGGTCGCGGAGCGCGTAATCCATCAGGCGGAACGGGCTCCCCAGTCCCAGCCGCAGCCGCTCCAGGTAGCCCAGGGCCACCGCGACCTCGGCCGCCACCTCCCCCTCCGACCGCCCCTCCATGATCCACTCCACCGCCTGCTCCCGACCCCGTGCCAGCCCCCGCCGCACGTCCGGCGACAGACCCGAACGCTCGATCCCCTGGCAGCCGGCAACGGCACCCGCCAGCACCAGCAGCAGGACAACGCGAGGGTGTCGTAGGTAACGCATCCGACATACCAGCCGGGGCAGGCAGCACCACCGCCACGGCCAGGCGGGAACGAAGGCGAACGCTACTCTTCAGCCGCCTCCATCACCGCCCGGCGCAGCCGTGGCCAGACCGACCCACCGTACAGCAGGAAGTTCGCACGCATCTCCGGCCGCCGCGCCAGGAACGCCCACGCCGGCTGCCCACCCTTCGCCGCGTTGCACCGCCGGCAACACGACACCAGGTTCCCGTCCGAGCTGTCGCCCCCTTTCACCCGCGGCTCGACGTGGTCCAGGGTGAGATCCTCCGCGGCGAACTCCTCACCGCAGTACACGCAGCGGTGGCCGTCCCGCTCCAAAATCCGCTCTCGCCGACTCTTCCCGTCCCTCCGTCGCATACCCGTACTACACACCGCAGCGCCCCTTTGCTCCCCGTATCCCGTTGCCCCGCCGCGATGACACCGCTATCCTTCCGCCATGGAACTCGACCCCCGCCTCACCCTCCTCCGCCGCGCACTCGAACGGCGCCCCGCTCAACGCCTGCCTCGCGGGCCAGAACCCCTCGAGGCCGCCGTCTCCCTGATCCTCCGCCCCCACAACGAGCTCGAGCTCCTGCTCATCGAGCGCGCCCGCCACGAGGCCGACCCCTGGTCCGGGCACATCGCCCTGCCCGGCGGACGTCGCAAGCCGGACGACCCGGATCTGGTCGCCACCGCCTTCCGCGAAACGGCCGAGGAAACCGGCATCCCGCTCTCGAGGATCGGCACCTTGCTCGGCACGCTGGACGAGGTCCGCCCCACCACGCCGCGCGTGCCGCCCATCATCACCACCCCCTTCGTCGTCGCCGTCCCGCCGCAGACCGAGGCGCGCCCCGAACCCCGGGAGGTCAACGCCGCGCTCTGGGTCCCGCTCGACGCGCTCCGCGCCGAGGGCGCCGCCAGCGAGATCCTCATCGAGCTGGAAAACGGCTCCCGCGCCTTCCCCTCGCTCCGCTACGGGGGCTACACCGTCTGGGGGTTGACCTACCGGATCTTGAAGCAGCTCTTCGAGCTGGCAGATGCCTGCGGGCTATGAGCCCGCGCTCGCCGTCTCCCCGATCACCCACCGCGCGACCGCACGCACGCACCCCTCCCGCCTGTACACCTCCCGCATCGCGCCCGCCGCACTCCCCCTCTCCAGGATCCGCTCCACGCACGCAAGCGCAGGGCCATCGCCCAGCCGCTCCGCCAGCGGGCCCAGGCGAACCACCAGCGCCCGGATCGCGTCCGCCGCGCCCCGCTCCTCCCCGCTCACCGGGTCCATGCGATAGAACCGCGCGTCCAGCCCGTAGCGCGCCGCCCGCCACCGGTTCTCCCTCGCGACCTGCAGCTCGACCGCCGTCGGCTGCGGCGGCGGCCGGTCGATGAACATGGCGGTCAGCGCCCGCGCGCACGCCGCCAGGAACACCGCCACGTCGACCCACGGAGTGACGTCGAAGAAATGCCACTCCAGCACCGGGGCCCGCTCCCCCGGCCGGAGGTCCCACCCGACCGCGTTCGCCCGCCCCCCACCCGACAGCACCGACACCAGACGGTCGTACTCCGCCGCCGAGGAGACCGGAAACGGCAGGCCCGCCGCCGGCTGACGCTCCCGCAGGATCGTCCTGAAGCTCGCAAAGCCCGTGTCCCGCCCCCGATGGAACGGAGAGCTCGCCGAAACCGCCAGCAGGTGCGGCACGTAGGACGCCGCCCCCACCATCGCCCGCACCGCCGCCTCCCGATCCGGCACCCCCACCTCCACCCGCATGCCGAAACCCGCAAGCCCGCTCGCGTCGCCGCCTCCCCTGCGCCCCCGCCCCGCCTCACCCCTCCCCGCAAGGTTCAGCCCGGCCGCCATCACCGCCAGCCCTCTCGCCGCCGCCCACTCCGCCACCCACCGCCGCCGCTCCACCAACCACCGCCGCGCCTCCTCCGCCGTCCCGCAGACCGGCACGCCGGCCGGGCCCGGCTCCGGCGCCTGCCCCACCAGCGCGCCGCTCTCCGGCTCCACGAGCTGGAGCTCCTCCCGGATCCGAAACCCGAACTCCGCCGCGCCCATGCTCCCCTCTCGCCGGCCAGCGCGCCCGGAAAGAAACCCGCTCAGCGATCCCGCGCCGGCGACGCCCCACCGCCCAGCGCCGCCAGCCCCCCGGCCCCGCTCACTCCCGCCCCGACGCCCCCTCCTCGCTCCTGTCCAGCTCCTCGTTCCTGTCCTGGATCGCCCGCCCGATCCGCGCCGCCATGATGTCCAGCTCCGAGCGCGACGGGATCGGCGCGTCCGCCGGCGGGAGCTGCAGCGCGAACTCCTGCCCCTCCTGCACCGGAATCAGATGCATGTGGAAATGCGGAACGTCCTGCCCCCCGGCCCGCCCGTTCGGGCTGAACACGTTCACCGCCGCCGCCCCCGTCGCCTGCTGGATCCCGGGCGCGATCCGCTTCGCCACCGACAGACAGTGCGCCGCCAGATCATCCGGCACGTCGAACAACGTCGAATAATGATCCCGCGAGACCACCAGCGTGTGGCCAGGACTCACCGGCTGGATGTCCATGAACGCCACCGCTTTGTCGTCCTCGTGCACGATGCTCACCATCTCTTCGCCGCCAATGATCCGGCAGAAGATACAGCTCTCGTCGACCATGATCCCTCTCCTCGCCCGGCCAGGGCGATCATCCGCAGGCGGGTTACACTGCCCTCAAGATGCAGGTTGTGGACCGCACCGCCCCACGACTCCCATTCCCCGCAGCCGTTGCCAGCCCCCGCCCGGACCCGCCAAATTGTCCCCATGGCTTTAAACCCGGACGAGAATGGATGAATTCTTCCGTTCAACCTGAGACCGTGTCTGAGCGCCAGCCAGCGAGCGTCGCGCCGGTCCTCCCGCTCGCGATCCTCGAATCCATGCGGGCCCACGACCGGCCCAGCGAAATCCTGGAAGACGAAGACCTGACGGTGAGCCTCCCGCGTCGGCTGGGCCTCGCCAGCGTCATTGACGCCCAGATCCAGCGCTACCACCAGGCCCTCCGCCGCGGCAAGCCCGTGCCCGCCAGGGAGGTGATCGACCTCGTGCGCCTCGTCCTCCGTCGACCCGACGCCGAGGCCATCCTCCGCGAGGCCGGCCACCAGATCGTCCAGCGCGACTTCGGTGACCTCTCCCCCGTCACCCGAGCCGCGCTCCGCGTGCTCCCCGCCTCCGCCTCCCTCGCCGCCATCCGGCGCACCGCCCGCAAAGCGCTCCGCCGGCTCCTCGGAGGCGGAACCGTCGAGTTCACCACCCGCCCCTTCGCCGCCCGCATCTCCGGCGCCTTCACCACCGAGCTGGACAGCAGCGGCACGACCTGCCTCGTCTACGCCGGCGTGCTCGAAGAAGTCCTCTTCCGCTACTCCGGCCAGCAGCGCAGCCTGCCCCACCCCCGCTGTACCGCACGCGGCGACGCATTCTGCGAGTGGATCCTCTCCGAGTCCTGAGCCGCACCCCGGCGGAGCCCGACCATGCACGCTCGACCGAAGTTCTTCAGCGTCGAGGCCGCCAACCGCACCCTCCCTCTCGTCCGCCGCATCGTGCGCGACATCGTCAACGCCTACCCCGACTTCCAGCGCCGCCTCGAGGCCTTCCACAACCTCGCCGCCTCCCCCCACGCGCCCGACGCCCGCCAGCGCCTCGAAACCCTCCGCATCGAGATCGACCGCGACGCCCGCCTCATCAACGGCTTCATCCAGGAGCTCCACCAGATCGGCTGCCTCTTCAAAGGCTTCGAGGAAGGGCTCGTCGACTTCTACAGCCTCTACCGCGGCCGCCCCATCCTCCTCTGCTGGAAGCTCGGCGAAGAACGCATCGCCCACTGGCACGAGGTCGACGCCGGCTTCGCCGGCCGTCAGCCCCTCACCCCCGACATCATCGCCGACATCCGCGCCCACCTCCGCTGACCTCGCCACACCCGTTGCGCACGAAACTTGCGACAAGCCACCGCAACGGCTGCCAGCGGACCAACACGGCACCGCTCAGGGAGGACCAGAGCGTGTCGCGCGCCGAGGACCAGAACCGCGATCACGGGCGTACTACTCCGCCCAGCAGACCACGCGAACCCCTCGTACTCGTCGTCGAAGACAACGACGACGAACGGCTCATCTACACCGACTTCCTCCGCCACTACGGCTATCGGATCATCGAGGCGAAGAACGCACAGGAAGGCGTCCGGCTGGCCCAGGAGCACCGGCCGGATGTCATCCTCATGGACATCCAGCTCCCCCTCGTCAACGGCCTCCTCGCCACCGAAGTCCTGAAGCTCGCCCGCCCCACCGCCGACATCCCGGTCATCGCCATGTCCGCCTACGACATGAGCCTCCAGAAGGTCCGGGAGGTCGGCTGCATCAACTTCCTCGCCAAGCCGATCGAGCCCCGCACCCTCGTGGAGGCCGTCGCCCGGTGCACCGGCAGCGCCGGGAAGAAGTGACCCGCCCTTCTCTCACCGGCCAGGACCGGCGCCCGCCGCTCAGCTCCCCTCGTCGGTCTCCCGGTCCAGCCCCGCGGCGCGCAGCAGCTTCGCCCGGATCTGCCGGTTGAACGCGTCCCAGACGATCTTCATCTGGCTCGGATCCGTCGTGCTCTCCAGGAAACCGACCGGGATCTCGAAGCCGCCCGCCCGCAGCCGCCCGCCCCCGTAGTAGCGCCCGCGGAAATCCGTCCCGAGCGCCGTCTTCAGGAACTGATCCACGTCCAGCGTCAGCTTGGTGGTGCGCACGCTCCCGACCACCACCTCCCGCTCCCCCTCCCCCACGAGGATCCCGTACACGATGGCCGTGTGCACGTTCTCCTCGGTCAACAGGAAGTCCGTCGCCTGGGGGATCGCGTCCCGGTCCGCGTGCCGGAGGTAGCCGACCCCCGCCACCGAGAACCCTCCCTTCACGATCCGCTCCGTCAGCGCCACCCGGATCACCTCCATCGTCCCCCGCGAACGCTGCACGCGTAGCACCGACTCCAGGAGCTGCGGGTCCACGTACCGGCTCAGGTACGCCGCCGCCAGGTGCTCCTCCGGACCCGCCCGGATGAACCCGTTCGTCTCGCTCCGCAGCCCGTGCGCCAGCGCCGTCGCCAGATGGACGTGCTCCTCCCGGTCCGGCTCCAGCTCCAGCACCTCCCCGCTCTGCAGATAATCCACCATGATCGTCGCCGCCGCGCCCACCGGCCGGATGTCCGAAAATTCCGGCTTCAGGAGCCCCTGCGGCGCATGGTGGTCGATCACCGCGAACGCAGGCACCCCGGCCGCGATCAGCCGATCCGTCAGCCGGCTCGTCGTCCCCTGGTTGTCGATGTAGACCGCGCCAGCGTACCGGTCCAGCGGCAACACGTCGCTGAACCGCGTCAGCTCGATCCCCAGCAGGTGGACCAGCGCGAGGTTCTCCTCGTGGCTGATCCGCCCCTCGTACACGATGTCCACGTCGATGTCGAACCGCGCCGCCATCGCGCGATACGCCAGCCCCGAGGAGATCGCGTCCGGGTCCGGGTAATCCTGGAGCGCCGCGATGTGCGTCTCCCCTCGATGACGGCGGAGGAACTCCGCGAACGCCCGAGCCCGTTCCTCCTCGCCAAAACGGTACGTCGGCTCGATGATCCAGCCCCTCCCCTCCCGGACGGAGTCCGTCATCCGGTCGTCCCTCCCGGCCCCGTCATCCGGCTCCGTCCGGGCCGCCCGATGGCCGCCCCGCCTCGCTCTCCTCCGCCCCGCCCGCCCCGGAGCTCTCGCCCAGGAGCTCCCGCAGCTCCGCGCGGTCCACCACTTCCTTCTCGAGGAGCCGGCGAGCCAGCTCGTCGAGCGCGGCACGGTCCCGCTCCAGGATCGCCATCGCCCGATCGTTGGCCTCCGCCAGCAGGCGACGCACCTCGGCATCGATCGATTCCGCCGTCGCCTCGCTGTACTCCCGCGCCCCCCCGCCGCCGCCGCCCACCGCCGGCTCCCGCAACTCGGCCAGGAACGGCGCCTGCCGCCGCGTCAACGCCACCGGCCCGATCCGATCCGACATCCCGAACTCCACCACCATCCGCCGGGCGATCTCCGTCGCCCGCTCCAGATCGTTCGACGCCCCCGTCGAGATCTCTCCGAACCGGATCTGCTCCGCCGCCCGCCCCCCGAGCAGCACCGCCAGCCGGTCCTCCAGCTCCCGTCGCTGCAGCAGATAACGATCGTCCGCCGGGAACTGCTGCGTGTAGCCCAGCGCCGCCACGCCCCGCGGGATGATCGAGATCTTGTGCACCGGATCCGCCCGCTCCGCCCGCTCCGCCACGATGGCGTGACCCGCCTCATGGTACGCCACGATCGCCCGCTCCCGGTCGTTGATCAGCCGGCTCTTCTTCTCCAGCCCCGCCACCACCCGGTCGATCGCCGCATCGATCTCCTCCATCCCCACCGCCAGCTTGTCCTTCCGCGCCGCCAGCAGCGCCGCCTCGTTCAGCACGTTCGCCAGGTCCGCACCCAC
>DATCLG010000131.1:0-37918 GCA_036564015.1 Longimicrobiales bacterium
CAACAAGCCGTACGAGGAGATCTACGACCTCATGGCGGTGCGGGTGATCACCGACACGGTGGCCAACTGCTACCATGCGCTGGGCGTGATCCACAACAAGTGGACGCCGCTCCAGGAGCGGTTCCACGACTACATCGCCACCCCGAAGTCCAACATGTACCGGTCGCTGCACACGACGATCTTCGGACCGGGGGGGCGGCTGTACGAGATCCAGATCCGGACGCAGGAGATGCACCGGACGGCGGAGTACGGGATCGCGGCGCACTGGCGGTACAAGGAGGGGGGGCGGCCGCCGAACGAGGTGGACGAGACGCTGTCTTGGTTCCGGCAGGTGCTGGAGTGGCAGCAGGAGACGAAGGAGCCGGAGGAGTTCATGGAGTTCCTCCGGATCGACCTGTTCCAGGACGAGATCTTCGTCTTCACGCCGAAGGGCGATGTGAAGCAGCTGCCGAAGGGGGCGACGCCGATCGACTTCGCGTTCGCGGTGCACACGGAGGTCGGGCTGCACTGCGCGGGTGCGCGCGTCAACGGCCGGATCGTCCCGCTGTCGCGGGAGCTGAAGAACGGGGACACGGTGGAGATCGTGACGGATCCCCGGCAGCGGCCGTCGCGGGACTGGCTGGCGTTCGTGAAGACGGCGCGGGCGCGGCAGAAGATCCGGCACTGGATCAAGCAGGAAGAGCAGGCGGCGTCGATCGCGCTGGGGCGCGAGCTGTTCGAGCGGGAGCTGAAGAAGGCGCGCAGGGACCGGCCGAGCGAGGAGCAGCTGGAGCGCGCGGCGCACGCGCTGGGCTTCCCGAACTTCGAGTACATGTGCGCGGCGCTGGGGCGGGGCGACCTGGGACCCTCGGCGATCCTGAAGGAGCTGTTCCCGGGGGACGAGGCGGTCGTGCATCCCCGGCCCCTGTCGGCGTTCGAGCGGTTGGTGGAGCGGATGCGGGGCTCGGCCCGGGCGGTCCGCATCCAGGGGCTGGAGAACATGATGGTGCGCTACTCGCAGTGTTGCCAGCCCGTTCCCGGCGACAACGTCATCGGGTACATCACGCGGGGCCGCGGGATCTCGATCCACCGGGCCGACTGCCCGAACGTGCTCAACCTCTCCGACCACCCGGAGCGCCGGGTCGAGATCGAGTGGGAGGCCGAGGCGGGAGACCGCTTCTACGTGCGGCTGGAGGTGGAAGGCGACGACCGGCGTGGGCTGCTCTCCGAAATCGCCTCCGCCATCACGGAGACGGGAACGAACATCGCCTCGGCGGACATCCGGGCCGTGGAAGGGGGGATGACGGGCTCCTTCGTGGTCGAGGTGCAGGACCTGGCCCACCTGAAGAAAGTCATGAACGCGATCCGCCGGGTGAAAGGGGTGATGGCGGTGCACCGGCGCGAGCACCTGGCGGACGTGGACGGAGCCTGACCGCCGTCCCGCCCCGGTGCACGGAGGGTGCGCCGGGCGGGGGAGTCGGGCCCCAGTTCCTTCCTCCGCCGGTGGTGCTGTCCATGAGAGCGGGCGGGGCTCGACCCATCCGTGCGTTCGGGGGTAAATTGAGGCGATGGCCACGTTCGACCTCCAGCTCCCGTTTCCGCTGCGGGGGGACCAGCCCCAGGCGATCGCCGAGCTCGTGGAAGGGCTCCGGCGCGGGCAGCGCTACCAGACCCTGCTCGGGGTGACGGGCTCCGGGAAGACGGTGACGATGGCGTCGGTGATTGCCGAGTACGGGCGGCCGACGCTGGTGATGAGCCACAACAAGACGCTGGCCGCGCAGCTCTACGGCGAGCTCAAGCAGTTCTTCCCCCGGAACGCGGTCGAGTACTTCATCTCCTACTACGACTACTACCAGCCGGAGGCCTACGTCCCGGCGACGGACACGTACATCGAGAAGGACGCGTCGATCAACGAGGACATCGACCGGCTCCGGCTCCGGGCGACGTCGTCGCTGATGGAGCGCGACGACGTGATCATCGTGGCCTCGGTGTCGTGCATCTACGGCCTGGGCGACCCGCGGGAGTACCGGGAGCTCATGCTGGTGCTGGAGGTGGGGCAGTCGATCACGCGGCGGGAGATCCTGGACGCCCTGGTCCGGATCCAGTACTCACGGAACGACTACGAGTTCGGGCGCGGGACGTTCCGGGTGCGGGGGGACGTGGTGGAGGTGTTTCCGGCCTACGAGGAGCAGGCGGTCCGGATCGAGCTGTGGGGGGACGAGATCGAGCGGATCAGCCGTTTCGATCCGCTGACGGGGGAGACGATCGTCCGGCTGCGGCGGGCGGCGATCTACCCGGCCACGCACTTCGTGACGCAGCGTGCGACGGTGGAGCGGGCGGTGGAGAGCATCCGGGCGGAGCTGGAGGAACGGCTGCTGGAGCTGCGGAGCCAGGGGAAGCTGCTGGAGGCGCAGCGGCTGGAGCAGCGGACGAACTTCGACATCGAGATGCTGCTCGAGATCGGGACGTGTCCCGGGATCGAGAACTACGCGCGGCATCTGACGGGGCGGGCGCCGGGGGAGCGGCCGGCGTGTCTGTTCGACTACTTCCCGGAGGACTTCCTGGTCATCGTCGACGAGTCGCATCAGACGGTGCCGCAGATCCGGGGGATGTACAACGGCGACCGGGCGCGGAAGCTCACGCTGGTGGAGCACGGGTTCCGGCTGCCGAGCGCGCTGGACAACCGGCCGCTGACGTTCGAGGAGTGGGAGGCGCTGGTGCCGCGCGTGATCTTCGTCTCGGCCACGCCGGGCGACTACGAGCTGGAGCGGTCGGGCGGCGTGGTGGTGGAGCAGCTGATCCGGCCGACGGGGCTGCTCGACCCGGAGATCGAGGTGCGGCCGGTCAAGGGGCAGATCGACGACCTGGTGGCGGAGATCCGGGAGCGGGAGGCGCGGGGGGAGCGGGTGCTGGTCACGACGCTGACCAAGCGGATGGCAGAGGATCTGACGGACTACCTGCAGCAGATCGGGATCCGGGTGCGGTACATGCACTCGGACATCGACGCGATCGAGCGGGTGGAGATCATCCGCGACCTGCGGCTGGGGAAGTTCGACGTGCTGGTGGGGATCAACCTGTTGCGGGAGGGTCTGGATCTGCCGGAGGTTTCGCTGGTCGCGATCCTGGACGCGGACAAGGAGGGGTTCCTGCGGGATGCGCGGTCGCTGATCCAGACGATCGGGCGGGCGGCGCGGAATGCGAACGGGAAGGCGATCATGTACGCGGACCGGATCACGGAGTCGATGCGGCAGTGCATCGAGGAGACGGAGCGCCGCCGGGAGATTCAGCGCCGGTACAACGAGGAGCACGGGATCATCCCGCAGACGATCATCAAGACGGTGGAGGAGACGCTGCTGAGCACGCGGGTCGCGGACGCGCGGACGTCGCCGGGGGCGGAGGTGGCGCGGGTGGCGGAGGCGCGGCCGAGCTACGCGGCGGAGGTGGACCTCGAGGAGTGGGCGAAGATCCTGGAGCATCAAATGCGGGAGGCGGCGGCGATGCTGGAGTTCGAGCGGGCGGCGCAGTTGAGGGACCAGCTCCTCGAGGTGAAGGCCAGGCTGGGGCGATGAAGCGCGAGCTCGGGCCGGTGACGCTGACGGAGACGGAGCTGGTGGCGTGGGGTGAACGGATCGGCGCGATGGTGGACGTGCCGGTCGTGCTCGCGCTGAGGGGGGAGCTGGGTGCGGGGAAGTCGGTGCTGGCGCGGGCGGTGGCGCGGGGTGCGGGGGTCACGGGCCCGATGCCCTCGCCCACCTTCAACCTGGTGTACGTGTACCGGGGGGATCGGGGGGTGCGGGTCTATCACCTGGACCTTTACCGGCTGAGGGAGGCGGAGGAGGTTTGGGAGCTGGGCTGGCAGGAGCTGGGGGACGGTCCGGAGATCGTGCTGATCGAGTGGCCGGAGCGCGCGGAGGCGTTGCTGCCGGCGGATCGTTGGGACATTTATCTGGAGATTCCCGAGCCTGGTGCGGTGGTGCGGCGGGTGCGGGCGGTGCGGCGTGGGGAGGCGCCGGAGCTGCCCGAGCCGTTGCCGGGCTGAAGGCGCCGGGCTCGGGCAGGGCCGGCGCGGGAACACGGCGGCGGGGGAATGGAGCCTTATCTTGCGATCGACACTTCGACTTCGCTCGGCAGCGTGGCGGTGGGGCGGGGGGATGGGGTGCTGGCGGAGCTCGTGATCGGGGTGGCGGCGCGGCACTCGGAGGCGTTGCTGCCGGCGATCGACTTCGCGCTGCGCTCGGCCGGGCTGGAGCCCCGGGACCTGGCAGGGGTGGTGGTGGCGGGGGGGCCGGGTTCGTTCACGGGGGTGCGGATCGCGGCGGCGACCGCGAAGGGGCTGGTGAGGGCGCTGGGTGTGCCGCTCTTCGCCTACTCGGGTCTGCTCGCGCTGGCGGCGTCGGTGGGTGGGGAAGGGCGTCCGGTTTGCGCCCTTTTCGATGCTCGCCGGGGCGAGGTGTACTCTGCGTGCTACCGTTTTCCGGGGTTCGGTAGGGTGGATGTGATCCTCGAACCGGCGTTGCGTTCGCTGGAGGACGTGTTGCGGCACCTCGAGCCTGTGGACGCGATCTTCGCAGGGGAAGGCGCGCTCCGCTACCGGGACCGGATCGAAGCGGCGGGCGGGCGGGTGGCGCCCGCGCATCTGGGGGTTCCGCGCGCGGCGGGGCTGCTCTGGCTGGCGGACGTGGCGGCGGAGGCGGGGCGGGTGGCGGAGCCGGCGCGGTGGGAGCCGGCGTACCTGCAGGCGGCTGGTGCCGAGCGGAGCGTACGGCGGTGAGCGAAGAGATCGTGGTCCGCTCGATGGAGGCGCGGGATCTGCCCGAGGTCGTGGAGATCGAGCGAGCCTCTTCTTCCACGCCGTGGACCGGAGCCACGTTCGAGGGGCTGCTCCGGCGGCGGGACGCGGACCTGTTCGTGGCGGAGGCGGAAGGCCGGCCGGTCGGGTTCGCGGTGTTCTGGACGGTGCTCGATCAGGGGGAGCTGGGCAACATCGCGGTCTCGCCGGCCTGGCGGCGGCGCGGAGTGGGGACTCGCCTGCTCCGGAGCGTGATCGAGCGGGCGCGGGAGCGGGGGGTGCGGGAGCTCTTCCTGGAGGTCCGGGTCACCAACCACGGGGCGCAGCGGCTCTACCAGCGGCACGGCTTCCGGATGGTGGGCCGGCGCCCGCAATACTACACGGAGCCGGTGGAGGACGCGCTGGTGATGTGCCGTTGGCTGGACGACGAGCCGGCCGGCGCGGATTCTTCCGAAAGGTGAGTGGACATGGCGAGGTTTCCTGAGTTTCGGCCGCGTCGGCTGCGGCGCACCGAGGCGCTCCGGCGGCTCGTGCGGGAGACGCGGGTTGCGCCGAGCGACCTGATCCTCCCGCTCTTCGTGGTGCCGGGCGAGGGCGTGCGGCGGCCGGTCTCCTCGATGCCGGGGGTGTTCCAGACCTCGGTGGATGAGGCGTTGCGGGATGCCGCGGAGGCGGTGGAGCTGGGGATCCCTGCGGTGCTCCTCTTCGGCGTGCCCGCGGAGAAGGACGAGAGGGGCAGCAGCGCCTACGCGGAAGACGGGGTCGTGCAGCGGGCGGTGCAGGCGCTGAAGCGGGAGTTGCCCGATCTGGTGGTCATCACTGATGTCTGCCTCTGCGAGTACACGTCCCACGGGCACTGCGGGGTGGTGCGGGGCGGGCGGGTGGTGAACGACGAGACGCTGGAGTTGCTGGCGCGCCAGGCGCTCAGTCACGCGCGGGCCGGGGCGGACATCGTCGCGCCGAGCGACATGATGGATGGCCGCGTGGCGGCGATCCGCCGTGCGCTGGACGACGAGGGTTTCGTCGACGTCGCGATCCTGTCGTACGCGGCGAAGTACGCCTCTGCGTTCTACGGGCCGTTCCGCGAGGCGGCGGAGAACGCGCCGCAGTTCGGGGACCGGCGCGAGTACCAGATGGATCCGGCGAACGTGGAGGAGGCGCTGCGGGAGGTCCGGCTGGACATCGAGGAGGGCGCGGACATCGTCATGGTGAAGCCGGCGCTGACGTGCCTCGATGTGATCTGGCGGGTGAAGCAGGAGACGGGCTACCCGGTGTGCGCCTATCACGTCTCGGGCGAGTACGCCGCGATCATGGCGGCGGGTGAGCGCGGGTGGCTGGACGCGGACCGCGCGATGGCCGAGGCGATCACGGCGATCAAGCGTGCGGGGGCGGATCTGATCGTGACGTACTGGGCGCGTCAGGCCGCGCGACTGGTGCGCTCGTTCGATTGACATGCGCGAAGGCGCGCTGCTATCTTGAGATCGCTCTCCCCAGGGACAGCTGCGGGTCGGGCGCGATGAGTCGGAGCCTGAACAAAGCGCTGCTGATCGGCCACGTAGGCGCCGACCCGGAGCTCCGCACCACGCCGAGCGGACGCCGCGTCGCGAGTTTTTCCGTGGCGACCAGCCGGCGGTGGCAGACGCAGGCGGGCCAGACGCAGGAACGGACCGACTGGCATCGCGTGGTGGCCTGGGATCGCTTGGCCGAAGTGGTCGAGCGATTCCTGAAGCGGGGAGACCGGGTTTACGTGGAGGGGCGGATCGAGTATCGGAGCTGGGAGGACTCCTCCGGGCGCACGCGCTATGCGACGGAGATCATCGCCCAGGATCTGATCCTGCTGGGCGAGCCGCGGTCGGGGCCGGTGGGCTGGGTGGAAGAGCCCGACGAGTCGGCGGGATCGGCGTCGTGGCCCGAGGACGACGAACTCCCCTTTTGACGGAGGGATCCGCCCGTGAAGACGCTGATCGGACGCACGGGGGAGGCTGGGGGGGCGGTAGTGCTGCGCCGGGGGGTGATGCTGTCCGCGCTGCTGGCCGGGCTGGCCGGGGGCGCGGACCCGCTGCTGGCGCAGGAGCAGGCGGGCCGCCGGGAGCACGTGGTCCGGCGGGGCGACACGCTCTGGGACCTGGCGGGCTTTTACCTGAACGATCCATTCCGCTGGCCGCTGCTGTGGGAGGCCAACCGGGAGGTCGTCGAGAACCCGCACCGGATCTATCCGGAGGAGCGGCTGGTAATCCCGCCCGTGCCGCCGTCCGGGGCGGAGCGGGCGGGGGCGCAGGCGGCCGGGACGACGGAGGAGGGTGAGCCCGCGGGCGCCGGGGCGGAGGGGCCGGGGGCGGGGGGAATGGGCCGGACGCTGTTCTTCGGCTACGGCGGGGCGGTCGAGGAAACCGGTGCGGACGCGGCGGCGCCCGAGTTCATCGAGGACGAGGCGCCGGTGCGGCTCCAGGTGCAGCCGGGCGAGTTCTACGCCGCGCCCTGGCTCGACGACCCGGACGAGCTGCCGGTGCTGGGCCGCTACGTCGGGACGGCGGGGAACCGGACTGAGGATCGGCTGCCGCACACGGCGCACCCGCGTGATCGGGTCTACCTGGCCTACGCCGGGAGGTCGCAGCCCGAGGTCGGCGAGCGTCTGCTCCTGGTCCGGATCGGCCGGCGAGTCCTGGATGCGGGCCGGGTGATCGAGCCGACGGCGATCCTCAAGGTCACCGCGCTCGAGCGGGACGTCATCGTCGCCGTCGTGGAGCAGCAGTTCGAGTCCGTCCTGCCGGGTCAGCTCGCTGTGACGCTGGAGGCGTTCCCGGCGGAGGAACTCGCCCGGCCGGCGGAGCCGGTGGAGGACGGGCCAGACGGCGTTCTGCTGGACTTCCTGGAGGAGCAGCCGCTCTACGCCACGGCCGACAAGGCTTTCGTGAGCCTCGGACGCAGGCAGGGCGTGTCCGTCGGAGATGAGTTCGTGGTGTTCCGCCCGGAGCGCCCGGCGAGAGAGGGCGGCGTGGACGAACCCGCGGAGCCGGTCGCGCACCTGAAGGTGGTACGCGTTGGCGAGACCAGTGCGACGGTGCGCGTGGTGCAGGTGACCCGTCCGGTGCTCGAGCCGGGGTTGCCGGTGAAGCTGGTGAAGAAGATGCCCTGAGCTGCAAGGGGCTCCGGGCATGCCTTCGGAACACGCGGTGAAAGCGGTTGGGCAAGCGGAGGGAGCCTCCACGTGGCTGGTGGCTCCCTCCGGTCGCGTCACGACGGGCGCCACCTGGCGCCCGTACTCGCATAACGGAGGGCGATGGTTACCACGTTGCACGGCCTGGCCTTGCTCCTCTACCTCCTGACCGCAGGGGGATTGGCCCGCTCGCTGGTAGGCGGCGGACGCGGGGGGACGCGCGAGGGGGGCGCCTTGCTCGCGGCAGCGGTTCTCGTCCACGGCGCGGCGCTGACCGCTTACACGGTCGAGTTCGGCGAGCTGCCGCTCGTCGGGCTGGCGCCCGCCCTCTCCGTGCTGGGTTTCCTGATCGGCGCGCTGCTCCTGGCGGCGACGCTGGTCCGCGAGGCACGTCCGCTCGGCCTGGTGCTGGTCCCCCTGGTCGCGGCCATGCTCGTGATCGGCCTGGCTCTGGGGGTTCAGCCCGCGGGCGAGCCGCTGGCGTTCCGTGGGCTCTGGTTCAGCCTGCACGTGGTGCTGGGATTCATCGGCTGCGCGGGTCTGGCGCTGGCGTTCGCGGCCGGATTGCTCTATCTGGTGCAGTTCCGCGAGCTCAAGGGGAAGCGTTTCGGCCGGATGTTCCGGTTCCTGCCCTCGCTCGAGGCGCTGGACCGGCTCGGGCACCACGCCCTGGTGAGCGGGTTCCCGGCCTTCACGCTCGCGCTGTTGCTCGGCTGGGCCTGGACCGTGCGGTTCCAGCACTCTTTCGTGGTGCAGGAGGCGGACGTGATCTGGGGCGTGTTCACCTGGCTGAGCTTCGTGGTGATGCTCCTGGCGCGCAGGACGGGGGTGGCCTGCGAGCGGCGAGGGGCGGTTGCAAGTGTCGTCGGGTTTCTCATGGTGGTGCTGGTGTACGTGGCGCTGCGCGTGTCGGTAGCCGAAGGCCGGCTCTTCCTGTGAGAGGGGGCGGGGAACGGCCATGTCGCTCGCGGTCGTCGGGGTCAACCATCGCACAGCGCCGCTCGAGGTGCGGGAGCGCTTCGTCTTCGCGCCGCGCGACGCTGCGGCCGCGCTCTCGCGCCTGACCGCGGAGGGGTTGGCGCGGGAGGCGGTCCTGCTCTCCACGTGCAATCGGACGGAGCTGTACCTGCGGCTCCCGGAGGACGGGGCGGGGCCCGAGGCCGGGATCCGGCTCCTGGCCGAGAAGGCGGGCTACGGGGTCGAGCAGGCCGCGAGGTACCTCTATGTGCACGAGGGGCGCAAGAGCGTCGAGCACCTGTTCCGGGTCGTCTCGAGCCTGGACTCGATGGTGCTGGGCGAGGCGCAGATCCAGGGACAGGTGAGGGAGGCGTACGAAGAGGCGGCGAAGCTGGCGGTCGAGCCCCGCGTGGTGGGTCCCGTCCTCTCTCGCCTCTTCCAGATGGCGCTGGCCGTGGGCGCCCGGGTGCGGAGCGAGACAGCGCTGGGCATGGGCGCGGCATCGGTCCCGTCGGCGGGGATCGAGCTGGCGAAGAAGGTCTTCGGATCGCTGAAGGGCAAACGGGCGCTCGTGCTGGGGGCGGGGGAGATGAGCGCGCTCATGATCGAGTGCCTGACGTCCGAAGGCGTGCGGAGCATCGTGGTGGCCAGCCGGACCGAGGAGCGCGCGCGGGAGCTGACGGAGCGGGTGGGAGGGCAGGCGATCAGCTTCGACCAGGTCGCGCGCATCCTTCCGGAGGTCGACATCGTGGCCTCGGCCACGGCCGCGCCTCACGCCGTCATGACCCGGGAGCTGCTCGATCGCGCGCTGCCCGGCGGGCCTCGCCGGCCGCTCTTCATCCTCGACATCGCGATCCCGCGCGACGTCGAGCCTGCGGTGGGCGAACTCGAGAACGTCTTCCTCTACGACCTCGACGACCTGCGCCAGTTCGTCGATGACAACATGGAGCGTCGCCGCCAGGAGATCCCGGCGGCGGAGCGGATCGTCGCGGAAGGGGTGGAGGAGTTCTGGCGCTGGTACGCCTCGCTCGACGTCGTCCCGTTGATCCGTTCGCTGCGCAGCCGCGCCGAACAGGTCCGACAGGCCGAGGTCGAAAAGGCGCTCAGGAAGCTGCAGCACCTGGCGCCGGCCGACCGCGAGGCGGTGGAAGTGCTTTCCCGGCAGATTCTCAACAAGCTGCTCCATCGTCCCACCGTGCGGCTGCGGGAGGCGGCGACGAAGAGGGAGCGCATCGCCGTGCTCGAGGCAGCGCGGTACCTTTTCGCGCTGGACGGACCCTCAGATCAGGAGACGGAATGAGTGCCAGACGCGTGCTGGTGACGGGCGGCGCCGGCTTCATCGGCAGCCACGTCGCCGAGGCCTACCTTGCCCGTGGCGATCGGGTCTGGATCGTCGACGACCTTTCGAGCGGGAAGCTGGAGAACGTGCCGGAGGGGGCCGAGTTCCTTCGCATGGACATCGGCGACCCGGCGCTGGACGAGCTTTTCCGCAAGGTGGGCGGCTTCGACATCGTCAATCACCACGCCGCCCAGATCGACGTGCGGAGGTCGGTGGCGGACCCCCGGGCCGATGCCCGGATCAACATCGACGGGCTGCTGAACGTGCTGGAGTGCGCCCGGCGGCACGGGGTCGGACGGGTGATCTTCGTGTCCTCGGGCGGAGTAGTGTATGGCGAGCCGGCCTGCCGGCCGACGCCGGAGACGGCGCCGAAGCTGCCGCTTTCGCCCTACGGGGTGACGAAGCTGGCGGGGGAGCAGTACCTTTACTACTACGCGCAGGTGCACGGGCTGGAGTACGCCGTGCTGCGTTACTCGAACGTGTACGGGCCGCGGCAGGATCCTCACGGCGAGGCCGGGGTAGTTGCGATATTCTCCAGCCGGCTGCGCGACGGCCAGCCCATCACGATCTACGGGGATGGCGAGCAGACGCGCGATTACGTGTACGTCGGGGACGTGGTGCGAGCCAACCTGCTGGTGAGCGACGTCGCGTTGCCGCCTGCCGTAGACCTGGACAGTCGGGGGTTCAACGTGGGCACGGGCCGGGAGACCTCGGTGAACGAGCTGGCGCGTGTGCTGATGGAGGCCGCCGGTCGCGACGCGGAGGTGCGTTACGCGGCGGCGCGGCCAGGCGAGCTCCTTCACTCCTGTCTGGACAATACGCGGCTCCGTCAGCTCGGCTGGGAGCCTGCCGTTTCTCTCCGGGAGGGACTCGCCCGGACGTACCGGTACATCGCGGGAGGGGAGTAGCAGGTGATTTTGCAGGCACCGATGCAAGCGGCGACTTCGGGGAAAACGCTCCAGATCCTGATCGGGGGCGACCTCACGACGCAGATCGTTCTCGGGATCACGGCGATTTTCTCGCTGGCGAGCTGGGTGATCATCTTCTGGAAGCTGGGGCAGTTCCGGCGGCTGAGGCGGGAAGGCGCGCGTTTCCTGCAGGTCGTGGAGCGCACGCAGCGGATCGAGGAGGCCGCGAAGGCGGCGATGCGGCTTCCGGAGTCGCCGTACTCCCGCCTGCTCCGGCGCGGGTACGCCTTCCTGAGCGACCTTTCGGGTGGGGAGTCGGCGGGCGGCTCGCCGCTGGCGGTGACGCTCACCGACGTTCAGCTCCATGCGCTGAAGCTGACGCTCGACCAGACGGTGGACGAGGAGCGTGACGCCATGGCGGGCGGGCTCGTCTGGTTGGCGATCATCGCTGTGGTCTCGCCGCTCCTGGGGCTCCTGGGGACGGTGATCGGGGTCATGGACGCGTTCCTGGGGATCACGGCGACGGGCACGTCGAACATCGCGTCGGTCGCGCCGGGGATCGCGGAGGCGCTCGTGACGACCGTGGGGGGACTCGTGGCGGCGATCCCGGCGGTGATCGCGTACAACTACTTCGCGAGTCGATTGGGGGAGTTCGCCGGCGAGCTGGACGGCTTCTCCACGGATTTCCTGGCGGCCCTCGCGCGTGAAGGGAGGCTGTGAGCCGTGTGGGACTCGCGGCGTGGGCGTAGACGGGGCACCCTCCCGGTGAATGCCGAGATCAACGTCACCAACCTGGTCGATGTTGCGTTCGTGCTTCTGATCATCTTCATGATCACCGCACCCATGCTGCAGGGCGGGGTGGAGGTCCAGCTCCCGAAGGCGGACGCGGCCCCGATCACGTCGACGGAGGGCGTGATCGTGACGGTGGCGCGGGACGGGAAGATCTACATCGGCAACACCCCGGTGAGCTCGCTGGAGGAGTTCGAGGTCTTCTTCCCGCAGTACGTGAAGAAGCAGGGCGTGAAGCAGGCCTATCTGCGGGGTGACCAGGATGTGCCGTACGGGCGGGTGCTGCAGGTGCTGGGGCGGATGAAGAAGCTGGACGTGACGGAAGTCGGCCTGGTGGCCGAACCGGAGCAGACGAGGTAGGCGATGAGAGCCGGCGGAGTGCGTTCGAGGCCCGGTGGTCGGGCCGTGGCGGGCTCGGTGGTCCTCCACGTGCTGATCGCGGCGGCCGTGGTCGTCCCGGGGTACGCTCGTCGCACGGCGCCGCCGCAGTTCCAGGTCTACCGGGTGAACATCGTGTCGCCGCCGCCGCAGGCGCCAGGGGATCCGACGCCGGCCTCGCCGCCTCAGCAGGCCAGGGTGGTGAGGCCGGAGCCGGCGCAGCCGCCCAAGACGGAGCCGAAGAGGCCCGAGCCGCGCAGGCCGCAGCCGGCGAGGACGGCCGCGGCGGGGCCGGCGAAGACCGACACGGTCAGCAGGGGACCGAGGCCGAATCCGCGAAGCCCCGGCGGCGATGGGCTGAACGTTCGGCTGGAGGGCGTGGCCTGCCCGTCCCCGGAGTACTGCGACAACATCATTCGTCAGATCTACCGGCATTTCCGCTGGAGTGGTCCGCCGGGGCTGTATGCCCAGGTCTACTTCGTGATTCGCCGCGACGGCTCGATCGAGGATCTGCGGATCCTGAAGGAGTCCGGGAACCCGGCGTTCGACCTCGAGGCGATGGGCGCGATCGAGGCGGCCGGGAACAGCAAGGCGTTCGGCCCGATCCCGAAAGAGTTCCGCGCGGACCGACTGCCGATCCAGTTCGATTTCTACCCGCCTCGCTAGGCCTCGCGTCGAGCCGGGAGCCTTTCGGGCTCGCCCGGGGTAAAGTGGGCGGGCGGGACAGGATCGAGCGGGCAAGGCGCGCGGCGGGCGCAGGGGAGCGGAGTGCTCCGGCCAGCCATGCCCGGGGGATGGATCGCCCCCGGCCCGACGGATCGACAGGGAGAGAGAACGGCAAGGGTTGAGGAAGGACATGCGACGCACGCTGCGTACCTGGTGGTTACTTCCTCTGGTTTGCGCGGCGCCTCTCGCGGCGCAGGACACGACCAGGGTTCCGACGGGCGTGAGGCTGGGGCTGATCTACCAGACCCAGTACCGCCCGAAACTGGCGGTCGCGCCGTTCACGTCGCAGCCGGAGGCGGCGAACGTCGCGGCGCAGATCCACGCGATCGTGCAGCGGGACCTGGACTACAGTGATCGGTTCGAGATGACGGAGCTCTCGGGGCCGATCACGGTGGGGCCGGAGCAGTATCGCCACCTGAACAATCTGGGGGTGGTCTTCCTGCTGACCGGGAACGTGGAACCGAACGCGTCGGGAGGCTACCAGCTAAGCCTCGAGCTGCACGACATCGTCTATCAGCGGGTGCGTCAGTCGGGGACGTACGTGCTTCCCAGCCCGTCAGACCGGGATTTCCGCCTGTCGGTCCACGCCGCGTCGGACGAGGTGGTGTTCTGGGCGACGGGCCAGCCGGGGATGGCGGCGTCGCGGGTCGTTTTCGTACGCAAGGGCCGGGGCGGCTACCAGCTGCTGGTCGTGGATTCCGACGGGGAGCAGCTCCAGGAAATCGCGTGGATGGAACGGCCGATCGCCTCGCCCGTCTGGTCGCCCGATGGGAAGCGGATCGCCTACACGGCACTGGCGAGCGACGGGCAATGGGATGTGCTCGAGCGCGACCTGGCGACGGGGAACGTCCGCGCCGTGGCACAGCGACGGATGCTGAACCTGACTCCGGCCTACTCACCCGATGGAACGCGCCTGGCCTACGCGGTCTCGACCGGTCCCTCGGAGGACCTGTATGAGGTCGACCTGACGGACCAGCGCATCCGGTTGCTGCGCAGGGACGCGATCTCGCCAACGTACTCGCCGGACGGGCGCCACCTCGCCTTCAACTCGAGCCGCCTCGGGCAGCCGCACATCTACGTCATGCCGATAGGCGGCGGGGAGGCGGCGCTCCTGTCGCCGTTCCTCTACGGCGAGCCCGGCTACTACACCTCGCCTGACTGGTCGCCGACCGGCTCGCTCGTGGCGTTCCACGGTCGGTCGCGTGGCCCGCACCAGATCATGGTGGCGGATGCGTCGAAGCCCGGCAGCACGGTGCACCAGCTCACGAGCGAGGGCTGGAACGAGGACCCGAGCTGGGCGCCGGATGGGCGCCACCTGGTCTTCAGCAGCGTGCGCGACGAGGGGACGGGGTTGTATGTTATGGACACGGTGACGGGGCGCACGCGGCCGCTCGTGCTGGGCGGCCAATGCCTGGTGCCCGACTGGTCGCCGAGGCTGCTGAACGCGTCTACGCTGGCCCTCCGGCAGCGCTGAGCGCCCGCGGCCCGGCTCCCGCTGGCCCGCCGGACGGGAGCCTCGAGGCGTTGGGGGGCGCTGCGCTCCGCCCCGCGGCGGGCGAACGCGTTCCGTCTGCCGGCGCTCAGGAGGGCCGCCGGCCGAGGCTGGCGCCGCGGGCCGGCGGAACCGAGGCCGGGATGAACCTACCGGCGACCGGAGGCACGGGCCCGGGCCAGACCTACGTATGAACGTTCCGGGCCGGCGCCAGCCTGTATGCGGCACGGTTCGCGACGCCCGGTTCGGGCGCGGAGCCCTCGTTCGAGCCGGAGAACGACGTAAACGCTTGGGAAAAGAACCGCCGCGCCGGGTTCCACGTCTCCGGCGGTGGCGAAAACCTGGTCGTAGAGGAGGAGGCGTCGCCGTGGAGGTCCGCACGGGATGGAGGGTTCGGGGGCGGCTCGGCCGTCGCCCCGCGAGCGTGCTGGTCGCGCTCGTCGCCTTTGGCCTCGTGCCAGCAGGTTGCGCGACGAAGAGGGATATCAAGAACCTGCAGAGCGAGGTCATCGCGCTCCAGATGCGCCAGGACTCGCTCTTCCGCCTCCTGCAGCAGCAGAACAGCATGCTGCTGGACACGCTGAGGGCGACCTCGGAGCTGCTGGTGCGGGTACGCGGCAGCCTTGCCAACCAGCTCCTGGCCATGGAGCAGCAGCTCGTCCAGATCCAGGAGCTGACCGGCCAGAGCCAGCGCCGGCTCGCCGAGCTCCGGCAACAGATGGAGGCTCGCGCGTCGGAGTTCGGAGCGACCGCGCCGGCGGCCACACCGGCGCCGGGGTCGACAGGCGCGGCGCCGGAGCAGCTCTACGCGATCGGGACGGAACAGCTCCAGCGCGGCGCGTACTCCACGGCGCGACGGGCGTTCGAGCAGATCCTGAGAGAGCATCCCACGCACGAACGCGCGCCGGACGCGCAGTTCCAGCTCGCGGAAACCTACGCGCTCGAAAAGAACTTCGAGCGGGCATACCGTGAGTTCGAGCGCGTCGCTGAGCTCTATCCCAGCTCGCCCCGCGCTCCGGCCGCGCTCTACCGCGCAGGGGTGATCGCGGAGGAACAGCGGAACAACACGAAAGCTCGCCAGTACTTCGAAAAGGTGGTTGCCGGATACCCGAACTCCGACGAGGCGCGGTCGGCTCGAACCAAGCTCCAGCGCCTCAGGCGGTAAGGCCCGAGCTGTCGCCCCGGCAAAATGCGTTGCCCGTTCTGTCAGGCTACCGAAGACCGCGTCATCGACTCACGAGCCAGCCGCGAAGGGCGGGCCGTGCGCCGGCGGCGCGAATGCCTCAGTTGCGGCCGGCGGTTCACGACCTACGAATACGTCGAGGAGCGCCCGCTCCAGGTCATCAAGCGGGACGGGTCGGTCGAGCCGTACGACCGGCGCAAGCTCCTCCGCTCCCTGCGGTTGCCCTGCGCCAAGCGGCCGATCCCCCTCTCGGAGATCGAGAGCATGGTGGATGCGATCGAGGATGCGCTGCTTCGCCTCGGACGCGACGAGGTGGAGAGCCGCCTCATCGGCGAGATGGTCATGGCGCAGCTCCGGACGCGGGACCGGGTCGCCTACGTCCGTTACGCGTCCGTGTACCGCAACTTCCAGGACATCGATGAGTTCTACGAGGAGCTCCGCGATCTGGAGGCCCGGCGTGCCCAGGCCGCCCTGGCCGAGAGCCAGGCGGAGCTCCCGCTCTGAATCGCATGTGGAAGCACTTCAAGCGCTTCGGTCGGACGCCGGACGAGATGCCGTTCCTCGATCACCTCGAGGAACTGCGCTGGCGGATCATCTGGAGCCTGCTCGCCGTGCTCGTCGGCACGGTCGCGGGGTTCCTGCTGGTCTACCATTTCGACGTCCTGGGACTCCTGGTCCGGCCGATCGAGCCGTTCCTGAGCGGCGGGAAGCTCAAGTACCTTAGCCCCACGGACCCCTTCTTCCTGACGCTCAAGCTCGCGGTGGTGGTGGGGGCTCTCCTCGCCTCGCCCATCGTTTTCTACCAGATCTGGGCGTTCGTCGCACCGGCGCTGCTGCCGCAGGAGAAGCGGGCGATCGTGCCCGCTCTGTACCTGGGGCTGGTGCTCTTCGCGGCGGGCGTGGCGCTGGCGTATTTCCTGGTCCTGCCCCTCACGCTCCGGTTCATGATGGGCTTCCAGGTGGAGAGCCTGGAGCCCAACATCACCGTGAACCCGTACCTCAGCTTCGTCGTCAAGCTGCTCCTGGCCTTCGGCATTCTCTTCGAGATGCCGGTGGTGATCATGGTGCTGGCCGCCCTGGGCGTGGTGAATTCGAAGATGCTGGCCTCGAAGCGGCGGCACGCTCTCGTGATCAACGTGGTGATCGCGAGCATCGTCACCCCGGGCGACATGGTCACGCTCACCGTGTTCATGATGGTGCCGCTGGCTTTGCTCTACGAGCTGAGCATCGGGTTGGCCAGGATGGTCGAGCGCCGCCGGGCGCGGGCACTGGCGAGCAGCGGTACGCCGGAGCTGGCGGAGGGCGTGTGACGCGCCGGGCCGCGACCCCGGGGGCCTCCTCGCGCGGGACGCGGCCCAGTGCCGCCTGGGTCCGGACCGCGCTGCTGGCCTGCGCGCTGCTCCTCGGCGGCTGGGTCCAGGCGTCCGCGCAACAGGCGCAGACTGACGTCCCCCAGCGGGAGCGGCTGCTGGAGAAGATCCGCGCCAGGGAGACGGCGATCCGTCGGCCCTCGGCCGACACGGCGGCCGCCGACACCGTAGCCGCGGATTCGGCCGCCACCCCCTCCCCCCAACCACCCCGGGCGGAGCGGGCGGTGCCCGCCAACCTGGCCAAGGCCCGGCCAGCCCGGCCCGCGACGGAGGACTCCGCCGGCCCCCCCGCCGTGCGAAAGGAGGCGCCAGATTCGATCCGGGCCCTCCTCCTCGCCCTCGAAGGTTACACGGTCACCGAGTACACCGGCGCAGGCGGCCGTTTCGACGCCGACAGCGGCCGCGTGGTGCTCCTCGGCAGGGCCGAGCTCTCCCGGGGCGAGCAGCGCATGACCGCCGACTCCCTCCTGGTCTACGACCAGAACACCATGGTCGTGTGCGGCTACGGCAAACCGGTCCTCACCGGCGACGAAGGCACCCCGGTCGAAAGCGACCAGGTCTGCTACGACACCCGCCAGAAGATCGGCGTCGCCCTCGGCGCCAAGACCCGGTTCTCCCAGGGCACCCAGTGGATCGTCCACGGCGACCGCGTCTTCACCGCCGGGACGAACCGGCTCTACGGCCAGCACGCCCGCTTCACCGACTGCGACATCGAAGAGCCGCACTACCACTTCGCCGCCGCCAGGGTCAAGCTCATCAACGACGACGTCCTCGTCGCCCGCGACGTCACGCTCAAGTTCGCCGACGTCCCCGTCTTCTGGCTCCCCTTCGTCGTGCAGAGCCTCAAACAGGGCCGCCGGAGCGGGATCCTCATGCCCCGCTTCGGCATCAACGACATCATCCGCACCGACGCCGAGTACCGGCGCCGCATCGAGAACGTCGGGTTCTACTGGGCGATCAACGACTACATGGGCGCCCAGGTCGCGCTCGGCTGGGAGAGCAACAGCTTCACGCAACTGGCCGGCAGCTTCGACTACAACTGGCCCCGACAGTTCCTGCGGGGCGGCATTAACTTCTCGCAGTACTGGCGAGCCACGGGCGGGACGGCGCTCACGCTCTCGACCAACAACAGCTGGCGGGCGACCGAGCGGACCTCGGTCAACATCTCGGCCAACTTCGCCTCGTCGGAGCAGTTCGTGAGGCGCCACTCGTACGATCCGCGGCAGATCACGCAGCAGCTCTCCTCCAACGCGGGGTTCAGCCATCGCTTCGACTGGGGCTCCCTCAGCGTGAGCGCGAGCCGCCAGCAGTACCTGAACGACGGGCGCGTCGACTACACGTTCCCCAACGCGTCGCTCAGCCTCTCGAACATCACGCTCTTCAAGGCGCCGCCCGGGAGCGCCAGGTGGTACAACAACGCGACCTGGGTTGGGAGCGCCAGCTTCTCGTCGCGCGGCACGCGCGTGGGGGAGGGAGGGGCATCGGGGGGGATGGGCGACAGGAGCTCCACCGAGGCAACGCTCAACAGCAGCTTCAACCTGGGCAACGTCTCGTGGAGCCAGCAGCTCATGCTGACGAACCGGCGCGACCGGGCGCGGGAAGCGGACACGATCCCGCCCCCGGCGTGCCAGGTCGGACAGTGCCTCGACTGGAGCACGAGCCTGGGCTACACGCAGCGCTTCCTCGGGACGAGCACGATCACGCCGTCTCTCTCGCTGAGCGGCCGGGTGCTGAAGGCGCCCTTCTACGGCAACGAGGCGATCCCGGCGCCGACGCGACTGAACTTCGCCGCAGCGCTGCAGACGTCCATCTACGGCTTCTGGCCGGGTGTGGGCCCGTTCAGCCGGATCCGCCACTGGATCCAGCCCATGCTGAACTACACCTACTCGCCCGCCCAGGTCGCGACCGACCGGCAGCGCGAGGTGTTCGGCGTCGGCGAGGTGGGGGAGCAGAACCGACTCACGATCACGATCAACCAGACGATCGAGGCGAAGTTCAAGGACAGCGGGCCGCAGCCGGGTGACAGCGCGGCGGCGGACTCCCTGGCGGGCGAGACGGGTGGGCCGCGGCGGCGCCCGCAGGCGCGGAAGATGCGGCTGCTCTCCTTCTCGACGAGCGCGATCGTCTATAACTTCGCGGCGCGGGACACGATCGGCGACCGGTGGGCAGGGTTCGAGACGCGCGATCTCAGCCACACGGTGAGCTCGGACCTGCTGCCCGGGCTCACGCTCAGCTTCGGGGAGAACCTCTTCCGGACGGACTCCGCGGGGCGGCGACGCCTGGATCCGCACCTGACGAACCTGAACGCGTCGTTCTCGTTGCGGGGCGATTCGTGGCTCTTCCGCGTGCTGGGGCTGGCCGGCCGCCCTGCCCGTCGGACGGAGCAGCCGGATAGCGCCGAGGCGGAGGAGGCCGCAGCCGACAGCACGAGCACGCCGCCGGGCGGCATCGGCGGACTCCCCCCGACCCGCTCGTCGGGCGGAGCGTTGTTGAGCTCCTGGAGCGCGTCGTTCAGCTACAGCCTGTACCGTCCCCGAAACGGCCCGGAGCACCAGATGCTCCAGGCGACGATGTCCTTCCAGCCGACAGAGAACTGGAGGGTCAACTGGCAGACGGGTTATTCGTTCACGGAGCGGAAGTTCAGCGATCACGTCCTCTCTCTGACGCGGCGGCTGCACGACTGGGACGCGAACTTCAGCTTCGTGAAGACGCAGACGGGGAACTTCAGCTTCATGTTCAACGTGCATCTCCGCGCCAACTCGGCGATCAAGCTGGACTGGCGGCAGCGCGGGGGCCCGGGGACCGGGTTCTGAGGCGGGGGCTCCTCCGACCGCGTGGGCTCGGGCTGGTGTGGCGTAGATGACAGAGGTGCTGGAACTCCACGGCGACCGGCTTCGCCTGGAGGACGTGGAACGCGTCGCGGGGAGCGATGCGCCGGTGGTACGGCTGGCGGCGCCCGCGCGTGCGCGGGTGGAGGCGGCGCGGGCGCTGGTCGAGCAGGCCGTGGCGGAGCAGCGGGTGGTGTACGGCCTGACCACGGGGTTCGGCGCGCTCTCGGACGTCGTCATCCCGGTCGAGCAGATCCGGGAGCTGCAGACCAACCTGATCCGGAGCCACGCCGCCGGCGTGGGCGAGCCGCTAGGGGAGGCGGAGACCCGCGCGGTCATGCTGCTGCGGGCCAACGTCCTGGCGCTCGGCCGGTCGGGTGTGCGGCCGGCTCTGATCGACCTCCTCACGGAAATGCTGAACCGCCGGGTGCACCCGGTGATCCCGGCCCGGGGCAGCGTGGGCGCCTCGGGGGACCTCGCGCCGCTTTCGCACCTGGCGCTGGTCCTCATCGGGGAGGGGGAGGCGGTGTACGAGGGGAGGCGGATGCCAGGGGGCGAGGCGCTGCGCCGGGCCGGCCTCGAGCCCGTGGAGCTCGAGGCCAAGGAGGGGCTCGCGCTCAACAACGGCACCCAGGTCCAGACCGCCGTGGGCGTGCTGGCCCTGCTCGCCGCCGAGCGAGCGCTCGAGACGGCCGAGGTGGCCGGCGCGATGAGCCTCGAGGGGCTCCGTGGCACGCCGGACGCCTTCGACGAGGCGATCCAGCGCGCGCGCCCGCACCCGGGCCAGCTCGAGAGCGCAGCCCGGCTGCGCGCCCTCCTGGAAGGCTCGGAGATCCGGGAATCGCACCGGTACGGCGACCCTCGCGTGCAGGACGCCTACTCGCTCCGGTGCATGCCCCAGGTCCACGGCGCGGCCCGACAGGCACTGGCCTACGTTCGCCAGGTGCTCGAGTGCGAGGTCAACAGCGCGACCGACAACCCGCTGATCTTCCCGGAGGACGGCCGGATCCTGAGCGGCGGCAACTTCCACGGCCAGCCGGTCGCGCAGGCGCTGGATCTCCTGGCAATGGCCTGCGCTTCCGTGGCCAGCATGAGCGAGCGGCGGCTCGCCCGCCTGGTCGACCCGGCGCTCTCCGGGCTCCCGCCGTTCCTGACCCCCGAGCCCGGCCTCAACTCCGGCCTCATGATGGCGCAGGTCACGGCCGCAGCGCTGGTCGCCGAGCTCAGGCTGAGGGCGCATCCGGCCAGTGTGGACTCGATCCCGACGGGCGCCAACAAAGAGGACCACGTCCCGATGGGCGTCGCCGCGGCGCTCAAGGCCCGGGAAGCCGTCCGGCTCCTCGAGTCCGTTCTGGCGCTGGAGCTGCTCGCCGCCGCGCAGGCGCTCGAGTTCCTCGCGCCGCTCCGCCCGGGCAAGGGGGTGCTGCGCGCGTACGAGCGGATCCGCGAGCGGGTCCCGCGCCTGGAGCGAGACCGGCCGCTCGCGCCGGACATCGCGGCGATCGAATCGCTGGTGCGCTCTGGCGAGTTCGCCTCGCTCTGGGCGGAGTGAGGGACTCTGTCCGCATGGGCACGCTCCTCTTCACAGGGGCAAGACAGATCGTCACATGTGAGACCGCGGACGACAGGAGCGTCCGCAGCGGGGAGGCGCTCGCCGTCCGTGAAGGGACGATCGTCGCGGTCGGGCCGGAACACGACCTGGCCGCCCGCTTCCCGGACGCCGAGCGGGTGCCCTGCGATGGCTCCGTCCTCACGCCCGGCTTCGTCGACTCCCACACTCACGCCGTTTTCGGCCGATGGCGGGCGGACGAGTACGCGCTCCGGTGCCGGGGGGTGCCGTACATGGAGATCGCCCGCCAGGGCGGGGGGATCCTCGCCTCGGTGCGAGATCTCCGGGGGCGGTCCGAGGATGAGCTCGTCGAGCTCACCCGTCCCCGGCTCGGGGAGATGCTCCGCCAGGGCACCACGACGGCCGAGGTGAAGAGCGGGTACGGCCTGCGCACCGAGGACGAGCTGAAGATGCTGCGGGTCGTGAGGCGTCTGGCGGAGGAGGGCCCCATGGACCTGGTCCCTACGTTCCTGGGGGCGCACGAGGTCCCGCCGGAATACCGTGAGAACCGCGCGGCGTACGTGGACCTGGTCTGCCAGGAGATGATCCCCGCCGTGGCCGAAGCGGGGCTCGCGGTCTTCTGCGATGTCTTCCTGGAGCCGGGCGTCTTCAGCGCCGAGGAAGCGCGTCGCATTCTCGAGACGGGGCGTGCCCACGGGCTGCTCCCCAAGCTGCACGCCGACGAGCTGGAGGGGTCTGGCGGCGCCGAGCTGGCGGTCGAGCTGGATGCGGTGTCGGCGGACCACCTCGGGCAGGTGAGCGAAGCCGGGGTGCGTGCGCTCGCCGGTTCCAGGACGGTGGCCACGCTGCTGCCGGCGACGCTCTTTTTCCTGGGGAGGAAGGAGTATGCACCCGCGCGGCGGCTCTGGGACACGGGGGCGACGGTCGCGCTCGCGACCGACTTCAACCCCGGCTCCGCGCCCTCGCCGAGCATGCCGCTCGTCCTGACCCTGGCCTGCTCGCAGATGGGGCTCGACCCGCTCGAAGCGCTGGTCGCCGCGACAGCCGGCGGGGCGCGTGCGCTTTGCCTCACCGATGGGCGGGGCACGCTGCGCGTCGGGGCGCCGGCCGACCTGGTCCTCTGGGAGGTCGAGGACTACCGCGAAATCCCTTACCGGTTCGGCACGAATCGGGTCCGCGCGGTCTGGAAGCGTGGCGTCCGGGTGGTCTGAGCCTTGTCGAACCGCCGCCCCATCGCCTACCTTGCAGGTCATGTCCGCAGCAGTGCTGGAAGCCGTGCCGAACTTCAGCGAGGGGCGGGAGCCGGCGGTCGTGGAGGAAATCGTCGAGGCGATGCGGGCCGCCGGCGCCGACGTGCTCGACTGGTCCATGGACCCGGACCACCACCGGAGCGTGGTGACGATGGTCGGGCCGCCGGCGGTGGTGGAGGAGGCGGCGGTGGCGGCCGCGCGCGTGGCGGTCGCGCGGATCGATCTGCGGCGCCATCGCGGCGTGCACCCGCGGATCGGCGCGCTCGACGTCCTCCCGTTCGTCCCGCTCATCGGGCTCACGATGGAGGACGCTCGCGCGAGCGCCCGGAGGGTCGGCCGGCGCCTGGCCGAGGAGCTCGGGATCCCTGTCTTTTTCTATGCCCAGGCCTCGGACCCACCCGGCCGGCGCCTGGCCGAGCTCCGGCGCGGAGGGTTCGAGGCGCTGGCGGCCGGGTGGCCCCCGGATCGCCGGCCTGACCTCCTCCCCCCCGCCTGGCCCCACCCGGGCGCGCACCCGACGGCCGGCGCGGTCTGCGTGGGCGCCCGCCCCGTCCTGCTCGCGTGGAACGTCTACCTCGGCGGCATCACGTTCGAGGACGCGGCGGCCATCGCCGCGCAGATCCGGGAGAGGGGCGGCGGTTTCCGCGGACTCCGCGCTCTGGCCCTCCAGTTGCCCCAGCGTGAGCGGCTCCAGATCTCCATGAACCTCGAAGACCTGGAAGCGACATCGCCCATGGAGGTCTTCCGCCGCATCGAGACGCTGGTGGCCGAACGGGGAGGGAGCATCCTCGAGACCGAGGTCGTCGGCCTCTTGCCGGACGAGCTGGTCCTCTCCGCCGCGGCCGACCGCCTGCGGCTGACCGGGGCCACGACCCGCCGTCTGCTCTCGCGTCGCCTGGCCGAGCACCTGGCGGCGTGCGACCGACCTGCGCTTTAGCCAGACGAATGAAGGCGATCAACAAGCTCAAGGACCGGGCCCGCCTGCACGAGCAGAGGGAAGAGTGGGAGCAGGCGATCCAGCTCTACGTGCAGGCGCTGCGCATGAGCCAGGAGGAGCACGAGGACGTCGATCTCGGGCTGTACAACCGGATCGGCGACCTGTACCTCCGGCTCAACCGCCCGGCCGACGCGGTGCGGTACTACGAGGAAGCGGCCGACCGGTACGCCGAGCTCGGCCTCTACAACAACGCGATCGCGCTCTGCAACAAGGCCCTCCGTCACCAGCCCGAGCGGGCGGACCTGCTCCGGAAGCTGAGTCGGCTGAGCGCCGAGCAGGGCTTCCTGACGGACGCGCGCCGCTGGTGCCTCGGGTACGCGGAGCGCATGCTGGCGCAGGGCGCCGAGGATGAGGCGTTCCAGGCGCTGGAGGAGTTCGCCGACCTCTCGGACGAACCGGATATTCGGGAGCTCCTCGGCCGACAGCTCGCGGCGCACGGCCGGGTAGCCCAGGCGGTGGCGCAGCTCCGCCGCGCGCTGGAGCAGCGGCTCCAGGCGGGACAACAGGCCGAGGCGAAGGCCCTGGAAGCCGAGATCAGACGGCTGGAGGGCAGCGCGGTCGAGTCCCAGCCACTTCCGGTGACGGAGGACGCGGATGCGGGTGACGCGGCCGACGCGGACGTGGTGGACGCGTTGCCCCTGCTCGAGAGCTGGGAGCCGGCCCGGCCAGCGGCCGGAGCCGCGGACGCCTCCTCCATCGACGCACTCCCCCTCCTGGAGACATGGCCTCCCGAGGAGGACGTGGGCGCGCCGGGCGCTGACCTCAAGGGCAGCCGGCCGGCTGAGCCGTCGCGGGCCAGCGACCTCCCCCAGCTCGAGGAGGAAGTCGGGCCGCTCCCGCTCCTCGACCCGGGGCTGCCGGTGGACCAGGGTCCTGCGGGCGCGCAGGCGACCGCGACCGGGCCGGAGACCGGGGACCTGCCGCCTCTGGCCGATGTGGACCTCTTGCTCGGTCAGGGCCCGGCGCCCGCTCCTGCCCCGCAGGAGCTCCCGAGAGGGTCGGAAGCGCCCCGGCCGCTGTCGTTCCTGGACCAGGCGGCCACCGAACCCACGGCCAGCCCGGCATGGGCGCAGGAAGAGGCGGACGAGCCAGAGACCGCCCAGCCTCTGCCGCTGCTTGAGGTCGAGCTGGGCCCCGGGCAGACAGCCAAGTCTGGCGGCAGGAGCGAGGCCAAATTCCGACCATTCGAGGCCGACGATCCGATCTTTCCCATCGAGCTCGACGTGGGGCCCGAGCCGAAACCTGAGGCCGGCAGCAGGAGCAGGCCCGAGCCTGGCGTGACCGAACCGGCCGACCCGCTCTTCCCGATCGAGGTCGACCTGGGACCCGGGCAGCCGCCCACGGCCGCTGTCCGGAACGAGCCCGAACCTGGCGCGCTCGCCGCCGACCCGCTCTTCCCGCTGGAACTCGATCTCGGACCCGAGACAGCGCCTCAGGCCGGCGCCAGGAGGGAGGCCGAGCCTCGCCCGGTCGACGTCTCGGACGCACTCTTCCCGATCGAGCTCGAAGCAGGGCCCGAGCCGTCACCCCAGGCCGTCGGTCAGGGCGAGCCCGAGCCACGCCCGGTCGACGCTGCCGGGCCGCTCTTCCCCCTCGAGGTCGACCTGGGACTCCACGCACCGCCGGAACGCGCTGCGCCGTCAGGCCACGAGGCGCCCGGGCTCGCGACCCCCGAGGTGCCGCCGCTGCCGCTCGAGGCCGAGCCGGCCCGCCCGCGCGATGTGCTCCCGGAGCCCGCAGCGCCTCACGGCACGGGTGGGCCGGGCGCGACCGCTCCGGAGCTGCACCTCGACGTCGACCAGCTGCTCGGGACAGAAACCAGGAAACCCGGCCAACCTCCGCCGCCGGGCCTCGTCACAGCCCTGGAGCACGTGCGCGAGCGGCTCGCGCGCGGGGATCGAGAGGGGGCCAGGGCCGAGCTCGAACGGCTGCACGCCACGCTGGCCGAGGCGGGCCGGCTCGAGGACGCCGTGACCGTCATCGAGGAGCTGGGGCGGCTCGATCCCGACCAGCTCTGGATCCATCAGCGCCACGTCGAGTACGCGTTCCGGTTGGGCAAACGCGACATGCTGGTCACGGCCTACCTCCGGCTCGCCGCCTGCCTCCAGCGCAAAGGCGCCGCCAGCAAGGCAACGGCCGTCTACCAGCGCGTCCTGGAACTCGACCCGGGGAACCAGGAGGCGCGTGCCGCGGTCTACGGACCGGTCCAGCGGCTCACTGCACCCCCGGAAGAGGGGTACGTCGACCTCGGGAGCTGGTTCGAGGAGCCCGAATTGGAGCGGACGACCCGCTTCAAGGTCGCGGACAGGCCGCCGAGCGGCGACGAAGAGCGGGACTTCGCGGAAATGCTCGCCCAGTTCAAGGCCAAGATCGCGGAGCACCTCTCCGTCGAGGATTCGGCCAGCCACTACGACCTCGGGCTGGCGTTCAAAGAGATGGGGCTGCTCGACGAAGCGATCGCGGAGTTCCAGATCGCGCTCCAGGGGGGCGGCGACCGCCTCAAGATCCTCGAGGAGCTCGGCCAGTGCTTCATGGAGAAGGGCCAGTACAACATCGCCCTCAAGGTGCTGACCCGGGCGCTCGAACTGCCCTACAACCAGGATCTGGAACAGGTCGGCATCTACTACCACCTCGGGCGGTGCTACGAAGCGCTCGGGCAGCGGGAGCAGGCCAGGGAAGCGTATGAGCGCGTACTGGGGCTCGACATCCGGTTCCGTGATGCGGCGGAGCGGATCGGACGGCTTTGACAAGCCGCGCCGGGACCGCTACTTTTCCGCCCGTTTCCTCACCCTTGGACCTGGACGGGAAGTGGATGCTTCGCACCGCCCTGCCGAAGCTCGCGCAGATTCAGAAGCCGGTTCGTGACCGGCTGGATAAGGTCGTCGAAGAGCTCCGGCGCATCGTGCTGAGCGATTTCCCCGCGATCGAGGAGGTGAACGACTACCTCCTCCTCGGCCGGGGGAAGCTCTTCCGACCCACGTTGCTCCTGCTGTCGAGCGAGGTTGGTGGTCGGCCGCATCCTGAAGGTGTGACGCTGGCCGCCGTCGTGGAGCTGGTCCATCTGGCCACGCTGGTTCACGACGATGCGGTGGACCACTCCGTGCTCCGACGCGGGATGCCCACGGTCAACGCGCTCTGGAACCACCAGACCGCGGTGATCATGGGCGACTATCTCTACAGCCGGTCGATGAGCGAACTGGCGTCGCTCGGCCGTATCGAGCTGGTGAACGTGCTCTCCCGCGCCGCCAACGAGATGAGCATCGGCGAGATGCGTCAGCTCGTCTCCTGCGATGCGCTCAACTTCACGGAAGCGGAGTACTACCGGCTGATCGCTTGCAAGACCGCCTCGCTCATGTCAGCCGCCTGCGAGCTCGGGGCGCTGGCGGGAGACGAGCGGTTCAGCGAGCCGCTGGCGCGTTACGGCCATTACCTGGGCATGGCCTTCCAGATGGCCGACGACCTCTTAGATTATACGGAGACCGAGGCCGTGACAGGGAAGCCCACCGGGCACGACCTCCGGGAGCACAAGGTCACGCTCCCGCTCATTGCGGCCCTGGCCGCGATGGATGACGTGCACCGGCGGGAGGTCGAGCAGTTCTTCGCGGATCCCGCGCCGACGGACGATGCGATCGCCTACATCGTCAGTCTGGTTCGGGAGTACGGTGGGCTCGACTACGCCCGACGCCACGCCGAGGAATACGCCGCACGCGCGGCAGAGGCGCTGGCCACCCTGCCGGAGAGCGAGGCGACCGAGGCGTTGCGTGATGCGATCAGCTACGTCATCGATCGGCGTCGGTAAGGGGATGGAACCTCCATACTCGATGAAGGTATCATGATCGGGCCGCGGCGGCGTAGCCTCGTACGAATGGTCTGGGTTGTCGTGGTCGGGCTCTTCGTCGGGGCGCTCTTCAGTAAGCTGGCGATTGTCTTCTTGCCCGAGAGCGCGGCGCGGAGCTTCCTGACGACGTCTGCCCAAGCTTCCTTCGGACCGCTGGGAATCGATCTGATCGCCGTCGCGTTCGTGATCGGCCCCCTGACGCTCAACCTGAATTTCCTGAGTCTGGTCGGCATCTTGCTGGTCGCGCTGGTGGTGCGCTCCTGGCTCTAGGCGACAACGCGGAGAAGCGGAATGCCCTTCGGCAACCTGGGAATGTGGGAGATCCTCCTGATCATGCTGGTCATCCTGCTCGTCTTCGGGGCGAAGCGCCTCCCCGAGCTGGGTGGCTCGCTGGGCAAGGGGATCCGGGAGTTCAAGCGCTCGATGCGCGAGATCGAGAACGAGCTCACGAAGCCGGTCGTCGACGAGCCGGAAAGGCAGCAGTTGAAGGCTCCGGCGCAGTCGGTGCCGGCGGTGCCGCCGAGCACGAGCACCTCGGCCTCGATGAGTCCGGCGGCCGAGCAGGCGGCGACGGAGCAGCCGTCGTAAGAAGGCGCGGGCGTGAGAACGAGGCGCCCGGCGGCCACCAGGTCGCCGGGCGCTGTTTCGTTTCCCTGCTCTGGAGTCGTGGTGGTGCAGGCGGTGGAGGGGAGCAGGCCGTTACGCTCCCCCGCCTCCCCGCAGGACCCGGGCGCGCTGGTCGACGATCTTCGCCTGCTGCCGGAGATCGGCCAGGAACTGGCTCCAGCGCCGCTGCTGCAGGAGCGCAACGACCTGGGCACGCTGGGTCTCCTTCTGCTTCTCCCAAGCCTCCCGGTCTGCCTCGCGGCGTTCGATGGGCTGGAGGATGAAGAGCAGACCATCCGCTTCCACGAGGCCGCTGACCTGATTCAGCCCCAGACCGAAGGCGGCGCCGATCGCGGCGTTCCCCTGGCCGAGACCGGGGACGAAGTCCGTGCGGGCGAACAGCCCGGTCTCGGCGACCTGGAGGCCCTGCGCCTTCGCGGCCTGCTCGAGGCTCTGCCCGCTCCGGACCAGATCGAGGATGTTACGCCCGACCTCGCGCGCCTTTTCCAGCTTCTTCTGCCTCGCGAGGATGGTCCGGATCGTGGGCGCCGCCTGGGCGAGCGGGAGCGTGCCCTCGGGGCTCCGCTCCACCAGCTCCAGGACGTACATCGCCGTCGCGCCGTCGAAGAGCTCGCTCTTCTCCCCCGGGACGGCTTCCTCGAACGCCCAGAGCGCACCATCCTCCACGCTCACGCCACCAGGGGCGACGGGCAGCTCCCGGGTGAGGTCGAACGTACGCACCGTGAGGCCCAGCCGCCGGGCGGCCTCCTCGAGCGATTCGTTCTCGACCAGCCGCTCAAGCTCGTCCGCCTTGTTCAGGAGCGAGTCTTCGCTCTCCTGGGTGCGCCTGATCGGGATCAGGATGTGATGGGCCCTGGCCTCGTCCTCCTTGCGGCTATCGACCCGGATCAGGTGGTAGCCGTACTGGGTCAGCACCGGCTGGCTCACCTGGCCGATCGGCAGGGACCAGACCGCCTGCTCGAACGCCGGGACCATCTCCCCGCGCCGGAAGGTGCCGAGATCCCCGCCCTTCGAGGCCGACCCCGGATCGGCCGACTCTCGCCTCGCCACGTCGGCGAACGCGGCGCCGCGCACGATCTCTTCCCGGATGGCGACCGCCCGGGCCCGCGCCGCGGCCGTGTCCGCGGCCGTCGGGGCCTTGTCCAGGGCCACCATCTTCACCCTCGCTCGCGCGGGGCGGCGGAAATCCTGCCGGTGCGCCTTGTAGTAGGCCTCGATCTCGCGGTCCGAGACCGAGACGGCCTGATCGCTGACCAGCTGCTCGGGGTCGAGGACCACGTAGCGGACGCGCACCTGCTCATACCCCTCGCGCCACATCCGCCACAGCTCGGCGTCCGTGACGTGAACCCCGCTCGTCACCTGGCGGACGAGCTTGGTTCGCGGAATGGCATCCCGATAGTACGCTTCGAGCTGCAGCAGGAGCTGGTTGTCCACCGCCGGTGAGGCGAGGAACTGCTGGTACTTCGCCAGGTCGAACTGGCCGTTGGTCTGGAACAGCTCGTTGGTCAGGAACTCGGCCGGTGGCGCGTTCCGGGCCGCCTGGCGGACCTCCGCGTCGGTCGCCTGGAGCCCGCGCCGCTCGATCTCCTGGCGGATCAGGATGTCCATGACGACCTGATCCCAGGCCAGGTCCTCGATCTGCCGGTTCTGCGCCGCAGTGATCGGTCCGTCCTGCAGGCGCTGCTGCTGCTCGTAGAGGCTCCGGTAGACCCGATTGAACTCCTCGAACGTGACCGGCTCGCCGTTGACCCGGCCGAGTTCGCCCCCCGCGGCCTGGGCGCTGCTGAGCCCGCTCAGGTCCATTCCCCACTCGAAGACCATGAGGCCCACGAAGAGGGCGGCCACGAGGACCATGACCACCTTCATGAACCTCTTGTCGCGCATCTGACGAAGCATAGCCTTGCCACTCTCCCGACACCGTGCGGTGAAAGGGGGTACGAAACATTTCAAGTTAATGGCAAATCGGGTCGTTTTCAACCCGAACGGCCGGTTTCGGGGCATGCGTCGGGGCCAGCGGGCGTGGGTGGAGTGCGTCTGCGCGAGGGGGGCGCCGGGAGTGGGGCGGTTCCCGTTGGCCCGATCCAGGGGATCCGGACGCGCCGGCGAGTCCGCTATTCGGTCGTGTGGCCAGGGGCGACTTCGATTGACATGTCCGCCGCCGGATGCCTATCTTGGTTTGCTCATCCTCGCAAATTGCCGCTCTTCTCCCTGGAGTCAGGCAAATGGCCGAGTCCCACCGCAACGAGATCGCGAGACTGGAGGCGCTGTTCTCGGCGCACCCGGAAGGCCGTATGTTCACGCACCTCGCGGAGGCGTACCGGAAGGCGGGCGAGCTGGACCGGGCGCGTGAGGTGCTGGAGCACGGCCTTCGCCGGCATCCTGACTATGCGAGCGCGCACGTTGTGCTGGGACGGGTGCTCGCGGACCAGGGGAAGGTGGAGGAGGCGGCGGCGGCGTTCCGGCGGGTACTGGAGCTCGATCCGCAGAACCTTGTGGCGTTGCGGGCGTCTGCGGATCTGGCGCGGGATTTGGGGAAAAGGGACGAGGCGCTGGGGTACTATCGGGAGATCCTGGCGCTGGATCCGGCGAACGAGGAGGTGGCGGAGCTGATTCGGGGTCTGGAGGCGGCGGGACCGGGCGAGGAGAACGGGGCGGTCGAGCTGGCGGGGGAGCGGTTTGGTTGGGGCGGGGAAGATGGCCCGGTGGAAGGTGCTGCGGCGGTGGCGGAGGAGGCGGGCGATGCCGGGATGCCCGGGGCCGGGATGGAGCCATGGTGGAGCGGGGAGGGCGGGGATTCGGCCCCGGTGGAATCCGGGGAGCCGGTCTGGCCAGGAGAGGCGGTGGCCGACGGAGTGGTGGAGGCGTCGTTCGCGCAGTCGGGTTTCGGCGCCACGGACTGGGAGCCGGAGAGTGCGGAGCCGGTAGGGTTCGAGGGCGCGGACGGTGGGCTGGAGGAGCTGGGCTTTGGGGCGGGTGGGGACTTCGGCTCTCTCGACCTTCCGGGCTTCGAGGCGGGAGCGGTGGATTCGGCCGACCTGTGGGGCCCGGGTGCCGGGGACGGTGTTGAGGCCGACCTGGTCGGGGAGACGGTTTCCCTGGAGGGTATGACGGTCGAATTCGGGGCGGCGGCGGAAGAGGATGCGCCGGCCCCGGAGCTGGACGGGACGTCCGGGGGATGGCTGCTGGACGATCCCGGTGAGGAGCTCGGGGTGGGGCTGGTCACGGAGACGATGGGGGATGTTTACGCGCGGCAGGGGTTGCACGACCTTGCGGTGCAGGTGTACCGGGAGCTGCTGAAGGACCGGCCGGGTGACGAGCGGCTCGCGAGCAAGCTGAGGGAGGCGGAGGCGCAAGCGCGGGCGGCGTCCGCGGCCGGGCAGCCGGGTGGGGCGGAGGTGGAGGCGTTCGGGGAAAGCGCGGCGTCCGGGGTGGCGGTGTCCGGGGTGGCGGGCGTCGGGACGACGGAAGAGAGCGAGGTCGGGCTGGACCCCTTCGCGGGAAGCGAGCCGTTCGGGTCGGGCGAGCCGTTCGCGGCGAACGAGCCCTTCGCGTTCCACGAGCCGGAGCCGTGGGCGGTGGCGGCGGGGGAGCCGGCCGGGAGTGGGTTCGAAGGCGCGGCAGACGAGCCGGCCTCCGGGGAGGCCGCGTTCCTGGAGATCGAGTCGGCGTGGACGGGGGCGGCCGGTGCGGTCGAGGCGCAGCAGACGCCGTATGCCTGGGCGGAGGAGGTGGGTGGGGGTGAGCAGGGGAGTGGGGCGGGCTCCGAGCCATCGATCGGGGATTACTTCCAGGCGCTGCTGGGCTGGCGCCCGGGGGGTGGAGGCGTGGCGGTGGAGAGTGCGCCTTACGGCGTGGCGACCTCCTCGGAGCCGTTCGTCCTGGACGAGCCGTCCGATGCGCCGGCGGTGGCTGCGGAGATGGGCGACGAGTTCGACCAGCTCTTCAGCGCCGCGCCGGCGGCTGCGCCAGAGGCGGGGGCGGAAGGAGTCGAATCCGCCCCGCAGCCGCAGGGCGGCGAGGATGATGACGACGACGATCTGGAGATGTTCCGGGCGTGGCTCCAGAGCCTGAAACGTTGAGGATCGGGGTCATCCACGGCCCGAACCTGAATCTGCTGGGGCGTCGGGAGCCGGAGATCTACGGCCGGACGACGCTGGCAGAGATCGACGCGCAGCTGCGCGCGCTCGGCGCCGAGCTGGGGGTCGAGGTGGAGGCGTTCCAGGCGAACGGGGAGGGGGAGCTGGTGGACCGGATCCAGGAGCTCGGGGACCGGGTGGCTGGATTCGTGATCAACGCGGGTGCCTACACGCACACGAGCGTGGCGTTGCGGGATGCGCTCGTGGGTGTCGGGCGCCCGTTCGTGGAGGTCCACCTGTCGAATCTGCATGCCCGCGAGCCCTTCCGGCGGCGTTCTTATCTGGCGGGGCGAGCGGTGGGGGTGGTGATGGGCTTCGGAGCGGAGAGCTATTTGCTGGGGCTTCGCGGCCTGGTGTCGTACTTGCGCGGTCGCGGCTGAAGGGCTGGCGGTGCGCTGAGGAGGGCACGATATGCCGAGGGAGAACCGAAACGACGCGCATCGGACCCGAGCGAACGGAGAGCCGTATTCCCGGGGGTCCAACTCGGCAGGGCGGAAGCGGGGGGAGGCGGCTGGAGGGAGGGTGGTGACGGATCTGGACGGCGATCGCCCTGTGGCCGACGCTCGCCAGCCGGATCGGGGGAACCGCACGCTATCGGGTGAAAGACAATACGGGAGCTATCAGCTCATGATCGATCTTGATTTCGTGCGCGGGCTCATCGCCGCGGTGGACCAGAGCGGAATCGATTCGCTGGAGATCACCCGCGCGGGGACCCGCATTCGTATCGCGAAGACGCCGCCGCCCGCCGCGGCCGTGGCGGCCAGCGTGCCGGCTGCGCAGCCCGTGGTGGCGACGGTGCCGGTCGAGCCTGCGCCGGCGGCGCAGGCTGCCCCAGCCGCCCCGGCTGCGCCGGCGGCACCGAAGGCGGAGGAGGCGCCTTCTGGCCCCGAGATTGTCGAGGTCAGGTCGCCGATGGTCGGGACGTTCTACCGGGCGCCGGCGCCGGAGGCTCCGCCGTACGTCGAGGTCGGAAGTCGCGTGACGCGGGGCCAGACGCTCTGCATCCTCGAGGCGATGAAGCTCATGAACGAGCTCGAGTCCGAGGTGGACGGCATCGTCCGCGAGATCCTGGTGGAGAACGCCGAGCCCGTCGAGTACGGGCAGGTACTCTTCCGGATCGAGCCGACCCGAGACTCCCCCTGATGCATCCCCCCTCCCCCTGACCGCCTGCGTGCTGTAAACTCCCCCGACCGAGGCCGTGGCCGGCGTGTACTGCCCCGGGGAGCCGGACGGCCATGGTCGGGGCCGGTTGATTCGCAACCGAACGAGAAGGGGAAATGTTCCGTAAGGTTTTGATCGCCAACCGCGGGGAGATCGCGCTACGCATCATCCGCGCCTGCCGCGAGCTGGGGATCCGCACCGTGGCCGTCTACAGTGAGGCGGACCGGGAGTCGCTGCACGTGCGTTTTGCCGACGAGGACGTCTGCATCGGTGCCGGGCCGGCGCGGGACAGCTACCTGAACATCCCGCGCATCATTGCCGCGGCGGAGATCACCGGCGCGGACGCGATCCACCCGGGGTACGGCTTTCTGGCAGAGAACGCGGAGTTCGCAGAGATCTGCGAGCAGTCGAATATCGTCTTCATCGGCCCATCGGCCGAGCAGATCCGGTTGATGGGCGACAAGGCAGCGGCCCGCAAGACGATGGCGGCCGTGGGCGTGCCGACGGTGCCGGGCAGCGATGGCGCCGTGAGCGATGCGGCCGAGGCGCTCAAGGTGGCCCGGGAGATCGGTTTCCCGGTGCTCATCAAGGCGGCGGCGGGCGGGGGCGGCCGGGGCATGCGGGTCGCGCCCGACGAGGAATCCTTCGAGAGCCTTTTCCAGATGGCGCAGTACGAGGCGCAGGCGGCGTTCGGGGACCCCTCGGTCTACCTCGAGAAGTACCTGAGTCGCCCGCGCCATATCGAGATCCAGGTCCTGGGCGACAAGCACGGGCGGATCGAGCACCTCGGCGAGCGCGAGTGCTCGATCCAGCGTCGGCACCAGAAACTGATCGAGGAGGCGCCATCGCCGGCATTGACGCCCGAGTTGCGGCAGGCGATGGGCGAGGCGGCCGTGCGCGGCGCTCAGGCGATCGGCTACTACTCGGCGGGCACGGTCGAGTTCTTGCTCGATGAGGACGGCCGTTTCTACTTCATGGAGATGAACACCCGGATCCAGGTCGAGCACCCGGTGACCGAGCTGGTGACGGGTATCGATCTGGTCAAGGAGCAGATCCGGGTGGCGGCGGGGGAAGCGCTGAGCCTGCCGGAGGGGAAGAGCGTGGAGCTCCGGGGCCACGCGATCGAATGCCGCATCAACGCGGAGGACCCGGCCCGCGGCTTCCAGCCGAGTCCAGGCACGATCACGATCTTCCATCCCCCGGGCGGGCCGGGCGTGCGGGTGGACACACACGCCTATGCGGGCTATCGTGTGCCGCCGCACTACGACTCGCTCATCGCCAAGCTGATCGTGCACGGCAACACGCGAGCCGAGGCGCTGGCGCGCATGCGGCTGGCGCTGGAGTCGTTCATCATCGAGGGAATCCAGACGACCATCCCGTTCCTGCTGGAGCTCATCCAGGACCCGGCGTTCGTGGCCGGGGACATCGACACGAAGTTCCTGGAACGGCGGATGGCTGAACGAGCTGCGGCGGCGTAGTGAAACTCGAGGTACGCTTCACCCCGGGCGAGCTCGTGCCCGCCGAGCTTGCCAACCAGACGGCGGTGGTGATCGATGCGCTGCGGGCGACCAGCACGATCGTGGAGGCGCTGGCGAACGGGGCGCGGGCGGTGTTCCCGCAGGGGAGCATCGACGAGGCGGTTCGGCTGGCGCAGAACCTGGGCCGGGAGAACGTGCTCCTCTGCGGGGAGCGGCGGGGGCTTCCGATCGAGGGGTTCGACCTGGGCAACTCGCCCCTCGAGGTCACGCCGGAGCGGGTGGCCACGAAGGTGCTGGTCATGACGACGACGAACGGCACGGCCACACTGCTCACGGCGGGCGCGGCGCGTCGCACGCTGGTGGCGTCCTTCCTGAATCTGGGCGCGGTAGCGGAGGCCCTGGCGGCCGGATCGGACCCCGTGACGATCGTCTGCGCGGGTCGGGAGGGTCGCTTCGCGCTGGAGGACGCGGTGTGCGCGGGTGCGCTGGTCCTGCGGGTCCAGGAGCTGAGGGGCGAGGCGCTGGTGACGAACGACGCGGCGGTGGCGGCGATGGCGCTGGCCCGCGACCATGCGGCCTCGCCGGTGCAGCTCCTCCGCGAGACGGCGGCGGGGCGGAGCCTGATCGAGGCCGGCTTCGAGGCCGACGTGGAGTACTGCGCCGCGATCGACCGGCACCGGGTGGTGCCGGAGCTACGCGATCGGCAGATCACGTTGTAGTGTCTGGCGGGGCCCGTGGCGCGGCGGGCTGCGGCGGCACGGGATCCCGGGCAGCACGTAGGTGAGGCCCTGATGTTGACCCCAGCACAGAGGCGCGAGCTCCTGGGGCTCTTCCTGCTGGCCCTGTCGTTCTTCATGGCGCTGAGCCTGGTGCCTCCGGCGGCACTGGGAGAGGGCGCGGCGCGGCTCTTCTCGTACGGCAACATCATGGGCGGGCTGGGCGAGGCGCTGGCCCGGTGGGGGCTGGGGGCGCTCGGGGTGGGAATGCTGCCGCTCGTGGCACTGACGGGGCTGGGCGCCGCCGCCTGCTTCGGTTGGGTGGGGCGGGAGCGGGCCGAACGCTGGGCAGCGTTGTTCGTCGGCCTCGCCGTTCTCCTGCCGACCGGGGCTTCGCTCTTCCTGCCGGAGATGGGGCTGGTGAGGCGGTCGGCGTTGGGCGCGGCCGCCGGGTGGCTCGGCAAGACGCTCGGGTTGCCGCTGGTGGCGCTGCTTGGTTGGGTCGGCGCGGCGCTCGTCCTCGTGTTCGGGGCGATCGGGCTCTCCATCGCCACGGTCGGCTGGAACCCGGTGCGGGCGGCGGTGGGCGGGTGCGTGCGCCTAGTGTCTGCGCTGCGCGCGCGTCGGCGCGTCAAGCTCGAGCCCGTGCGCGTGACCGCCGACGAGCCGGCAGCGGCGGGACCCGCCTCGAGGCCGGATGACGATGAGGTCGGCGCGACGGTGGCGCAGGCGGCGCTCGAGGAGTCGGCTGCCGCGGCGCCTCGCGCCGTCGCGGCTCGTCGGGCCAGGGCGAAGGAGGGCGACAGGAGCACCGCGCCCGAGCTCCTGCTCGAGGATTCGGGCGATCCGGACTCGACGGATCGGCCGCCGCTCTCGCTCCTCACCCCCGCGCCGCCCCGTGACCCCTCGATCAGCGAGAAGGAGCTGGACCGGCTGGGGGCGATCCTGGTCGAAACGCTCCGGACCTTCAAGGTGGAGAGCCAGATCGTGGGGCGGACCACGGGGCCGGTAGTGACGCAGTTCGAGGTGGTCCCGGCCCCGGGCGTGAAGGTCAACCGGATCGCCGCGCTGGATGCCGACCTCGCGCTCGCACTCAAGGCGCCCAGCGTGCGCATCGTCGCGCCGATCCCGGGGAAGGGTGCCGTGGGCGTCGAGGTGCCGAACCCCGCGCCGGAGGTCGTCTATCTGCGGGAGATCCTGGAGTCGCCGGCCTTCCAGCGAGGGCGAGCGCAACTGCCGCTGGCGCTGGGGAAGGATCTGACCGGCAAACCCTACGTTGCGGACCTCGCCCGGATGCCCCACCTCCTGATCGCCGGCGCCACGGGCTCGGGGAAGTCCGTCTGCATCAACACGATCATCACCAGCCTGATCTACCGCCACTCGCCGCGGGAGCTCCGGCTGCTCATGATCGATCCGAAGATGGTCGAGCTGAGCATGTACGCGGATCTCCCGCACCTGCGGCACCCCGTGGTGACCGACCCGAAGGATGCGGCGACGGTGCTCAAGTGGGCGGTGCTGGAGATGGAGCGCCGGTACACGCTGCTGTCGGCGAATGGGGTGCGGTCGATCACGGAGTTCAACCGCCGTGTCGTCGAGGGCCATCCGCTGCGGCGGGCCGAGGGAGGAGGGGAGGCCGGGGGCGAGCCGCTGCCGTACGAGGATGGGCCGCTCCCCTACGTGGTCGTGGTGGTGGATGAGCTGGCGGACCTGATGATGGCCGTGCAGGCGGAGATCGAGCGGCCTCTGGCGCAGCTCGCCCAGAAGGCGCGGGCGATCGGGATCCACCTGATCGTGGCGACGCAGCGACCGAGCGTGAACGTGATCACGGGGCTCATCAAGGCGAACTTCCCGTGCCGGATCGCGTTTCGTGTGAGCTCGAAGGTCGACTCGCGCACGATCATCGACCAGAACGGCGCGGACGCGCTGCTCGGCAACGGCGACATGCTGTTCCTGCCGCCGGGCCAGTCCGACCCGGTGCGGATCCAGGGCGCGTTCCTGCCCACGGAGGACACCGAGCGGCTGATGCAGTGGTACCGCGAGCGCGCGGCGGAGCGGCCGGCCGTGGAGGACGACATCCTCGAGGTCGTTCGCGCGCTCGAGGCGGAGGAGGAAGGCGACGACGCGGAGCTCACGCTCCTCGAGGAGCGCGACCCGTTGTTCCGTCAGGCGGCCGAGGTGTGCGTCCAGTTCCGTCAGGGCTCGACGTCGCTGCTCCAGCGGCGGCTGCGCATCGGGTACGGCCGCGCGGCG
>DATCLG010000132.1:0-35610 GCA_036564015.1 Longimicrobiales bacterium
GATCATGAAGGCCCGGACCCCGACCTGGCGCAGCAGCTCGAGGTGTTCCGCATCGTGGGCGATCCTCTCCAGGCAATGCGGCGGCAGGTCGGGTACGAACTGCGGCAGGCTGGTGCGGATCACCTCGGGGACGCCGGCCGATCGATTGGACTCCGGCGGGCAGCGAAGTTGGAGTGTTTCGATCAGCCGTGCGCGCGCCGGGTCCCGGGCGGCGACGGCCATGCGCTGGATCTGCCCCTCGTCCGTGACGAGATCCACGGCGCAGCCATCCGCCAGAAAGGAAACCGCGAGTCGGGCGAGGTCGGCCAGGATCGTATCGAGGTCCAGCGTGCGCGCGAGCACCTTGCTCGCGTGCGCCAGGAAGGCAGAGCGTCGCTCCGCCGCCTCCGCCGCTTCCCGGAACCGGGCGTGCTCGGCGATGCGCGCCTCGAGGGAGGCTGCCAGCGCGTCCAGGGCACGGCCCAGGTCGCCGAGTCCGCCCAGCCATCGCGACGCCCCGGTCCGCGCGGTGAGATCGCCGGCGGCCAGGCGCTCGGCCACTTTTCGGAGCGCTGCCACCTGGCGCCGAAGGAAGAGGCTTCGCCCGACCCAGGCGGCGGCGAGCACCAGAGCGGCCGCGAAACCGAGCTCCTCGGGAAGGTCCCTCGCAACGAGTGCGCCCGCCATCGAACGAGACTCCCGTGCGCGGGTCGGAATCACCACGAGCGAGGACGCCCTGGTATCCCGAAGATGACCGCTGCTCCCCGAGCGCGCCAGCGCCCGCCCGCCTCTCGCGCGGTGCAGATCCCGCGCGATGCGCGCGCTGGGCCGCGGACCGCCGGTCCCCGGGCAACGAGCGCCCGGAGCTCGACGCCAGGCGCGCTCAACGTTCGCGCTCGTAGAACTCCCGGAGCACGGGCGCGAGCTCGGCCCACGGCGCCATCCGCACCGGCGCGGGTGGCAACGTCTCCAGGAAATAACGGCCGTAGCTCTTCTCGAGGACTCGACGGTCGAGCAGCACGGCGCAGCCCCGATCCGTGGCCGACCGGATCAGGCGGCCGAACCCCTGCTTGAGCCGCAGCGCGGCGTGGGGGAGCATGTACTCGAGGAAGGAGTTGCCGCCGTTGCGCTCGATCGCCTCGACCCGGGCCGCCGTGAGCGGCTCCCCGGGAACCTTGAACGGCAGCTTCGTGATCACGAGGCCCCGCAGCGGGTGACCCGGCACGTCCACGCCCTCCCAGAAGGAGGCGACGCCCAGGAGCACGCCGCGGCCGGAGCAGGTGAACCGCTCGACCAGCTGCGCCCGCGGCGCTTCCCCCTGTACGAAGAGCGGCCAGCGCCGGTCCACGCCGCGTCGCCGCAGCTCGGCCGAGACGGCCCGGAGCGATCGGTAAGAGGTGAAGAGGACGAAGATCCCGCCGTCGCTCATTGCGGCCAGATCCTCGACCACGCCCGCCGTGGCCAGGTCGAACACCTCGCTGCTCTCTTCGCGTGGCACCGGCAGGTCCGTCGGGATCAGGACCACGGCCTGCTCCTCGTAGTCGAACGGGGACGGGTAGGTGGCCTCCTGCACCCGGAGGCCGCCGTGGTTCAACCCCAGGCGGGATCGCACGAACTCGAAATCGTTCCTCGTGGTCAGCGTCGCCGAAGTGAGGACGGTGGTCTCCACCCGCTCGAACAGCGCCGAGCGGAGCGTATCGGAGAGGTCCACCGGCGCCGCGCGGACCGCGACGTTCGGCTCCTTTCCCCGCGCCACCCCGCGCCGCTCGATCCACCGGACCATGGGCAGCCCATCGTCCTCCGGACCGAACGCCAGGCGCAGCGCGTCCACGGAGCCACGGATCCGTCCGGCCACGGCCTGGAGCTCGACCAGGTGCTCCTCGAGCGCTTCGCTCCAGCGGGTGTCCACGCGGATCATCTCCCGGAGGCGATCCAGGCCCCGGGCGAGCTGCTCCAGCAGGGTGACGAGCGACTCGTACGCCGGGGCCAGGCCGTTCAGCCAGGCGGGCTCGGCGAAGAACTCGTCCCCGAAGCGCAGGATCCCATCCTCCGTGGCCATGACCAGAGCCTCGAGCCGGGCAAACAGATCGGCGATCTGCTCCCGCGCCCGCTCGATCTCCGGCCGTAGCTCCACGGCGATCCGGCGCAGGGCATCCTGCTGCAGCAGGTCGTCCGGCCCCGCCTTCAGCCGCTCCTCGAACGCCTGGAGGATCCCGCGGCCGCGCCGGTCCAGGCGGCCCAGCAGCCGGAGCATCCCGCGGCGCGAAACGTTCGCCCCCAGGTGAGCCGTCGCAGCATCCTCCAAGTTGTGCGCCTCGTCGAGGATCAGCCGGCGGTAGGGTGGCAGCACGGCCGGGGCCGTGTAGTTCCCCTGCGCGCGCCGGACCGCCAGGTCGCTGAAGAGCAGGTGGTGGTTCACGACGAGCACGTCGGCCGCCGCCGCGTCCCGCCGCGCTCGCTGGTAGAAGCAAGCCTCGAAGTGGGGGCACTTCGCCCGGAGGCACACGTCGGAGTCGCTCGCGACTTCCTCCCAGACCTCGGCCGAGGGCGTGAACGGCAGGTCCTGCAGCGACCCGTCCCGCGTCGCCTCGAGCCACTGCAGGATCGCGTCCAGCTCGGCCCGCTGGGCATCGTCGAAGAGGACCCCGGCGCTCTGCGCGGCCAGGCGCGCCCTCCGAATGGAAACGTAGTTCTGCCGGCCCTTCACCAGCGCGAACCGGAACGGCTCGCCCAGCGCGCGTCGCAGGAAGGGGAGGTCCTTGCCGACCAGTTGCTCCTGGAGGTTGATCGTGTTCGTCGAGACGACCGTCCGCTCCCGGTTCGCGGCCGCCCATCGGATCGCGGGGATCAGATACGCGATCGACTTCCCCGTCCCCGTCCCGGCCTCGGCCAGCAGCGTACCGCCCTCGTTGAACGCTCGCGCCACTGCCCGGGCCATCTCTCGCTGCGCCGGCCGGTCCTCGTAGACCGGGTGGGCACGGCTGACCGGTCCGCCAGGGGCGAGCAGCGCCTCGATCTCATCTTCGTCCAGCGGCTCCAGCGCCCGGGGCCGGAGCGGCTCCACGACCACGTAGAGCTCGCGGACGAGGTTGTCCGTGATCGCCAGGCCCACGCCCGCCGCGTACAGCTCGGCTGCAACCTCCAGGTCCGGATCCGACGGCGTCAGCTCGCCCGAGGGGTGGTTGTGGATCACCAGCATCCCGGGCTCGGCATCCCGGACGGCCGCCAGGACGGCCTCCCGGTGCCCGCGCGCCACCACCCGCGGGTCCCAGACCTCCCCGGACTCGCCCACTCGCGCCACGAAGCAAACCTCGTTGCCCCGGGCACGGGCGATCTCCGCACGCATCCGCTCCGCCGCGGAAGGAACCAGGAAAAGCACGCGGGACATTACGGCGATTCTGCTCGGCAGCCCATTCCTTGAGGCGAGCACAAAACGGCGAGACCTCGGGCGCCACGAGGGGACGTCCGTCTCGACCTCACGTTTTTCCGCTCCCCAGCACGTGGCGTGCGCGCCCCGGCCTCGCTCCGCCGGGACCCCCGCCCGCCTCATGCTGCCTCACCAGGCCCGCTGGAAGGCGGTCCGACCGGCCTCGCTACGATTCGTCTCTTCCGGGACGAACAGTCCAGGAGGCCGTTAATGTACGCCAACGCGACGGTACACCGAAATATCAGGCTTGTGCCGGCACTCGAAGGGGAAGCCCCGACCGGTGTCGGCCGCCGTGGCAGGCTCCCTCCTCCCGGCGGGCGAATGACGAGCCACGCGACGCTGCGGGCCTGGTCGCGGGCCCGGGGCTGACCCGTTCGCGACGGGCGAGACTGCGCCTGGCCCCGCAGGCCAGGCGGCGGCCTTCCCGGACAGACGCCGGCGGCCATCCCACGCTTTGCCCCGGCCAGGAGGATGGCCGGGCCGGCCCGGGCCGCGCCTACCCGTCCCGACCCGGGGTCCCCTGAGCGATGGCTCTCGGCCAGGCAGTGTCTGATTGAGCGATGATCGAGCGACCGGCTCGAGCGCGGGGCTTCGCTCGCCAGGACGCCGGGGCCGCGGTACCCGGAGCTAGGTCCCTCCGCACGCGGCGTCGCACCAGGCACGCAGGCACCAAAGCAGAGGGACCGGGCACGGCGAACGCACCCGGTCCCTGCCTCTCCAATCCAGCAGCCTCGATCAGGTCTTGAGCGTCTTCTTCTTGGCTGCGGGGAAGAGGACGTTGTTGAGGATCAGCCGGTAACCCGGCGAATGCTTGTGGAGCGACAGGTCCGTCGGGGCGTCACCGACCTGGTGCTGCGGATCCTCGGGGTCGTGCCCGCCCAGGAAAGTCCACGTCCCTTTCCCGTAATTGCCGTGGATGTACTTCACCCAGGGCGTCCCCTCCTCCTCCGCCAGCACGATGACCCCGGGCTTGAGCCGGTCGCGGCGGAAGGATGTTGTCAGGCCGTAGAAATCCGGGATCACGCTTTCGTGGTTCTGCACCAGCATGCTCGGCACCGGATCGAACTTGGCGCTGAAATCGAAGAGCGTGAAGGCGCCGAGCGGCTGCTTCCACGGCGTGTTCACCTGGTGCCCGTCGATGTCGCTGAACGCGCTCACGACGGGGTTCGTCTGGATCTGCGCGCCCTGGAAGGCAAAAGTCCGGGCCCACTGCATCTTCGCCGAGGCGTTGGGGTCCACCGGCGTCCCGTCACTGAACGGGGCCGCAATGTCGACGTTGACCGCTCCCAGGGCGAGCTCGATCGTCTCTGTCGCCGTGCACATGGCGAAGAGGAAGCCCCCCTCCGCCACGTAGCGGCGGATCTCCTCGGCCACCGCCTTCTTGAGCGCCGGCACGTTCGGGAAGCCGAACTCGGCGGCCAGAGCCTTGTTCTGCCGAACGGCTTCGTTGAGCCACGGCGCACCCGCGTAGTTGATGTAGAACTTCGAGTACTGGCCGGTGAAGTCCTCGTGGTGCAGGTGCAGCCACTCGAAGTCCTTCAGTCGCCCCTGCAGCACCTCCCGGTCCCAGACCTTGGTGTACGGGATGTCAGCGTAGGTCAGGGCCAGGGTCACCGCATCGTCCCACGGGTTCGTGTTCTCCGGCGTGTAGACCGCGATCTTCGGCGCCTTCTCGAGGACGATGCTCTCCATGTTGGACTGCTCGATGACCGCCCGGATCTCCGCGAGCTGGTTGGCCGTGATCGGCTCGACGGCCACGCCCCGCAGCCCGGCCTCGCGGCGAACCTCCGGTCGGTCCGGAAGGAGGAAGGACCCGTGCCGGTAATTCAACAGCCACTCCGCCGTTTGCCCCTGCTGGAGCACCCAGTAGGTGAGCCCGTACGCCTTCAGGTGATCGGTCTGGGCGGCGTCCATCGGCACGAGCAGGTACTGCGCTCGAGCCGGCGTGGCTGCCAGGGCGAAGGCGGCGAGAATGGTCAGGACGTGACGCATCGCTCTCTGCTTCCTCGGTTACTGCACGTTCTGCGGCGTCTCCGAAGCCGCTCCCCGGAGGCGCTCGAGCTCCCGTCGCGCCTGAGGCACGAGCGCGCTCCGGGGATACTCCAGGATCAGCCGTTCGAGGAGCCGGCGGACCTCGTCGTCCGACCCGCCCCGTTCCATCAAGCTTCGAGCCAGCGCGAGCAGGGCGCCTGGCGCCTCGGGCGATCGTGGGTACTCTTCCACCAGGCTCCGGCGAATGCGTTCCGCGTCGGCGATGAGCCCGTTCCGCGCGGCCAGGCTCGCGGCGAAGTCGAGCACCGCGGCGCGCTCCTGGTCGGACAGGAGCGTTCTCGACTCGTTGGTCAGGCGGGCCAGCGCTTCCGCGGTCTTCCCCGCGGCCACGTCGGCCACGGCCTGGCCGACGAGTCGGCCGCCCGCGGGAGACAGCCGGCCCAGCAGCGCGACCAGGCCGATCGTCTCCGTCGCCTGGGCCCCCTCCAGCCGGGGAGCGGCGCTCAGGAACGCCGCCCGCGCTCGCGCCACATCCCCCTGGCGCAGCGCGATCCTGCCTCGCACGAGATCCGACTGCGGTCCGGCGACCCCCTGGAGTATCCGCTCCGCCTCGGCCAGGGAGCCGCGATCGAGGTAAACGCTGGCCACAGTCGCCGCGGCCCGGTCGAGCTCAGGCGCCTCGGGGAACTCCTGCCGGAACCGTTCGATCTCCCGGGCCGCGCCGTCTGCGTCCCCCCCGCGCGCCATCAGCTCGATGCGAAGCGCGGCCGCCTGCCGCCGATCCGGAGAGCCGACGGCCGCCGCCTGCTCCAGCACCCGGAAGTTCTCTGCGGCCTGCGCCGTATCCCCGATCGCCAGCGCGAGCTCCGCCAGGCGACTCCGGATCGCCAGCTTCCGATCGTTCGGCCCGCCCGCCTCGAGCAGCTCGGAGTAGGCCCAGTACGCCAGCCTGTGCAGCCGCGCACCGTCGGCCCGACGGGCCACCTCGACCAGGAAGCTCTGGCGCTCCCCTCCCTTGAGGTCATCCGCCACCTGCCGCGCGATCTGCTCGGCCCGCTCGCCGAGTCCCGCATCGATCGCGAGGATCGTGGCCGCCTTCCGCCGCCCCACCGTCACCGGCTTGCGGGTCAGGCCCTCGATCATCAGAGGGATGATCTGCGCCCCTCCATCCGGGAGAGAAGCCAGCCGGCGCTGCACGAGAAGGAACCCGTTCCCGTCCCTGCCGATCGCCCGCTCCCACTCGGCCGCCGCGCGACTGTAGTCCTTGAGCGCCGCGTAGACGTCCCCCAGCTCGAGCGCCAGGGCATCGGCGCGTCGGAGCCGATCCCGGCCCCGCTGCAGAACCTCGAGGGCCTTCCCGTACTCGCCCCGATCGAACCACGCCCGCCCGATCTCACGGTACGGCGTCTCGGTTCGCGGCGACGACTCGATCCAGGCCTCCGCGGCGCGCTCCATGTCTTCCACCTGGTTGAGCGCCGAGTAGGTCCGGACCCGCATGTGGTGTCCGATCACGGAGGCGGGATCCTGCTCCAGCAATCGCTCGATCGCCGGGAGCACATCGGCGAGCCGGCCCTGGATGTGGAGTAAACGCTCGTAGGTGATGAGCGCGCTCAGCGCGCCCGGGTTCGCCTCCAGCAGGCCCCGGAGGACGGCCTCCGCCCCCGCGAGGTCACCCGCCGCCTCCCGCGCCTCCGCCTCCCGCAGCAGCCGGATCTCCTCCGTCGCCCGCGTCGCCAGCTGCTGCCCGGCAGCGACGTCGGCCGTCAGCGCGATGAGCGCCGGGAAGAGGGCGAGGGACGAACGGCTCCTCCAGCGGGCGAGCCGCCGCTGCCCCCTGCTCACCGCGTCCCCCGCCTCCCGCCTGCCGCGTCCTCCCGCCGGTTCAGCCGATCGAAGTACTCCAGGATCAGCCGACGGTACGCGGGCGGCAGCATCCGCAACTCCTCCGGCCCCGGCATCTGGTACCGGGGACCTCCGGTCAGCAGCGCCGGATCCAGCGGACCTGGCCGCGAGGGCGGAACATCCCCAGGCCGCTCCGCCACCCGCTCCTCGCTCACCTCGTCCCGCTCCAGCGTGCGGCCCGCATCCAGCAGCCGATGGAACAGCCGCTCCTGCCTCGCCACCAGCTCAGGGGTCAACCGCCCCCCGCTCAGCTCCCGCGCCAGCTGGTCCGCCTCCTCCGCGAGCTGGTCAAGACGGCCGAGCAGGTCATCCCGGCCCCCCACCTTGTCGTTCATCCCGCCCAGCTTCTCCGCGATCTCTTTCTGCTGCCGCGCGAGCTCCTGGACCCGCCCCGACATCGCCTGCGGACCCAGGTTCAGCGGCAACAGCGCGCTCGCCTGGCCACTCAACGACCCCTGCTGCTTCGCCAGCTCGGCGAGCTGCTCCAGCGCCTCCTGCAACCCCGTCCCGCTCTGCGCTTGCTGGATCTGCTGCCCGTTCTGCGACAGCTCGAGCGCCAGACGGTTCAGCGCATCCACCGTCTGCGCCGCCTGCTGGATCGGAAGCCGCTGCCCCGCGTCACTCCGCTCGAGCGCCTGCTGCGTCTGCCGCATGTTCAGCATCGCCCGCCCCAGCGCAGCCCCGACATCCCGATTGATGTGCGCCGAGCGTTGCCCCGCCTGCGACAGGTTCTCGCCCAGCTGCTCCAGACCCTCCTGCAGCGCCGCTTGCTCGGCCCGCAGCTGCTGCAACTCCTCAGAGCTCGGCGGCGTGCCCCGCTGTTGCATCTGCTGCATCTGCTGCAGGAGCGCATTCTGCCGCTGGGCCATCTCCAGCGCCTCCTGCGTGGCCTGGTCGACAGCCTGTCGCGTCTCCTGCTTCCACGCCTCGGCCATCGCTTGACGCGTCCCCTCGAGCGACGTGGCCATCTGCTCCAGCTGCTGCGCCGCCTGCTCCCCGCTCTGCGCCGCCTGCTGGCCCTGCTGCTGCCGGGCCTGCTGCGCCGCCCTCTCCATCGCCCGCTGCGCCTGCTCGGCCTGCTTTGACGCAGCCCCCATCTGCGCCGCGGCCTGCGTCTCACCCAGCTGCTTGAGCTGCTGCTCGAGCTGCTCCAGCCGCTGCTGCAGCGAGTCCGTGCGCTCGGCGAGCTCCGCCTGCTGTTCAGCGCGCTCCGCCGAGCTCGCGCCCTCCTGCTTCATCGCCTCCGCGAGCGCCTGCTGTTGCGCCGCAAGCTCTCTGGCCTGCTGCGCCAGCGCGTTCAACTGCTGCTCGGCGGCCGCCCGGCGGAGCAGATCGAGGCTCTGTTCGATCTGTCTCCGCAGCGCCTCCTGCTGCTGCGCCAGTTGCTCGAGCGCAGCCTGCACCTGCTCCGGGTCGAGCTGCTGCAGCGCCTGGCGCAGCTCTTCCATCTTCTGCTTGAGCTCCGGCGTCAGGATCTGGTCGTAGAGCTGGCTGAGCTCCTGCAGGCGCTGCTGCAGCTCCGGGTCACGCAGACCCGCAGCCTCCATCGTGCGCTGCAGCTCCTCGGTGCGTTGCCGGAGCTCCTCCATCCGCTCCACCAGCGCCTCCTGCCGCTCCAGGAGCTGCCGCGCCTGCTCCGCCTGGCGGTAATCCAGGCTCTCCTCCCGCCCGCCCCGCGTCGCCGCCTGGGCTCCCTGCGTCGGCGACCGGCCCACCTGGCCAGCCCGCGCCGTCGAGGCCAAACGGCGCGCGTTGCGGCGCTGGAAGTTGCGCATCTCGTCCTGGAGCTGCTTCGCCTCCTGAGCCAGCTTGGCCGCCTCCTCGATGACCGACCGGGCCTCCTCCTCCGCACGCTCCCGCGCCTCCCCCATCCCCGGCAGGCGGAGACGGTACGTCCGCGAGACACCCACCTGCCGCGCCGGCGACGTGTCCACCACGCGAATGAAGTAGTAGAGCGTGTCGCCCGGCAGCAGACGGCGCTCCCTGGCATCCAGCACGCCACGGATCACGGCACGCTCCAGACCGCCCTCCAGCGGCAGCGGCTGCTCGACCGGCGCCTCGCGCTCCCCCACCGCACTGACGCGCCAGCTCACCAGCGTGGCCGAACGGAGCCCGTGGTCGTCACTCGCATCCGCGACCAGCGGCTGCTGCAGCTCCGGCCCGAGAATCGTGTCCGTGCCCGGGAAGATCACCTCCACCTCCGGCGCCGCGTCCCCCACGACCGTCAGCTCGAGCGGCGGAGGCACGTCCGCCGGCTCCGCAGCGCCCTCGCCGCTGAAGCTCCAGTGATAGACCCCGCTCGTCCGCGGCCTCCACCGCCCGGCGAACCGCTCCGCGGTCACCACCAGCGGAACGCGCGCCGTGCCGTCCTGGCGCACGAGGACCACTTCCCTCAGCCGCCGCGTCGCCCGCCCCCGGATCTGGAGCTCCGTCCCCAACGGCACCTCGAGGGGCGGCACCTCCCCCTCGAACCGCTCCGCCGGCCGGTTCAGGTAGCTCGGGTAGATTACCTCGACCACCAGGTCGGACATCAGCAGCGGATCGAGTGGACGGACCCGGAACGTGTCGCTCCTGGCCCCGTCCGGCGCCACCACCCAGTACTGGAGCGGCGCGTCGATCGGCTCCAGCCGCGTCGCCGCGCGCCCGTCCACCACCTCCAACGTCCGCTGACGCGGCACGTCGCCCGCCGCCCGCCACCGAAGCACGACCTCGCTACGCCCCGGCGCCTCGATCCGCACCTCCACCCCGCTCCCCCGGGGGACTTCCACATCGCCCGGCTCCACCACGAGCGCTGGCAGCGGCGCCGGGACCAGATGCTCGATCGGGTTGAGGAGCGGAGCCCACGCCTCCCGCGAACGCTCCGGCGTGGCCAGCCCCAGCGCCACCACGAGCGCGCTCAGCCCGGCGAACGCGAACAGCACCCGCTGCCGCCTCCGCCGCGCCTGCACCCCCAGCTCGCCCGTCAGATCCACCGGCGTCGCGCCCGCCAGCTCCATCGCCAGCCGCGACTCCGCATGCCGGTACAGCGCCGGCGACACGCCGGCCGGCAGCTCCCGCGACAGCTCCAGCACGCCCCGGACGCTCCCCGCCGGCAAACCACGCCACCGCTCCGCCGCCGCCGCTATGCCCTCCTCGTTGATCCCGCCCACCCACCGACGGCCCAGCCACCACGCCAGTAACACCGCCACCACCCCCGCCACCACTTCCAGCACCAGCGGCACCGGGCTAGGCGCAGACCAGGCCGGCCGAGTCCCCAGGCCCCAGGCCAGAACCAGGGCCACGGGAACGACTGCGCCCACGATTCCAAGCGTGGCCAACAGCGCGTCCCGGCGGACACGCCGGCGCGCCGCGCTCACCACGCTCCACAACCATTGACCTGTGGGACTCATGAGACCACCTGCGAGAGGGCGTAGAGGAAGAGGTTCACTCCCATCCGGAGCGCGGCTTCCCTCAGCTCCGGCGGGTCATTGTATCGGTCCGGGTCCTCCCACCCATTCCCCAGGTCCGACTCGTAGCTGTAGAACACCAAGAGCCGCCCCTCATGCAGGATCCCGAACCCCTGGGCCGGCTTCCCATCGTGCTTGTGGATCTTGGGAAGCCCGTTCTCGAAGTCGTAGAGCGAATGGTAAACGGGATGGTCGACGGGAAGCTCCACCAGCTCCTTGTCCGGGAACACACGCTTGATCTCCCGCCGGAAGCTCTCATCCATCCCGTAATTGTCATCCGCGTGCAGGAAGCCGCCCGACAGCAGGTAACGCCGGAGGATCTGGACCTCCTCCTCCGTGAACCGCACGTTCCCGTGCCCCGTCATGTAGAGGTACGGGTAGTTCCATAGCGCGGGATCCGTCAGCTTGACCTGCGCGGGCCGATCGGAGACCGGTAGCCCCGTCCGCTCCCGGATCGCCGCAAGCAGGTTCGGCAGCCCCGACGGATTGGCGTACCAGTCCCCGCCTCCCCCGTACTGCAACTGCGCGATCGTCAGCAGGGACGTCCCCCCCGTCATCTGGGCTCCGGGCCGCAACCCCGCCGAGAATTCCGCCGCCGGTGTCACCAGCACCAGCAGAAGGCTCAGAACGACCGTCTTCACGTCAAGCTCCCTCACCCTCGCTCGCCACGGAGAGGGCGATCTCGTACGCCCGGTTGCGCGGGATCCCCAACCGCCGCGCCAGCTGCCGCGCCACCGCGCTCGGCGCCTGTCCCTCCTCCAGCAGCCCCCGGGCCAGCGAACGCGCTTCCTCCTCCTCCACCCCCTCCCCTTCCCCCCGCTTCCCGTCCCGCCGCCCCTCCACCACCACCACGATCTCGCCCCGGGCCGGCTGCCTCTCGTAATAGGCAGCCACTTCCGCCAAAGTTCCCCGGGTGAAGGTCTCGTGCACCTTCGTAAGCTCACGGGCCACAACGACCTTCCCGTCCGGCCCCCACAACGCCTCCAGATCTCGCAGCAGCCGCACCAGCCGACCCGGAGACTCGTAAACCACTACCGTGTGCCCGAACGCCGCCATCTCCGCCAGCCGCTCCGCCCGCGCCTTCCCACTCCGCGGCAGGAAGCCGAAAAAACCGAACGGCTCCGTGCTCAGCCCCGAGCCGACCAGCGCCGCCAGCAGCGCCGACGCACCTGGCACCGGGACCACCGTGTGACCCGACTCGATCACCCTCTGCACGATCCGTGCGCCAGGATCCGACAACAGCGGCGTCCCCGCGTCCGATACCAGCGCCAGATCCTCACCCGCATCCAGCCACTCCACCACCCGCGCTGCCCTCGACGCCTCGACATGCTCGTGCACCGAGACCAGCGGTGTCTTGATCCCGTAATGCCTCAGCAGAATCGACGTCCGGCGAGTGTCCTCGGCCAGAATACGATGCACCGCACCGAGCACCTCCACCGCCCGGTACGTGATGTCGCCGAGATTCCCGATGGGAGTGCTTACAATATACAGAAATGACATGGACTTACGCCAGATCTACGCCGCGGCTCCGCCCCGGGCGCTCACCGCCCCGACGGACGCAAGGGTTCGAGGAAGGATGGATCGAAGAGGAAAGCTCGCAGAAAACACACAGCCGGAGGCCAGCCCGACGGCTCGGCCCCCGGCGTCCCCAGGAACACCGCTCAGCGCAGATACTCCTGGATCTTCCGCTCCAGCTGCGGCTTCGGAACGGCTCCCACCACCGTGTCCACCAGCTTGCCGTCCCGGAAGAAGAGGATGCTCGGAATCGAGCGGATGTTGTAACGCGCCGCCGTCTCCTGGTTCGCATCCACGTCCAGCTTCGCCACCTTCACCCGACCCGCGTACTCGGCCGCCAGCTCGTCGATGATCGGCGCCACCATACGGCACGGCCCGCACCAGGCAGCCCAGAAGTCCACCACGGCCAGCCCGGAGCTCTTCTCGATCTCCTCGGCGAAGTTGGCGTCGGTCACCGTCACCGGCTTCCCGTTCTGTTCCGGCATCCGTGTCTCCTTTTCCTCGAGCCGCGGCGGATAGCCTCGCCGCGGCCAGTTCGCTACTTTTCGAGCCGCCAGGGCTGCAAGAAATCGACCCGCTGGACCCCGGCGGCGTCCACACCACTCACGACCCCGATCAAGGGCCACCGAGTATGGACCAGCTTCCCCTCGACCACGTGGCGATCGCCGTCCCCTCCATCGCCCAGGCCATGCCGCTGTTCGAGCTGCTGACCGGCGGGCACGGCTCTCCGCCCGAACGCGTCGAGAGTCAGGGCGTCGAGGTCGCCTTCGTCGGCACCGGCACCGGCCGACTCGAGCTCCTCCAGCCCACGGCGCCCGATTCCCCTGTCGCCCGCTTCCTCGATCGACGCGGGCCTGGCCTCCACCACCTCGCCTACCGCGTCCCCGACCTCGAAGCGGCCCTCACCCGCCTCAAAGAGGCCGGGATCCAGCTCATCGACGAGCGGCCGCGGCTGGGCGCCCACGGCCGCCGCGTCGCGTTCCTGCACCCTCGAAGCACCGGCGGCGTGCTGATCGAGCTGGTCGAAGGCTGAGCGCGACGCCCGCCATCCAGACGGGCCCTACCGCTCCCGCGCAATCGCCTCCAGGTCGAACTGCTCGATCAGCCACCCGTCCACGCTTCGCAGCACTGTGAACGGCGTCACCACCTGCCGGCGACCCAGGTCCAGTCGCACCAGGACCCATACCGCCTCGCCCAACCGCCCCGGCACCGGCCGCTCCCCTTCCACCTTGAAGTCCTTGTGGCGGAGATACGACGCCAGCGCATACATCCGCCGTTCGACGTCCGGCCGAGGGTCCCGCTTCAGGATCGAGCCCTCCCGGGTCCCGAACAGGCGCGCCATCGTCTCCAGGTCGTCACTGTTCGCCGCCTGCAGGAAGCGCTCGACAACGAGCGCCGGCGCCAACCCGTCCACCCGCGGCACGTCCGCAGACCGCGACCCGCACGCGCCCACGACCAGCGCCGTCAACCCCGTCGCTAACCACGCGACCGGGGCGACCCTTCCCAGTACGAGCATGCGACGACTCCGGTTGGGAAAGCCCCCTCCCCGCGTGGGAGGCTCGTCTCACGTTAGAGCCTTCGCCTCCCCGCTGTCAAGCAACCGCAGCCGTCCCCGCCGCCCGCGCGAACGTGAGCTGGCGAGCCTCGTTGTCGTAGTCCACCACCACCTCGTCCCCCTCCCCGAATTCGCCCTCCAGGATCCGCAGCGCCAGCGGGTTCTGCACCATCCGCTGGATCGCCCGCTTCAGCGGCCGCGCACCGAACGCCGGATCGTACCCCTCGGCAGCGATCGCCGCCTTGGCCGCGTCCGTGACCCGGAGCGTGATCCGGCGCTCCGCCAGAAGCCGCTCCAGCCGCCGGAGCTGCAGCTCCACGATCTGCTCCAGCTCCCTCGAGCCCAGCGGCCGGAACACGATCACGTCGTCCACCCGGTTCAGGAACTCCGGCCGGAAGTGCCGCCGCAGCTCCTCCAGCACCACCGCCTCGATCTCCTCCCACGGCGTCCCCGACGTGCGACCCAGGATGTACGCGCTCCCGATGTTCGACGTCATGATGATCACCGTGTTCCGGAAATCGACCGTCCGCCCCTGAGAGTCCGTCAGCCGGCCGTCATCCAGCACCTGGAGCAGCAGGTTGAACACCTCCGGGTGCGCCTTCTCCATCTCGTCGAACAGAACGACCGAGTACGGCCGCCGCCGGATCTGCTCCGTGAGCTGGCCGCCCTCCTCGTACCCCACGTACCCCGGAGGCGCCCCGATCAGCCGCGCGACGGCGTGCTTCTCCATGTACTCGGACATGTCGATCCGCACCAGCGCGTCCTCGTCGTCGAAGAGGAACTCCGCCAGCGCACGCGCGGTCTCGGTCTTCCCGACCCCCGTCGGCCCCAGGAAGATGAAGCTCCCGATCGGCCGATCCGGGTCCTGCAAACCCGCACGGCTCCGACGCACCGCGTTCGCCACCGCCTCCAGCGCCGCATCCTGCCCGATCACCCGGCTCGCCAGCACCTGCTCCAGCCGCGCCAGACGCTGCCGCTCGGACTCCATCATCCGGGCCACCGGAATGCCCGTCCACTTCGAGACGACCTCCGCAACGTCCTCCGCGTCGACCTCCTCCTTCAGGAACTTCGTCTCCTTCTGCAGCTCGGCCAGCCGGGCCTCGGCGGCCGCCAGCTCCTTCTCCAGCTTCGGGATCTCGCCGTACTGGATCTCCGCCGCCCGATTCAGGTCGCCGGTCCGCGTCGCGCGCTCCGCCTCCACACGCAGCTCGTCCACCCGCTCCTTCAGCTCGCGGATCCGCATGATCTGCACTTTCTCCGCCTGCCAGCGGACCTTCATCGAGCTCGCACGCTCGCGCAGCTCCGCCAGCTCCGCCTCGATCGCCGCCCGACGCTGGATCGCCTCCTCGTCCGCCTCGTTCGCCAGCGCCGTCCGCTCGATCTCGAGCTGCGTGATCCGCCGCTCCACCTCATCGATCTCCTGCGGCAGAGAGTCGATCTCGATGCGGAGCCGCGAGGCCGCCTCGTCAATCAGGTCGATCGCCTTGTCCGGCAGGAACCGGTCGCCGATGTACCGGTCCGAGAGCCGGGCCGCCGCCACGATCGCCGCATCCGTGATCCGCACACCGTGGTGCACCTCGTAGCGCTCCTTCAGACCACGCAGAATCGCGATCGTGTCCTCCAGGCTCGGCTCCCCCACGAACACCGGCTGGAACCGCCGCTCGAGCGCCGCGTCCTTCTCGATGTACTTCCGGTACTCATCCAGCGTCGTGGCGCCGACCACCCGCAGCTCGCCCCGCGCGAGCGGCGGCTTCAGCATGTTCCCGGCGTCCACCGCGCCTTCCGCCGCCCCGGCGCCGACGATGGTGTGCAGCTCGTCGATGAAGACAATGAACCGGCCCTCGGCCTCCGTGATCTCCTTCAGTACCGCCTTGAACCGCTCCTCGAACTCCCCGCGGTACTTCGAGCCTGCCACCATGGCACTGATGTCCAGCGCCACGACCCGCTTGTTCTGGAGCGACTCCGGGACGTCGCCGGCCGCGATCCGCTGCGCCAGCCCCTCCACGATCGCCGTCTTCCCCACGCCCGGCTCGCCGATCAGCACCGGGTTGTTCTTCGTGCGCCGGCTCAGCACCTGGATCACCCGACGGATCTCCTCATCCCGGCCGATGACCGGGTCCAGCTTCCCCTGACGCGCCAGCTCCGTCAGGTCACGGCTGAACCGCTCCAGCGCCCGGTACTTCTCCTCCGGCGTCGCATCCACCACCCGGTGCGGCCCGCGCACCGCCTGCAGCGCCGCGAGCAACGCCTCCCGCGTCGCACCCTGCCGCGCCAGCAGCTCCCGCGTCGTCGAGGCCTTCTGCCCCGCCAGGGCCAGCAGCAGATGCTCCGTCGAGACGTACTCGTCCTTCAGCGCCCGGGCCTCCTCCTCGGCCTTCCCGAAGATCTGGTTCAGCTCCCGGCTGATCGCTGGCATCACGCCGCCCGACTGCTTCGGCAGCCGGTCCAGCGCCGCCTCCACCGCCTCCCTCAGCCGCCCGATGTTGACGCCGACCTTCTGCAGGACCGGGATGGTGACCGTCTCCTCCTGCCCGAGCAGCGCGTGAAGCAGATGCACGTCCTCCAGCGACGGGTTCCCCCGCCGCGCCGCCTCACTCGCCGCCGCCTGGATGGCCTCACCCGCCTTGATCGTCAAACGGTCGTGATTCAGCATGATCTCCTTGGCCTGTCTCTATCGACGAGCGACTGCGTCGCTCCTCTCATCTCCAAGTCAAGAGTACCCCTTCCACGGGGAAGTTTTCCCTCCACCGCACCTCTCCACCGCGTCGTGGCCCCCGGCTACTGGCCGGATCCCGCCAGCTCGAAACGCCGGCGCGGCTACCCCTCTTCCACCGGGATCGACCTGGAAGCCGCTGGCGCCTCGATCGGCACCGTCACCTCCAGGACGCCATCGCGCAGCCGCGCCCTGATCCCCTCAGGGTCCGCATGCTCCGGCAGCGCGAACAGGCGACGATACCGGCGAGGCAGCAGGGGCTCGCGGTAGGTCGCCCCCGGTAGCTCCGCGGCCTCCGCCTCGAGGAGCAGGTCCTTCCCCTCCACCGTCAGCCGGATTCCCTCGCGCCGCACCCCGGGCACGTCCACCACGATCCCCACCCGGTCCGCCAGCCGGTAAACGTCCGCCGCAGGACGAACGAACCGCTCCCCCGGACCCTGCGGCTCCGCAGACCACGTCATTCGCCCTCCTCGACCATGACCTCGACTTGCCTGGGCCCCGTGGCCCCGAGGCGCGGCAGATCCACCGCCAGCACGCCAGCCCGCAGGCGCGCCTTCGCCCGCGCCGGATCCACCGGCTCCGGCAATGATACCATGCGCCGGAAACGGCCGCTCGGCCGCTCCCGCTGCACCAGCTCCGCGCCCTCCGGCCAATCCGCGCCCCCAATCGTCCGCCGCTCGCCTTCGATCACCACGGCCCGCGCCTCCACCCAGACCTTCACCTCCTCGCGCGTCACCCCCGGCAAGGCTGCGAGCAGGACGTAACCCTCCGTCGTCTTCCGGAGCTCCGTCTCCGGGAACCGCCCCGCCCCCGCCGGGAACGCTCCCAGCACCGCCTCCACCAGCTCCGACACCGCCTGCGAGATCTCCGACCAGGATGGGAGCTCACAGTTCCACCGCCACGCCTGCGCCATCGATCTTCCTCCTGTGCGAGGGGCCAGCTCACGCGGTTCGCCCGGCCTGGCGGGCAAAGGGCATGCCCTCCGCCGACTGCCGATATGGCAGCCCCGGCACCGTGCCGGGCCACGCCCCGCCGCGCCGGGCGACCGGGCTTGACCGGCCCGCCCGCAAACGGTAGGGTTCGCCCCCGCGGCGTCCAGAAACCTGGCCGCGCGTAGCCTGACTCGCTGCGATACCCGTTTCGTGGTTGAAGAGCCGTGAGCCCGGCGGTCCGGCGACCGCGTCCCCGCCGCGGCCCCGCGCCAGGCGCGAAACGGCTGGAACTCTCGCGCCCGGCCGGCGGTCTAATCGCGCAGTCGCGCACGACGACGCCGGGGTCGAGCACCCCACGACGTGGAGGACGGTTGGAACGGCGTGTTTCCTGGATTCTCCTGGCGACGCTGCTGATCGCCGCTTGCGACTCCGTCGATCAGGTCACCCGGGCCGGCTCCCGTAGCAGCCGCCTGGACCGGGAGACGTTCATCGAGGTGTACGTGGAGCTCCGCCGCGCCGAACAGGAGGCCAGTACACCCGAGGCGTTCCACGCCCGCAAGCAGGAGATCCTGGAGCGCTACGGCACCACGCCCGACGCGCTCCTCGAGTTCGTCGAGCGCCACGGCCGGGACGTGAAGTACATGGCCGAGCTCTGGGACACCATCGCCGCGCGACTCTCGGCCTCCCGACCTGACGGCACCCCCTCCCCGAAACCCCGTCCCGGAGGCCAGGCCCGCAAGGATTCCTGAGCCCGTTTCTGGCCCAGCAGCCAAACGCTCACGTGGCGTAGAGATTGCACTCCTCGCCACCGGGTGGCCCGACATGCCGCCCGGTGCTTGCAGCATCCCGAGGAGTGCAATGGCTGTGCTGGAACATGCTTATGGTGAATGCACGGGCAACTGGCGGCTGGTCGGCACCGGTGACGATCGTTGCATCCGGTGTGACCGGTGCGATGCGCGTTGCCCGGCCACACCGGAAAACCGGTTGGCAGCCATAGACGAGAATTACGCCGGAATCTATCTCCGCCGCCTCACGGCCGAGGGCGCGGCTCAGCTCGATTCGGAGCGGCGCGATGCAGCGTAGACGGGATCACTCCCACTCGATCGTGGCGGGCGGCTTCGAGCTGATGTCGTAACAGACTCGATTGATGCCCGCCACTTCGTTTATGATCCGGGACGAGATCCGCGCCAGGATATCGTGCGGGAACGGGAACCAGTCGGCCGTCATGCCGTCCCGACTGGTCACCGCCCGCAGCGCCAGCACATGCTCGTAGGTCCGCGCATCGCCCATCACCCCCACGCTCTTCACCGGCAGCAGCACCGCGAACGCCTGCCAGATATCGTCGTAGAGACCGGCCGCCCGGATCTCCTCGAGGTAGATCGCATCCGCTTCCCGTAGCGTCGCCAGGCGCTCCTCCGTCACCTCGCCCACCACCCGGATCGCCAGCCCCGGCCCGGGGAACGGGTGCCGGCCCACCAGCTCCTCGGGCAGGCCCAGCTCCCGTCCCACCTGACGCACCTCATCCTTGAACAGCTCCCGGAGCGGCTCGATCAGCTCGAAGGACATGTCCCCCGGCAGGCCGCCGACGTTGTGGTGGCTCTTGATGGTGGCCGAGGGCCCCCGGACCGACAGCGATTCGATCACATCCGGGTAGAGCGTGCCCTGGACGAGGAACCGCGCGTCCCGCCCCGCCTCCTTCGCCGCCCGCTCGAACACCCGGATGAATGTCTCGCCGATCCGCTTCCGCTTCTCCTCCGGATCCACCACCCCGCGCAGCCGGTCCAGGAACTCGCGCGACGCGTCCACCACCATCAGCCGGATCCCCAGGTGGCGACGGAAGGTGCGCTCGACGCTCTCCCGCTCCCCTTTCCGGAGGAGGCCCGTGTCCACGAAGATGCAGGTCAGCTGGTCGCCGATGGCCCTGTGCACCAGCGCCGCGGCCACGGACGAGTCGACGCCGCCGGAGAGGCCGCAGATCACGTCCGCGTCCCCGACCTTCTCCCGCACCTTCGCCACCGTCTCCTCGATGAACGAGCTCGCGGTCCAGGTCGGCTCGCAGCCGCAGATCCGGAAGAGGAAGTTCGAGAGGATCTCGCTCCCTCGCGGCGTGTGCGCCACCTCGGGGTGGAACTGGACGCCGTACACCGGCCGGTCCACCGCCCGGAACGCCGCGACCGGGAGCGTTGAGGTCGAGGCCAGCGTCCGGTACCCGGGAGGCGGCTCGTCCACGTGGTCGCCGTGGCTCATCCACACCGCGACGCACTCCCCGGTATCGAAACCGTCGAACAGCTCGTCCGGCTCAGTGATCGAAATCTCCGCCCGACCGTACTCCCGCCGCCCTCCGACCACCCGCCCACCCTCCAGGTGGGCGATGAGCTGCATCCCGTAGCAGATCCCCAGCACCGGCACGCCCAGCGTCAGGAGCGCGGCGTCGGCCGTCGGCACGTCCTCCCCGTACACCGACGCCGGCCCGCCCGACAGCACGATCCCTCTTGGTTTCCACGCGCGAATCCAGTCGAGAGAGACCGTTGGAGGATGGATCTCACAGTAAACACGCTCCTCACGGATCCGCCGCGCGATGAGCTGCGTGTATTGCGAACCGAAGTCGATGATCAGGATCCGGTCGTGCATCGGCGCACTCTGTTCTCGCTGCGATAGACTCTTCCTCACGACACCGCCGCGCCTCGACCCCGAACGCCACGCCCTGCCAGGTGCCGCGCTACAACAACTCCACTTCCCCCCGGACCAGGTCCTCGTACGTCTCTCGACGCCGGATCAACCGGAAGGCGTCGCCCTCGACCAGCACCTCGGCCGGCCGCGGGCGAGCGTTGTACGTCGACGCCATCGAGAAGCCGTAGGCACCCGCCGTTCGAACCACCAGGATCTCTCCCGGCTCGACGGCCTCGATCGGCCGGTCCAGAGCCAGAAAATCACCGCTCTCGCAGATCGGCCCCACCACGTCCACCCGAACGACCCCGCGCTCCGGATGGCGCTCGGCCGGCTCGATCCGATGATACCCCCCATAATGGCTCGGGCGCAGCAGATCGTTCATCCCCGCGTCGGTGATCACGAACGTCTTCCGCCCCATCTGCTTCACGTAGAGCACCCGGGTGAGCAGCACCCCGGCCGGCCCGGAGATGTACCGCCCCGGCTCGATCACCAGCTTGAGCCGCGCCGTCGCCAGATGCGGAACGATGGCCTCCGCGAAATCCCGCGCCGTCGGACCCTCCGGCGCCTCCTCGTATGTGACCCCGAACCCTCCCCCCAGGTCCAGGTACTCCAGGGCAAACCCCTCGGCCCGCAGCTCCTCGACCAGCTCGAGCACGTGCAGCAGCGCCTGCCGGTACGGCTCGACATCCAGGATCTGGCTCCCGATGTGAACGTCGATCCCCCGCACCTCCAGCCCCGGAAGCTCCGCGGCCAGACGGTACAGGCGAATCGCGTCCTCGCTCGGAATGCCGAACTTCGTCTCCCGATGCCCCGTCCGGGTGTAGACGTGCGGCGTGGAAGGCTCGATGTCCGGATTGATCCGCAGCGCCACCGGCGCACGCCGCCCCATGGCGCTGGCCAGCTCCGACAGCGCCCGCAGCTCCCCCTCGCTCTCCACGTTGAACCCGTAGATCCCGGCCTCGAGCGCCGCCGCAAGCTCGTGGACCGTCTTGCCCACCCCGCTGTAGACGATCCGGTCCGCCGGCACCCCGGCGAGCCGCGCCCGGTACAGCTCACCGCCGCTCACGATGTCGGCCCCCGCACCCTCCGCCGCCAGCAGCTTGAGGATCGACAGGTTCCCGTTCGACTTGACCGAAAAAGCGATCAGCCGGTCCAGCGGCGCGAGCGCTTCGTCGATCTCCCGATACCGCCCGACCAGCGCGCCCCGGCTGTACACGTAGAGCGGCGTTCCATACGCGGCCACGAGCTCCGAGACCGCCACCCCCTCGCAATAGAGCTGCCCGTCCCGGTAGTGGAATTCCTTCGCCACGTGCGACCTCAGTACGCCCGCGCCCAGACCGCTTCCGCTACCGCTTTCTCGCCGCAGACCACGCAGCGCTGCGGCGGCTCGGGTGTCCGGAACTCCTCGAACGGCAGGACCCGGATCGTCGCCTTCGTCTCCTCCTTCACCTTCGCCTCGCAGCTCGCCGAGCCGCACCACCCCGCGTAGACGAACCCCCCGGCGTCCTCGATGATCTCCCGGAGGCGGTCGTACTCGACCACGCCCCGGTGGGAGTTCTCCTCCCGCCGTCGCAACGCGTTGTCGAAGAGCAGACGCTGGTAGTCCGCGAGCCGCCGTTCGACCAGCGTGAGCCCCACCGCCTCGTCCACCGTCTCCTTGCGCGGGAGCTCCCCGCCCGCCACCCGCAACACCAGCACCATCTTCTGCTGCGCCACGTCCCGGGGGCCGATCTCGATCCGCATCGGCACGCCCTTCCGCTCCCACTCGTAGAATTTCGCCCCCGGCGTCAGCGTGTCGCGCGTGTCCACGTGAACCCGGATGCGGTCGCCCTTCAGCACGCTCGCGATCCGGTTGGCCTTCTCCAGTACCAGCGCCCGCTCGTCGTCGCTCCGGTAGATCGGCACCACCACCACCTGGATCGGCGCGAGCTGCGGCGGCAGCACGATCCCCACGTCATCCCCGTGCGTCATCACGAGGCCGCCGATCAGCCGGGTCGACACGCCCCACGATGTGTTCCAGGCGTACTCCTCCGTGCCCGACTCGGTCTGGAATTTCAGGTCGAACTGCCGCGCGAAGTTCTGCCCGAGGTTGTGGGACGTGCCCGCCTGCAGCGCCCGATTGTCCTGCATCAGCGCTTCGCACGAGTACGTGCGCACCGCGCCCGCGAACTTCTCCGACTCCGTCTTCTGCCCGAGCACCGGCGGCATCGCCATCCACCGGTCCATGAACTCCCGGTACACCCCCAGCATCCGCAGCGCCTCCTCCTCCGCCTCCGCCTCCGTCGCATGGGCCGTGTGCCCCTCCTGCCACAGGAACTCCGCCGTCCGCAGGAAGAGCCGGGTCCTCATCTCCCACCGGACCACGTTCGCCCACTGGTTGATCAGCAGGGGCAGATCCCGGTAGCTCTGCACCCACTTGGCGAACATCGCGTAGATGATCGTCTCGGACGTGGGCCGGATGACGAGCGGCTCCTCCAGCTCCTTCCCGCCCGCATGCGTCACCACGGCGACCTCGGGCGCGAACCCCTCGACGTGCTCCTTCTCCCGCTCCAGGAAACTCTGCGGGATGAGCAGCGGGAAATACGCGTTCTGGTGCCCGGTCTCCTTGAACATGGCGTCCAGCGCGCGCTGCATGTTCTCCCACAGCGCATAGCCGTACGGCCGGATCACCATGCTCCCGCGAACCGGCGAGTAGTCCGCCAGCTCCGCCCTCAGCACGACCTCGTTGTACCAGGCGCTGAAATCTTCCGCCCTCGGCGTCAGCCCCTTCTCATCCGCCATGGACTCCTCCGTGCCCCGTCGCCACTGGAACGGCCCTCAGTCCCGTGCTCTCCTCTCCGCCAGCCCCGGCTGGAGCAGCTCCTCCAGCGCCACCCTTCGCTCTTGTCCCGTCCGCATCTCCCGTACGACCGCTTCGCCCGCCGCCACTTCCGTCGGACCCAGCACGATCGCGTGCTCCGCGCCCCGGGCGTCCGCGTCCCGGAACTGCCAGCCGACCCCGGCAGAGCGCAAGCTGTAGAGTACGGAGTACCCCGCATCGCGCAGCGCGTGCGCGATGCGGCGCGCCAGCGGCCGCTGCTCGTCTCCGATCGTCACCACGTAGTAGTCCACCCGCGGCGCGTATTCCGGGAGCAACCCCCGCTCGGCGAGCAGCTCGCCGAGCACGACGTCGCCCATCCCGAACCCCAGCGCGGGGAGGTCCACCCCGCTCACCACGCGCAGCAGGTTGTCGTAACGGCCGCCGCCGCAGATCGCGCGGAGCTCGCCTTTCCGGTCGAAGATCTCGAAGACCGTGCCCGTGTAGTAGGCCAGCCCTCGCACGATCGTGGGATCGAAGGTCACGAACTCGCCGAGCCCCATGTCATCCAGGTGCGCGAAGTAGAGGGCCAGGCGATCCAGCTCTTCCCTCAGCCCGCCCACCTCGGCGTAGGCGGCGGCCAGCTCGTCGAAGGACCGATGGGTGAAGATGCGGAAGACGGCTTCGATCGTCCCGGCGTCCAGCCCCGCCTCCTCGCGGAGCCTCTGGCGAAGCCGCGGCTCTTCCTCTCGCCCGAGCTTGTCGATGACCGCGTAGGTGGCGATCAGCCGGTCGGCGGGCACCCCGGCGTGCAGGAGCAACCGCTCGAGCAACCGCCGGTCGCTGACCCGCGCCACGATGTCCTCCGCCGTCAGCCCGAGCGCCCGGAGGGCGTCCAGCGCCACGGCCAGAACCTCCGCGTCCGCGGCGATGTCCGCTTCCCCGATGATGTCGACGTTCCACTGGAAATGCTCACGCAGCCGCCCGCGCTGCGTGCGCTCGTAGCGGAAGAGTTGCGGGATGGAGAACCATCGGATCGGCTTGCGGAGCCCGCCCGCGCGCGCCCCGACCATCCGGGCCAGGGTGGGTGTCATCTCAGGTCGGAGCGAGACCGCCCGCCCCCCCTTGTCCTGGAAGTCGTAGAGCTGGCGGACGATCTCCTCGCCGCTCTTCTCGATGTACAGCTCGAGCGGCTCGAGCGGAGGGCCGTCGTACTCCTCGAATCCGTAGCGCCGCGCCGTATCGCGCCATACGCGCGTGATGTGGGCGCGGATGGCGAAGTCTTCTGGGTAGAAGTCCCTGAATCCTGGCAGTCGCGCAAATTCCGGCATGGCCGCGAATCTAGGCCGCAGGGCTCGGCGCCGGCAAGGGCGCATCCGCGCCGAGCGGCGCCCGGCCGAGCTGGATCAGCGCGTCGCCCACGGTGTGGAACGAACCCGTCACGAGCACGCTCCCATCCCCGGCCTTCGCCCGTGCGCGCGCCAGCGCCGCTTCGAAATCGGGGACGGCCTCCGCGCCCGGGAGCGCGAGCCCGCGGAGAACCGCTTCCGGGTCCCAGCGCCGGTGCTCCGGCGCGCTCGGGGGCGTCGTCAGGACGAGCGCATCGGCGACCCGGGCGAGGACCGGGAGCATCTCGCCCCAGTCCTTGTCGCTCAGCACCCCGACCAGGGCCACCAGCGGACGGGGGAGGGGCAGGCTCGCGAGCGCGGCGGCCAGGGCGGCCACGCCCGCAGCGTTGTGCGCCGCATCGAAGATCCACGTCCGGCCTTCGATTCGTTCGATCTGGAGCCGCCCGGGCCACCGGACCGACTGGACCCCCCGCACCACCGCCTCCCTATCCGGCCGTCGCGCCTCTGGCAGCAGCTCCAGCGCCCGCACGGCCAGCGCCGCGTTCACCGCCTGGTGCGCCCCGATCAGAGGCGTGTGCAGCGCCAGCCCCCCCCACGCCGTCGTCCGGAGCCGGAACCGGGTGCCGTCCAGCCCGACGCGCACGTCCGCGATCTCCGTCCCATCGAGCGCGTGGAAGGGCGCACCCACCTCCTCTGCGCGGCGACGGAAGACCTCCCGCACCTCCGCGCTCGCCTCCGCCGTGATCACCGGGACGCCCGGCTTGATGATCCCCGCCTTCTCCCGCGCCACCGCCTCGAGCGTGCTCCCCAGATACTGGACGTGGTCCAGCGACACGTTCGTCAGGATCACCACCTCGGGGGACACCGTGTTGGTCGCATCCAGCCGGCCACCCAGCCCGACCTCCACCACCGCGACCTCAACCCCCGCGTCCGCGAAGGCGAGGAACGCCATGGCCGTCGTCGCCTCGAAAAAGGAGGCCCCTTCCCGAAGCACCGCCGGCCAGATCCGCTCCGCCGCCGCCACCAGCGCCTCCTCCTCCAGCGGCCGGCCGTCCACCTGGATACGCTCGCGGAAGGTACAGAGATGAGGGGAAGTGTAGAGACCGGTACGGACCCCCGCCGCCCGGAGCACCGCGGCGATCGTCGCGGACACCGAGCCCTTCCCGTTCGTGCCGCCCACGTGCAGGACCCGATACCGCCGATGCGGGTCCCCCGCCGCCCTCAGCAGCCGCTCAGTGCGCTCGAGCCCCCACTGGATCCCGCCCGCCAGGCGCGGGAACAGCTCTCCAATGAGGTCCTGGTAGCCCAGCGTCGTCAATCCGCCGCCCGCTCCCTTCCCTCAGCCGACCCCCGCCCCGCCTCCACCCGCTGCCCCTCCTCCGCCGCTTCCGGCAAACCCAGCATGTGCCGCAGCAGCTGCGCCACCGTCGCCTTCAGCTCGCGCCGATCGACGATCCGGTCCACCATGCCGTGCTCCAGCAGGAACTCCGCCCGCTGGAAACCTTCCGGCAGCTCCTGCTTGATCGTCTGCTCGATCACCCGCGGACCCGCAAACCCCACCAGCGCCCCGGGCTCCGCCAGGTTCACATCCCCCAGCATCGCGTACGACGCCGTCACCCCGCCCGTCGTCGGGTCCGTCAGGATCGATATGTACGGCACCCCCGCCTCATGCAGCCGCGCCAGAACCGCCGACGTCTTCGCCATCTGCATGAGCGACAGGATGCCCTCCATCATCCGCGCCCCGCCCGAAGCGCTCACCACGATCAACGGCCGCCGGCTCTCCAGCGCCCGCCGCCCCAGGCGCGCGATCTTCTCCCCGACCACCGACCCCATGCTCCCCCCGATGAACTCGAAGTCCATCACGCCCAGGCACACCGGGATCCCGTCCAGCCGGCCCTCCCCGGTGATCACCGCCTCCCCGTGCCCCGTCTTCCGCTCCGCATCCGCCAGACGCTCCGGGTACGGCTTCAGATCCGTGAAACCGAGCGGATCGCTGCTCCTCAGCTCCGCATCGTGCTCCGTGAACTCCCCGTCGTCCAGCAGGATCCGGATGTAATCTTCGGCGCCGATCCGCAGATGGTACGCGCACGCAGGGCAGACATAGAGATTCTGCGCCAGCCGCGCCCGGTAGAAGATCTCACCACATCGCGGGCACTTCCCGAACACGTCCGGCGGGAGCTCCCGCTTCTCCGTCGCCCGTAGCTTCTGCTTCTCCTTCCGGAACCAGCTCATGCGCTAGATCCTCCCTTGCTCGGCGGCGATCCGTTCGGCCAGTCCCAGAGCCAGGAAACTGGCCAGCAGGAACGAACCACCGTAGCTCAGGAACGGCAGCGGGATCCCCGTAATGGGCATCACTCCCACGGTCATCCCGATGTTCACCATCACGTGCGCGAACCAGGCTCCGAAAATACCGAAGACCACGATCCCCGCAAAGGGGTCCGCCACCCGCTCGGCGATCCGCGCCAGCCGCCACAGCACCACGGCGAAGGCGATCAGCACCGTGAACGTCCCCACGAACCCGAACTCTTCGCCGATCACGCTGAAGATGAAGTCCGTGTGCTGCTCCGGCAGGAAGGCGAGCCGTTTCTGCGTCCCCAGCGTGAACCCCTTGCCGAAGAGCCCTCCGCTGCCGATCGCGACCCGCGACTGGATCACGTGATACCCTGCCCCCTGCGGGTCGATCATCGGGTCCAGGAAGACCAGGATCCGGCTCCGCTGGTACGGCTCGAGCGAGTTCCACAGCGGCACGGCGATCGTGCCCGCCGCCAGGTTCGCCGCCACCACCACCACGCTCTCCCACAGGTAGGCCCGGTAAAAGTACAGGAAGGCGATCAGGACGATCATGTACGCGCTGAACAGCCATCCCTGGAACGCCAGGAAGAGTCCCAGCGCGGGACTCAATAGCATGAACATGAGCCCCAGCGGCGTGCCCGCCCAGTAGAGCGTGGCGATCAGAATGGCCGTGAACACCATGGCCGTGCCGAGGTCGGGCTGCGCCATGACCAGGCCCATCGGCAGCAGGACGATCGCCACCGGCTTCCAGAGCGCCCAGATCGAGCTCGGTGTCTCGCGCCACCCTCCCATCACCCGCCCCAGCATGAGGATCGTCGCCAGGTTCGCGAACTGCGACGGCTGGAGCATGACCGGGCCCAGGTCGATCCAGCTCTTCGTCCCCTGCGCCGTGCCCCTCCCGGTGCCGATGACCAACGTCGCCAACAGGAGCAGGATCCCCAGCCAGTAAGCGGGAACGGCGGCCCACTCCAGCCACCGCACCTGGATGCGGAGCATGATGAGCATCCCGACGATCGAGAGGCCCAGCCACAGGAGCTGCATCTTCCAGACTCCTGCGACGCCGGGTTTGGGGACGTCGAGCTGGCCGGCCGAATAAACCATGGCCACGCCGAAGAGCGACAGTCCCAGGACCACGGTGGCGAGGAGTGGATCGCCCAGGAAACCACGAACCCGCTGAATGACGGCTGCCATATCGCGTCAAACCGGTCCTACCGCGCCTCGGGGGACGCGGGCCCCTCCCTCGTTCTCTGCCGGCATCCCCGCCGCGGACGCAAGGAGCAGTCCCGTCTCGGGACGGCCCCGGGGCCCGCGCAGCCGCGCCCCTCCTTCGAAGCGCTGCTGCCGGAAATGTACCGATCCGTCGTGTGTACCGCACGGGGAGGAGCCGGGATCCCTCCAACGCCGGCCCCCGTCCGGAGAGCGGGCAGGATGGAGGACCCGTTGGTGTGCTTCTTCCGGAGAGAGGGGAGAAGGCCGAGGCCAGCCTCGACCCGCAGAGCTCCTGGTCGCTCGGGCCGGGAGCGGATCCGCCGGGCCGACCCGCTCCTGCTCCTGCCGACGACGGGCGGATCAGCGCTCCCCGGTGACCGCCCGGTACGCCACCAGCGCCAGCAGCCCCACGCCCGCCGCGTACAGCGCCGCCAGCGGGGCCTGGACCAGCAGCCGGAAGACGGCGTCGCCCCGCACGGCCGATCCCGCCAGGAGGTAGTAAATCACGTCGTGCAGCCACTTCCCGATGAAGAGGTACACCCCCACGAAGAGAAGGCTGTCTCCGACGAACAGATCCCGCGAGCGTGCGCCCAGATAGCCGATGATCGTGAGCGTGACCGCCTGCGCGCCGAACGCGTCCAGCGCCAGCGAATCCTCGAGGAGCCCGAGCACGAGCCCCAGCGCCGCAGCCGCCGACCCGGTCAACCGGCGCGCCGCCACGAGTACGCTGACCGTCAGCAGGTCGGGCGCACTCGCCCCCAGGCCCACGGTCACGTGAAGGGTGAAATGCAGGAGGACGAAGAAGACGATCAGCGTCCAGAAATACCAGGCGCGAGCGCCACTCGCGATCACGTTCATGACTTTCCGTCTACCGAGCTTCCCGGTCCGCCTCGCTGTCCGCCTCTACGGGCTGGGCGACCGTGTCCGGCGGCGCGCCGACATGCCAGAGCTCCGACAGGTCGCCTCCCCGCCCCGCCGCCCTCCGTACGCCCACCAGCACGTGAGTCGCCGCCGCCGGCCGCACTGCCGGCCGCAGCAGGTAGGTCTTCCGCCACCCCGTGTCCGCCTCCTCGATCCCCACCACCACACCCAGCGGGATCCCCCGCGGGTAGATCCCGCCCCGCCCCGACGTCACCACCCGCGTACCCGGCCGGATGTCGCTGTGGAACGGCGCACCGACCAGCGCCATCAGATCCTCCTCCCGGAACTGCCCGCGCCTCGGTTCCACGATCCCATACGCCTGCCCATCCGCCGTCATCGCGCTCGCCCGGAAATCCGGATGCGTCCAGTCGATCCCGTAAGAACTGTGCTCGTCCACCTCCCACACCACGCCCAGCAGCCCCCCCGACGCCAGCACCGGACTCCCGACCTCGACCCCGTCCGCCCGGCCGACGTCCAGCATGAACGTGCTCTCACCCCCCGCGATCCCCGGTCGAATCACGTCCGCCGGAATGAACGCCGGCCCCGCCCGCGCCTTCAGCCCCAGCAACGCCCGGAGCTGCCGGTTGTCCTCCGCCAGACTCGCCTGCGCCGCCACCAGCGCCGCCAGCGAGTCCCGCTCCGCCCGCAGCTCCGATATGTCCACCCTCCCATCCCGCGCCTCGATGACCTCCGCCTGCATCGCCAGGAACGGACGCAGCGCCGTGCCCCGCACCGCCTGGCGCACCGGCCGCTGATACCCCGACGGCAAGAAGAAAAAAAAGAGGGCGACCAGCAGGACCGCGCCCGCAAGCCCGGCATCCCGCCGCCGTCCCCTCCTCGTCCCCTCGATGAAATCGACCACGTCGACTTCCCTTACTGCGTCAACACGCTCCGGAAACGCTGGAAGTCGTCTAGGATCCGCCCCGCCCCCCGTACCACGCACGTCAACGGATCCTCATCCACGTGGATCGGGAGGTTCGTCTCGTGCGCCAGCAACTGGTCCAGTCCCCGGATCAGCGCCCCTCCTCCCGTCATCACGATCCCCCGGTCCACAATGTCCGACGCCAGCTCGGGGGGCGTGATCTCCAGCGCCCGTCGCACCGCGTCCACGATCTGCTGGATCGGCTCCTGGATGCACTCCCGGATCTCCTGCGAGTGCACCCGCACCGTCTTCGGGATCCCGCTCACCAGATCCCGCCCCTTCACCTCCATCTCCCGCTCCTCACCATCCGCAAACGCCGATCCGATCTGAATCTTGATCGCCTCCGCCGTCGGCTCCCCGATCAGTAGGTTGTAGTTCTTCCGGAGGAAGACGACGATCGCGTTGTCGATCTCGTCGCCTCCGATCCGGATCGACGTGTCGGAGACGATCCCGTTGAGCGCGATCACTGCAATTTCCGTGGTACCACCGCCGATGTCGATCACCATGTTCCCCGTCGGCGTGTCCACCGGAAGCCCAACCCCGATCGCCGCCGCCATCGGCTCCGCCACCATGTACACCTCTTTCGCCCCCGCAGCCGCCGCGCTCGACCGGACCGCCCGCCGCTCCAGCTCCGTGATCCCCGACGGCACTCCCACGACCACCCGCGGCTTCATCCGGAAGATCCGCTTCGACGTCACCTGCCGCAGGAAGTGCCGCAGCATGATCTCCGTGATGTCCACGTCGGCGATCACGCCGTCCTTCAGCGGACGCACCGCCATGATCCCCTCCGGCGTCCGCCCAAGCATCCGCTTGGCTTCCAGCCCGATCCCCTTGATCCGGTTCGTCCCCCGCTCCACCGCCACCACCGACGGTTCGTTCAGGACGATCCCCTCGCCCTTCACGTAGATCAGCGTGTTCGCCGTGCCGAGGTCGACGGCGATGTCGTTGACGGGCAGGAACTTTCCCTTACTGAACAAGCCGCGCAGCCCCATGTTTCACCTGCACTCCACCGGCAGAGCCCGGTGGAAAATCCACCGCGCCGCTGCCTGGTCCCGCGGCGCACTACGAAGCTGAACAGAATACCGCCAAATCAAGCTAACTTTCACCGGTCTGCGCGGCAAGGGATTTTCCTGCACCTCAACACCGCGCCTAACGCCGACCCGTGCTCCCGAATCCCCCCTCCCCTCGCTCGCTCGGCGGCAACACGTCCACCGCCTCCCACACGATCCGCGCCACCCGCACCACCAGCAACTGCGCCACCCGCTCGCCGTGGACGATCTCCTGCGGCTCCCGATCCAGGTTGATCAGCGGGATGCGGATCTCCCCACGATAGTCGCTGTCGATCGTGCACGGCGTGTTCACGATGCTGATGCCCCGGTGATACGCCAGACCCGACCGCGGCCGGATCTGCGCCTCCACACCCGGCGGCAACGCGAGCGCCAGCCCCGTGGGAATCAGCTGCCGACCCAGCGGCGGGATCACCACCGTCGGACCCGCGTTGCGCAGGTCCACGGCCGCCGACCCCGGCGTCGCGTACGCCGGCAACGGCCAGTCGGCCGGATAATGGTCCAGACGCCGGATCAACACCGAAATCGTCTCCATTGTGAACGCAGGTCGAAAAGTACGGAAGAGAGGCCGGGACACCCACCTCCGCACCCCGGCGCGCCTGCCTCAGAGCACTTCCTCGACAGGCGTGTACTCCAGGCCGAACGCCTCGGCGACGCCAGGATACGTGATCTTCCCCTCCACCACGTTCAGCCCGAGCGCCAGCGCCCGATCGCCCCGGCTCGCCTCCCGCCAACCCTTGTTCGCCAGCGTGAGAACGTAAGGGAACGTCGCGTTCGTGAGCGCCAGCGTGGACGTCCGGGGCACGCCACTCGGCATGTTCGTCACCCCGTAATGGATCACGCCATCCACCACGTAGATCGGATCGTCGTGCGTCGTGGGACGGATCGTCTCGACGCAGCCGCCCTGGTCCACCGCCACGTCCACGATCACCGCCCCCGGCTTCATGCGCGCCAGGTCCTCCCGCCTCACGAGCTTCGGCGCCCGCGCCCCCGGAACCAGCACCGCGCCGATCAACACATCCGCCTGCGCGAGCTGCTCGAGCACGTTGTGACGACTCGAGTGGATCAGGACCACGTTCGCCGGCATCACATCCGCCAGGTAGCGTAGCCGGTTCAGCGAGAGGTCCAGGACCACGACCCGCGCACCCAGCCCCGCCGCGATCCGGGCCGCGTTCGTGCCCACCACCCCGCCCCCGAGCACCACCACCGTCGCCGGCTCGACCCCCGGCACCCCACCCAGCAGGATGCCGCGGCCGCCATGGTACACCGCCAGGTACCTCGCCGCCTCCTGCACCGCCAGCCGCCCCGCCACTTCGCTCATCGGCGTCAGCAGCGGCAGCTCGCCCGTCGGGAGCTGGACCGTCTCGTACGCGACCGCGATCGCCCCGGACTCCACGACCGCCCGCGTCAGCTCCTCCGATGCCGCGAAGTGGAAGTAACAAAAAATGATCTGGCCGCTCTTCATGAGCGGCCACTCGGAGGGCACCGGCTCCTTCACCTTCACCACCATCTCCGCCTGACCCCACACCTCCTCCGCCGTGTCGACCACCCTCGCCCCCGCCCGCCGGTACTCCTCGTCCGCGAACCCGCTCGCAGCCCCAGCCCCTCGCTCGACCAGCACCGTGTGCCCCGCCCCCACCAGCGCCTCCACCCCCGCCGGAGTCAACCCCACACGGTTCTCGTTCGCCTTGATCTCCCTCGGTACACCGATGATCATCTCGACACGCCACTCCGGTCACGTACGCGGCCCCAGCCGGAGAATGACCTGGCGTTCCGGGGCAAAGTACTCGGAAGCCAGTTCCGCCACCTCGTCCCGCGTGACCGCATCCACGCGCGCCATCAGCTCGTCCACCGTCAGGAACGGCTCTCCGTACAGCGCAAAGCCGGCCAGTCGGTGCAGACGCGCTCCGGTCGACTCCAGCGCCAGCACCATCTGCCCCTTCACCTGCCCCTTCGCATCCTCCAGCTCCTCCTCCGTCAACCCTTCCCGAGCCAGCCGCGCCAGCTCCTCCCGGATCACCTCCACCGCACGGTCCGCCCACTCGTGCCGCGTCCCCACGTACACCCCGCTCACCCCTGCCTCCCGATAGAACGACTGGTACGAGTAGACCGAGTAGGCCAGCCCCAGCTCCTCCCGCACCCGCTGGAAGAGCCGCGAGCTCATTCCGCCCCCGAACGCGTTCGAGAGCAGCGCCAGCGCGTAGCGTCGCGGGTCCCCGTGGCCGAACGTCTGCGTCCCGAACACCACGTGCGTCTGCGCCGTCGCCCGCTCCAGCCGTTCCTCCCGCGGCTCGAGCATCCGAGGCGGCGGCACCTCCAGCGGCTCGCCACCCGCCACCCGCCCCCCGAACAGCTCCGCCACCCGCTCCACCACCTCCGCGTGCTGGATGTTCCCCGCGGCCGCCACGATCAGGTTCCGCGCCCGGTAACCCCGCTCATGCGCCCGCCGGAGCTCGGCCACCCCGATCCGCGAGACCGTCTCCCGGGTGCCCAGAATGCTGTAGCCCAGCGGATGGTCCCCCCACAGCGCCCGGGCATGCAGGTCGAACACCAGGTCGTCCGGCGTGTCCTCGACCGTCGCGATCTCCTCCAGAACGACTTCCCGCTCCAGCTCGAGATCCTCCGGCCGCAGCAGCGGGTCGAGGACCAGGTCCGCGAGTACGTCCAGCGCCACATCCAGGTACTCGTCCAGTACCCGCGCCTGGTAGCTCGTGTGCTCCCGCGTCGTGTAGGCGTCCAGCGACCCTCCGAGCCGCTCCAGCGCCAGCGCGATCTCCCGGGCACTCCGCCGCCGCGTCCCCTTGAACACCATGTGCTCCAGGAGATGCGCCACCCCCATCTCCTCCGGCGTCTCGTGCACCGAACCGTACCGCACCCACACCCCCACCGCCGCCGAGCGCACCCCCGGCATCTCCTCGGTCAGTACCGTGAGCCCGTCCTCCAGCTCGACCGAGGCGATCCGTTCGATTGCACCCGCCTGCACGGGCCTACTCTTCACTCGCCAGCGCGGCCTTGCGGGAGAGCCGGAGCCGACCCTTCTCGTCGATCGACAGCAGCTTCACCCGCGTGATATCCCCCTTCTTCAACACATCCTCCGTCCGCTCCGTCCGCCCCTCCTGCAGCTCCGAAATGTGGCACAGCCCCTCCACCCCCGGCAGGATCTCCACGAACGCGCCGAACGACGTCGTCGACTTCACCACCCCCTCGTACACCCGCCCGACCTCCGGCTCCTGCACGATCGCCAGGATCCGCTCCCGCGCCTTCATCCCGCCTTCCGCAGACACGCTCGCGATCGTGACCAGACCCGAGTCGTCGATGTTGATCTCCGCGCCCGTCTCGTCCTGGATCGCCCGGATCGTCCTCCCCTTCGGACCGATCACCTCGCCGATCTTGTCCGGGTTGATCTGCATCGTGATGATCCGCGGCGCCCACTGCGACAGCTCAGACCGCGGCGCGCTGATCGTCCGGTCCATGACATCCAGGATGTAGAGCCGACCCTCCCGCGCCCGGGCCAGCGCCTCCCGCAGGATATCGAGGGTCAGCCCCTCCACCTTGATGTCCATCTGGATCGACGTGATCCCCTTCCGCGTCCCCGCCACCTTGAAGTCCATGTCCCCCAGCGCATCCTCGAGCCCCAGGATGTCGGTCAGGATCACCGTCCGATCCCCTTCCTTGATCAACCCCATCGCCACCCCCGCGCACGCCGCACGGATCGGCACGCCGGCATCCATCAGCGCAAGCGACGCACCGCAGACCGACGCCATCGAGGAGGACCCGTTCGACTCGAGAATGTCCGACACCACCCGGATCGTGTAGGGGAACTCCTCGTACGCAGGCAACAGCGGCTGGATCGCCCGCTCCGCCAACGCCCCGTGCCCGTACTCCCGCCGCGACGGCCCCCGCACCGGCTTCACCTCCCCCGTCGCAAACGGCGGGAAGTTGTAATGCAGCATGAACGACTTCGTCGTCTCCTGCGGCACGTCGATCGTCTCGATCCGCTGCTCATCCGAGATCGTGCCCAGCGTCGCCACCGCCAGCGCCTGCGTCTGCCCCCGCGTGAACAGCGCCGACCCGTGCGTGCGCGGCAGCACCCCCACCTCGCAGGTGATCGGACGGATCTCGTCCGGCCTCCGACCGTCCGCCCGCTCCCCCTTCTCCAGGATCTGACGCCGCATCACCCGCTTTTCGATCTCCGCCAGCACGATCCCGATCCCGGCCTCGTGCTCCGGGAACTCCGCCGCCAGCACCGCTTTCACATCCTCCCGGATCGCCGCCAGCGCCTGCGTCCGCTCCGACTTCTCCCGCAGGTTGATCGCCTCCGCCACCCGGCTCTCCGCCAGCTCCTCCACCCGCCGCCGAACCTCCTCCGGCACCTCCACCGCCTTCCACTCCATCTTCGGCACCGAGATCGGCGGCAGGAACTCGTTCTGCAACGCGATCAGCTCCCGGATCCCCCGGTGCGCCACCCCCAGCGCCTCCACCAGGTCCTCCTCCGACACCTCCACCGCCCCGCCCTCCACCATCGTGATCGCCTGGTCCGTCCCCGCGACCACGATGTCCACATCGCTGAACTCCAGCTGCTGGAACGTCGGGTTCAGCACCCACTGCCCGTCGATCCGCCCCACCCGCACCGCCGCCACCGGACCCCGGAACGGGATCTTCGACATCGACAGCGCGGCCGAAGCCCCCAGGATCCCCAGCACGTCCGCATCGTTCTCCTGGTCCGCCGACAGCACCGTCACGAAGATCTGCGTCTCGTGCATGAAACCTTCGGGGAACAGCGGACGGATCGGACGATCGATCAGACGCGCCGTCAGGATCTCACCCTCACTCGGACGACCCTCCCGCTTGATGAAACCGCCCGGGATCTTCCCCGCCGCGTAGCTCCGCTCCCGGTACTCCACCGTCAGCGGAAAGAACGG
>DATCLG010000133.1:0-1725 GCA_036564015.1 Longimicrobiales bacterium
TCCATCGCCGGGTTGACCCGCTTCAGCTCGCGGATGAACCGCAGCGACGCTTCGATGTCGCCTTCCGGGTCGTCCGGCCCGCCCAGCACGAACGAGAACTCCGGGATGATCCCGTACTCGCGCGTCCGGGCCGCGACCTCCAGCGTCTGGGCCGTGGTCAGCCTCTTGTTCATGCGACGCAGCGCCTCATCGGAGCCGGACTCCGCGCCCATGAACACCATCTTCAGCCCCGCGGCCTTCATCGCGCGCCAGGCGCGGTCGCTGAGCCGCAGGAGCGCATCGATTCGCGCCTCGCACCACCACGCCAGTCCGAGCGGCCGGATCCGCTCGCAGAGCTCGATCAGCCGGTCCTCGCGGAGTATGAAGTTGTTGTCGTAGAAGTGGAGCGAATCCATCCCGTAGTTGCGCACCAGGAAGGCGAGGTGCCGGGCGGTGCGCTCGGGGGATTCCTGCTTCTCCCGGCTGCCGAACACCGAGATCACGCCGCAGAAGTTGCAGGCGTACGGGCAGCCGATCGAGGCCTGGTAGACGCCGGATCGCCGGCCGAGGAAAGTCGGCTGGAGGTAGTCCTCCACCGGGATCTTGTGGTACGGCGGCGGGGGGAGCTCGTCCGGGCCGACCCACGGCCGCTCCGGCCCGATCCGGTGCTCATCGCCATCCCGGTAGGCCAGCCCGGCCACGGTCGACGGGTCACGGTGGCCGTCCAGGACCTCGAGCAACTCCGCGAACGTCCGCTCGCCCTGGCCGCGGACAGCGTAGTCGATGTAGTCCGCGTTGAGCACCGGGGTCGGGTAGAGGCTCGGGAAATAGCCGCCCCAGATGATCGGCAGACGCGGATAGCGCGCCTTCAGCCGCTTCGCGAGCGGGACCGCGTTCGCGAGTTGCGGCCCGGGCATGACGGTCATCGCCACGGCGCGCACGGGGTCGGGCCCGCCGGCCCGGCTCTCGATCCACGCGACGATGTCCTCGTAGGGATCCACGCCCGGCCGGTTGCCGTCCACGATCTCCCAGGTCGTCCCCTCGGGCAGCGCCGCGCCGATCGCCATGACCGAGAGCGGGAAGCGGCGGTTCCGGGGCCGGGTCACCCGGGGATTCACGAAGAGGATCACGGGACTTTCGCCTCCCAGACGTCGAAGCGAGACGGTGGCCGGCGCCGCCCGAGCGCGGCGAGGAGCGGGCGGGCCTCGTACCAGAGCGGGTAGCGGACCCGGTGTCGCCGCCACTCGAGGCCGAGCCGTGCGGAGGCCTCCGCGAGCCGATCCGGTGTGAGGTACTCCACGAACGGGAGCGCCATGAGATCGCCGGCCCGCGCGCCGAAGCGCCGCTCCGCCTCCCTGCGCTTCTCCGCCACCATCGCCTCGCCCTGTTCATCCGAGGCGTAGAATGGCGAGTCGAGGATGGCGATCCGGCCGCCGGGCACGACCACCCGCGCCGCTTCCGCGAGCGCCGCGGCGAGATCCAGCGCGTAATGGATCGATGCGTTGAAGACCGCGATGTCGAACGTGCGGGCGGCGAACGGCAGCGCCTCGAAGGATGCGACGACGCGGTCGAACATCACCGGCAGGTGGCGCCGGTAGGCCCGCGCAGCGCCCAGCCCGTCCACGTCGTCATCGCGGATGTCGACCGCCGTGGCCCGGTGCCCGAGCCGTTGCACGCGATAAGCCAGCCAGCCGTTGCCCGCACCGAGGTCCAGCACCCGGAGGCTGCGCCCCACGGCCTCCATGA
>DATCLG010000134.1:0-8806 GCA_036564015.1 Longimicrobiales bacterium
GACACATTCCTGGCAGCTCGAAGAGCACCTGTCGCGGGTGTAACCTACCTCCCTGCCAGTGCATGCATGATCGGCAGGACCACCACACCTCCCGAACAACGCTACGAGGGGAGGGTGTCAGATTTCGCCCGGCGATGACAGCGCGGCTTCGCTACGGCTCGCCTCTGCGTCCTGTTCCGCTCGGTTACCCGTCCGCGCGTGAGTCGATCCCGCCTCCCTCCGCCCCTCGTGGCGCCCGCCTGCCCCCTGCCGCTCTCCCGGCACGGCGCCGCAGAGTGATCGGCCATGGCCTGATCCAGCTCTCCCGCCCGAGCCTTTCCGCGCCCGCGCCGGCCGGCCACGGCCGCTCGAGCGCGAGCCCGCCAGCCGGCTCTCGCTGCACGGCCCGCCTCTCCACCCGATGGCGGGCGGGGCATCCCATCTCGAAGCGGTTTCCACCCGTCAGAGGAGCCTGCCCGACCGGCGTCCGGGTGAGGTCGTAGGCAGGGTCCCTCCGCGTTCGTCGGGAAAGCCCTGGTCCGCGTAGGGACGTCTCCGCTACCAGCGGCCTCCGGACGCGCCCATTCTTGGGAAGCACGCGGCGCAGCCGGTATGTAACGTGCAACGCCGCCCGCCGGCTCCTTTCTGCGGAGGCGACGTGCGTATCGCGTTCTACGAGGTCCGGGAGGGCTGGGAGCGGGAGTGGCTGGAGCGGGCTCTGGCCGACCATGCGCCGCGACTGGTGGCCGACGTGCTTTCCCCGGAGACGGCGGCCCTCGCGGAGGATGCGGCGATCGTGTCGATCTTCATCCATTCCCGGGTGGACTCCTCCGTGCTGGAGCGTCTCCCCGCGCTCGGTCTGCTCACGACCCGCTCGACCGGCTACGACCACATCGACGTGGCCGCGTGCCAGCGGCGAGGCGTCACGGTCAGCAACGTGCCGCGCTACGGCGAGAACACCGTGGCCGAGCACACGTTCGGGCTCATCCTCAACCTCTCGCGCAAGGTCCACCAGGCCTACCAGCGCACGCGGGAAGGCGATTTCTCGCTATCCGGGCTCGAGGGGATCGACCTGCGGGGGCGGCTGCTCGGGGTGGTAGGGGCGGGCGCGATCGGGTTGCACGTGATCCGGATCGGCCGCGCCTTCGGGATGGAGGTGCTGGCGTACGATACGCGTTCCCAGCCACTCCTGGCCGAGGTGCTGGGCTTCCGCTACGCGCCGCTCGACGAGCTGCTGCGCACTGCCGACGTCGTCACCCTCCACGTGCCGCTCTCGTCTGAAACTCGTCACCTGATGAACCGCGAGCGCTTCGGGCTCATGAAGCGCGGCGCGCTGCTGATCAACACGGCGCGGGGCCCCGTCGTGGACACGGAGGCGCTCCTCTGGGCGCTGGACGAAGGGATCCTCGCGGGCGCGGGCCTGGACGTGCTCGAGGGCGAGGAGCTGCTCGCCGAGGAGGAGACGCTCTTCCGGACGCCCGCTGCCGAGGCCCAGCTCCGCCAGGTGCTGCGGGGTCACCTGCTGCTGGAGCGGGAGAACGTGATCATCACGCCGCACATGGCGTGGTACAGCCGGGACGCCCGCGAGCGCATCCTCGCGGCCACGGTGGAGAACATCCGGGCGTTCCTGGCTGGCCGGCCGGCGAGCACGGTCGCCGCGCCGCCGGCGGCTGGAGCATCGTAGGCGACCGCGGAGGCGAAACCATGGCCTGCATCCGTTGGTTTCGAGAGCTGTCGAGAGCAGATGTCCCGATCGCGGGCGGGAAGGGCGCGAACCTCGGGGAGATGACCCGGGCCGGGCTTCCTGTGCCGCCGGGCTTCGTCGTCACGGTCGAGGCCTACCATCGCTTCTACGAGGAGAGCGGGATCGCGGACGAAGTCAGGGCCCGGCTCGCGCGTCTGGACGTGGACGATCCAGGCCGGCTGCGCGAGGCGGCGGGTGCTCTGCAGGAGCTGGTGCGGCGCGCGCCGGTCCCGGAGGAGGTGGCGAGCGCGATCGTCGAGGCCTACCGCGACCTTTCCAGGGAACTGGGCACGGAGGAAGCCTTCGTGGCCGTCCGGTCCTCGGCGACGGTGGAGGACACGGCGCAGTTCTCGTTCGCGGGGATGTTCCAGAGCTTCCTGAACGTGCGCGGGGAGGAGGCGCTGGTCCGCCGGGTCAAGGACTGCTGGGCGTCGACCTTCGGCGGCCGGGTGCTCTTCTACCGGGTCAAGCAGGGCCTCACGGAAGAGGCGCCCATCGCGGTCGTCGTGCAGGCGATGGTGAACTCGGAAAAGTCGGGTGTGCTCTTCACCGTGGACCCGGCGACGAACGATCCGCGGATCCTGGTCATCGAGGCGGCGTGGGGGCTGGGCGACGTGGTGGTGGGCGGGCTGGTGACGCCGGACCGTTACGAGGTCGACAAGGAGACGCTGAAGGTGGTGCGGAAGGTGGCGGGGCGGAAGGAGTTCAAGCTGGTGCGGGACGAGCGGGCGGGCGAGAACGTGCGAGTGGACCTGCCGGAGGACGAAGCCACGGCGCTGGTTCTCACGGACGACGAGGTGCGCGCGCTCGCGGAGCTGGGAAAGCGGGTCGAGGAGCACTACGGCGCCCCGCAGGACGCCGAGTGGGCGATCGAGAACGGCAAGCTCTACATGGTGCAGACTCGTCCGGTGACGACGCTGAAGGCCCGGGCCGCGGAGCCCCGTGGCGCTGAGGAGGAGGGCAAGGTCCTGCTCCGCGGGCTGGGTGCGAGCCCTGGGGTCGCGTCCGGCACCGTGCGCGTCCTCACGGCGCCGGAGGAGGGGGCGAAGCTCCGGCATGGCGAGGTGCTGGTGACGACGATGACTTCGCCCGACTGGGTGCCGATCATGCGGCGGGCCGCAGCGATCGTGACCGACGCCGGCGGGATGACCTCCCACGCGGCCATCGTGTCCCGGGAGCTGGGGATCCCCTGCATCGTGGGCTCGCGGGACGCGACGAAGAAGCTGAAAGACGGCATGGTGGTGACGGTGGATGCGCGGGAAGGGGCGGTGATCGCGGGTGAGGCCCCCGCAGCCGCGACGCCGGAGGCGCCGTCGGTGGGGCCGGCGGTGGTGGCGGCGCCGCCGGTGACCGCGACCCGGCTGTACGTCAACCTGGGCGAGCCGGAACGGGCGGAGGAGATGGCTGCCCGCCCGGTCGACGGCGTCGGCCTGCTGCGCGCCGAGTTCATGATCCTGGCGGCGCTGGACGGAAACCACCCTCGTCGACTCCTCGAGCAGGGCCGCGGCGGCGAGTTCGTGGACCGCATGGCCGAGAATCTGCGCCGCTTCGCCCGCGCCTTCTACCCGCGCCCCGTGGTCTACCGCGCGATGGACTTCCGGACGAACGAGTTCCGCGGGCTGCAGGGCGGCGCGGAATTCGAGCCCGAGGAAGCCAACCCGATGATCGGCTACCGTGGCTGCTTTCGCTACACCCGGGAGCCCGACCTCTTCGCCCTCGAGCTGGAGACGCTCAAGCGCGTGCGCCAGGACTTCCCGAACCTGCACCTGATGATCCCGTTCGTGCGGACGGGCCGCGAGTTCCGGGAATGCAAGCGCCTGATCGACGAGAGCGGGCTGACGGCGGATCCGCGCCTCCAGCTCTGGGTCATGGCCGAGGTTCCCTCGATCGTGAGCTGGCTGGAGGAGTACGTCCGGCTGGGCGTCACGGGCGTGTCGATCGGGTCGAACGATCTGACGCAACTGGTGCTGGGCGTGGATCGGGACAGCGAGGTCGTCGCACCGCTCTACGACGAGCGCGACAAAGCCGTGCTCGACGCGATCCACGCGATCCTGCGGGAGGCGCGGCGGCTGGGGATCACGAGCTCGATCTGTGGCCAGGCGCCTTCGGTCTACCCGGAGTACGCGGAGCTGCTGGTGCGGTGGGGGATCGACTCGATCTCGGTCAATCCGGACGCGATCGAGACCACGCGCCGCAACATTGCGGCGGCCGAGCAGAAGCTCCTGCTGGAGCGCGCTCGGGAGGCCTGACGCGTTGAGGCACGGCGTCGGGCCCGTGGGGCTGGTCGCCTCGCGGGCCCGGCGTTTTTCCGGGCGGCCTGGCACGGTCCGTGAACCGCAATTCACGGCGTATGGCCGGGGTCTCGGACAGGAGCTGGTGGCGGCGCGTCGGCTCTCCGGAGACCGGATTTCGTTACCTGGACGCGGACGGCGCGACGCCGATCGTCTCTGAGACCGCGCTCCAGCGGATCGAGGCGCTACGGATCCCGCCGGCCTGGCTGGAAGTCCGCATCGCGCCGGACCCGGTGTGGGGGATCCAGGCCTGGGGCTACGATGGGAAGGGGCGGAGGCAGTACATCTACAGCGCGGAGCACCGCGAGGCGCAGAGTCGCCGGAAATGGCGGCGGGTCCTGCGTTTCGCGCGTGTTCTGCCGACGCTCCGAGCCGCGACCGACGAGCACCTGAAGCGCCCGACTCTGGATCGGCAGAAGGTGCTCGCGACGGTGGTGCGGCTCATGGGCCGCGCCTGCTTCCGCGTCGGCGGCGAGCGGTACGCGGTCGCGAACGGCACGTTCGGGATCTGTACGCTGCGCAAGTGCCACGTCGAGGTGCGGGGGAGCACGCTCGTCTTCCGCTACGTGGGGAAGCGGGGGATCGAGCATCGGCAGGTGATCGCGGGGACGCCGCTCGCGTCGGTCGTGCGGGAGCTGCTGTCGTTTCCGGGGCGGCGGGGGCGGTGGGAGCGGCTCTTCCGCTACCGGGACGAGCAGGGGCGGGTGCGGAACGTGACGGCGCGCGCTGTGAACCGCTACCTGCGGGAGATCCTGGGTCCGGATCACACGGCGAAGGATCTGCGGACGTTCGGGGCGACGCTGCGGGCGGCGACGATCCTCGCGGAGCTCGGGCCGCCTGCGACGGCGAGGGAGGCGCGGCGGAACGTCGCGCTGTGCTGCCGCCTGGTCGCGGCGGAGCTCGGGAACACGCCCGCGGTGTGCCGGGGCGCGTACATCCATCCGGCGGTGCTCGAGGAGTACCAGCGGGCGGGTCGAACGATCGAGCCGTTCATGCGGAAGGCGCCGCGCCCGTCGGAGCGACGGGAGGCGGCCTACTACCCCGAAGAGGCGGCGCTCATGCGGTTCCTGGAGCGATACGGATGAGGAACGGCGGCCGGAGCCCGGGCCCTCGGGCCAACGGGGGGACGGGCGGGGCGCGGGATTCCCCTCCCCTGGTGACGCCCGACGGACAGGATCAGGCCGGTGCCCCGGCGTGGTCGTGGTTGCGCTACGGCCAGCCGCCGGGCGCGCGGAGTGTGCCCGGACGGGTGGCGTTGACGCGTCTGCTGCGCCGGGCGCTGCAGCGCATCACGGAGGCGTCGCTCGTGCACGGCAATGCGGCGGAGCTCCTGGTGGACGGACCGGAGGCGTACCCGGCCATGCTGGAGCTGATCGCCAGGGCCGAGCGGCGGATCCACTTCGAGAACTACATCTACCGCGATGACGCGACGGGCCGCCGCTTCGCCGAAGCGCTGGCCGAGCGGGCGCGGGCGGGCGTGGAGGTCCGGCTCCTGTACGACTGGCTGGGGTGCATCCGGACGCCGGCCTCGATCTGGGAGGTGCTGCAGAGGGCGGGAGGCGAAGTCCGCTGCTTCGGCGCGCCCTCCCTCCGCCACCCGCGCGCGATGCTCCGGCGCAACCACCGGAAGCTGCTCGTCACCGACGGCCGCGCGGCGGTGGTCGGGGGATTGTGCATCGGCGACGAATGGCTGGACGACGGCGGGCGGGGGTGCTGGCGGGACACCGCCGTTCGCCTCCAGGGCCCGATCGCCCGCGAGCTCGACCGCTCCTTCTGCGCGATGTGGCGGAGGGCGGGCGGGGTGGTGCCGGAGCCCGACGGCCCGGCGCCCCCGGCGGGCAACGTCGCCGCACGGGTCGTCGACGGCCCGCCCACCCACGCGCGCGCCTACCGCCTCTACGAGCTCGTCGCCGCCCTCGCCGAGCGCACCCTCTACATCACCGGCGCCTACCCCCTCGCCCCCGCCCCCCTCCGCCGCGCCCTGGCGTCCGCCGCCCGCGCAGGCGTCGACGTCCGACTCCTGGCCCCCAGCCGCTCCGACCTCCCGCTCCTCAACCAGGCCGCCCGCGCTCACTACGCCTCGCTCCTCGCCGCCGGCGTCCGCATCTACGAGTGGACCGGGCCCATGCTCCACGCCAAGTCCATGGTCGCCGACGGGAGCCTCGCCCTGATCGGCTCCAGCAACCTCAACCCTTTCAGCCTCCTGGGCTCCTACGAGCTCGACGTGGTGATCGAAGATGCCGGGCTCGCAACCGCCCTCGAGCAGCAGTTCCTCGCCGACGTCCGGCGCGCGAAGGAGATCACCCTGGACGAGTGGCGCCGCCGCCCCGCCGCCCAGCGCTGGCGCGAACGCCTCGGCGCCGCCGTCCTCTGGCTCCCCTACAAGCTGTACAGCGATTGAGCCCGCCCCCGCGACGCGCCGCTCTACCCGCGCGTGCACGGCGGCCTTCATCCCGCTCCGCTACGGCGCCGCCCGCCGCTCCGGCGCCTCCCCCACCCAGAGACGAAACTCCTCGCCCCGACTCCGCAGCACGTGCCGCGCGACGTTGTAGACCGGAATGCCCGTCGGCGTCCGCGCCTCCGGCTTCCCCATGTGCGCGTGCCCGTGGAAAACCACCGTCGCGCCGTGCGTCTCGAGCGGCTCCAGCAGCCGCGAGGAGCCCAGGAACGGCCGGATCTCCTCCGGCTCCCCCTCCGTCGTCTCCACGATCGGCGCGTAGTGCAGCACCACCACCTTCAGCTCGGTCTCCAGCGTGCGCAGCGCGTTCTCCAGCTTCAGCGCCTCGTCCAGCGCGTGCTGCACGAAATCCTTGATCAGCCGCTCCCCGAACGGCGCCAGCGCCCGCCGCCCGAACCCGCCCGCAAACCCCTTGGTCCCCGCGAAGCCCACCCCGTCCACCACCACGCTCTCCCCGTCGAGCACGTGAACCCCCGCATCCCGCAGGATCTGCATGAGCTCCTGCTCCACCTCGCCCTCGTAATCGTGGTTCCCCAGCACGCTCACCACAGGGATGTCCAGCCCCCCGATCTCCTCCACCAGCGCCATCATCTGCTCCGGCCGGCCATGCGTCGTCAGGTCGCCACAGAGCACCAGGATGTCCGCGCTCCGCTTGATCGTCATGAAGAGATCCCGGAGCATCCCACGGTCCGAAGCACCATCGAAATGCAGGTCCCCCACCGCCGCGATCCGGATCGGCCGCCGGGCCGACTCAGACTCCCGGGCCCGTGTGTTTGCTGTCCCAGACATCGCTCTCCATGATCTCGCGGATGATCGGTAGCTGCCTCACAGACGCGACCACCTCGGTGCGCACGTCCCGGAATCCCCACTCGCGCACGTCGATGGCGAAGGAAAAACGCGAGATCAACGTGCCCTGACAGACGTCAGGGTCGACCGCCCCGTCCTGCTCCTCGAAAACGCGACGGTACAGCTCCTCCCGCACCCACGCCGGGATCCGGTGCCGGTGGCCCGGATAGACGTAGTCGAACAGATGGACCTGTGCCAGCAACAGACGCCAGTGGTCCGCCACCCGGTCGAGCAGCCACTTCCAGTCCAGCTCGCCTCCTCGCACGAGGATCAGGTGAACGATGTCGGCCATGTCCGAGCGGTGCCGCTCCGAGACGAAGAGCCGGTGCCAGATCAGCTCTTCGACCGGCGCCACGCGAACCGGCGTCGCGGCCAGGATCGCCGGCCGCGAGCGCCGGAACCAGTGCCCGTCGATGAACGACAGCCCGTTGCCCATCGCGTAGATCAGGTCGACCACCGCCTCGTCACGGATCGCCTTCGAGATCCAGTGCGCCTGCTCCAGGTGGACGTGGAAGCCCGCGTCCCGCAACGCGCGGGCGGCCGGCAGCACGTACGTCGGCTCCAGCAAGACGTCCAGGTCCTTCGTCTGACGGTAGATCCCCGTGTACTCGTAGACCGCGTAGAGCCCGCTCACCACGTACCGGATCCCGGCTTCGTTCAGCGTCCGGAGCGCGAGCTGATACGCCGCACGCTCGGCCTCCGGGATCCAGAACTCCCCGTGCGTCAGCGACCGCCGCTCCTCGCCCGTGAGCTGGGCCATCTCGGGGCTCGCCTTCGCACCGCCTGGCTTGACCATCCGGTTGCCTCGTCCGAAGGCCGCAGTGCCGATCCTCCAGCACGAACCTCCTGGCCGACGCCGTGGCGCAAGGATCGGACCGTGCTACCGTTTTGCCGCTCCCGACATTAGCTTGCTGGGTATGCTGAACCAGTGGAAACGCGCCTGGAAAGAGGCCGTGGAGAACTTCTGGCGAGAGTTGAAGGCCGAGGACGACGTCGACGCGGGCACCGGCCTGGGTTCCCTGCGCCGCGAGCTCGCCTCGGCGACCGAAGAGGTGCGTCGCCTGGACACCGAGCTCGAGCGCGCCCGCCGGGAACTCGCGGCCGAGCGAGAGCAGGAAGAGACCTGCCGCCGGCGTGAGCGGCTCGCCCGCGAGATCGGAGACCTCGAGACCGCGCGGATCGCCGCCGGTTTCGCTCAGCGCCACGCAGAACGCGCCGCCATTCTGGCCCGCAAGGTCGAGGTCCTCGAGGCCGAGCGCGCGATCCGGCTCCGGGACCTGGCCGAGATGGAAACCGTCCTCCAGCAACGGTCGACCGCCACTACGCCCCTGGATCCCCTGGACGACCCCACCGACACGCTCTTCCGCACCCTCGAGCGAGAAGCACGCGAGCGCGCCGCCGAGGAGCGCTTGCAGGAGCTCAAGCGGCGGATGAGTTAGCGCAACGCCTCCGCGGCGCGTGCCCGGTCGAACAGCGGCGCCGCCACCC
>DATCLG010000135.1:0-22788 GCA_036564015.1 Longimicrobiales bacterium
CCTGCGAGCCGGTGAAGTAATGGAGTCCGGCCCCGAAGCTGGCCTCGGGCAGAACCCGGATGTCGACCTGGAGGCCGGCGCGGAGGCGGACCGTCGCCTTGGTGGGGCCCCGGGCCACGACCTCCTCGACCTCCGGGTAGGTGATGAAGCGTTCGATGGCGGGTGAGCCCCTGCGGATCGCGACCAGGAGGTCGATGTCGCCGACCGTCTCGCGGCAGCGGCGGTAGCTGCCCGCGACCTCGGCCTGTTTGACCCCTTCGATCCCTTTCACGTACTCCAGGAGGGCTTCGACGTAGGGGGCGGCGGTCCCTCTCAGGAACCGCTCGGGTCCGGGCCTACGGCTCTCGAGCTCGCGCAGGATCTTCTGCTCGGTTTTCGCGCCCCAGCCAGGCAGCTCGCGAATCTTTCCTTTTCGGGCCGCGTCTTCGAGCTGTGCGAGGGTCCGGATGCCGAGAGCCTCGTAGAGTGCGCGCGCCCGTTTGGGCCCGATCCCTGGCACGCGCAGGAGCTCGGTGACGCCGGGTGGGATCTGCTGGCGCAACTCGGAGAGCAGGGAGTGGGTCCCGGTGCGGACGATCTCCTCGATCTTGCCGGCCAGGTCTGCGCCGATGCCGGGCAGCTCCTGGAGCTTCTTGCTGTCCTGGCGGGCAAGATCGGCGACGGACTCGGGCCATTCCTCGACGGTGCGGGCGGCGGTGCGGTAGGCGCGCACGCGGAAGGGGTTGGCTCCCTCGATCTCGAGGAGGTCCGCGATCTCGCGGAAGATGCGGGCGACCTCGGCGTTCTCGAGCGGCACGTGCAGGTTGCGCGGCACGACTTATGCCAGCGCTGCGACCGCGGCCGCGGCCCTCTCGCGGCTGCGCAGGTCAACCCCCCACCCAGGACGGAGGTGATCCATGCTTTTCAGTCTCTCGATGTTCCCTGTTGGCGCCGGGGACTCGCTGGTCGATCCGGTCTCTGAGGTGATCGACGAGATCGACCGTGCCGGACTGCCGTACACGGTCACGGGCATGGACACGGTGATCGAAGGCGAGTGGGATCAGGTGATGCCGGTGATCCAGCGAGCGGAGCAGCGGCTGCGTGAGAAGCACGATCGGGTGTTCATGGTGCTGACGGTGGACGACCACAAGGACGCGGAGAATCGTCTGCGTGGGGCGGTGGAGGATGTGGAGCGGCGTCTGGCACGTCCGATCTCGCATTAGCAGGCCGCTCGGGCTGCGGACGGGCGAGGGGTGGTGGGGCTGTCGCTGGCGGAACGAGGGGAAAGGAGGCATCGATCATGGCGACGGAGCGGGTGGGCGGGACGGGCGGGCCGGTGGACCGGCTTCCTGCGCTGTCGCTGCCGAGCGCGCCGGGCGGTGAGCTGGTGGCCTGGCGGGCGCCGGCCGCCGGCTCGCCGGTCGTGGTGTTCCTGCGCTCGCCCGATTGCGAGGACTGCGGGTCTTACCTCCGGAACCTGGCGGCGAAGCTTCCCGATCTCCGGGCCTGGGACGGCCGTCCGCTGGTGGTAGTGCCCGGCGGGGTCGAGGAGGCCGCCCGGGTGATGCGGGAGGCGGAGCTGCCTTTTCCCGTGCTGGCGGACCCGGGCGGGCGGGCCCGGTCGGCGTGTGGGGTGGCGGAGGGGATGAGCGCGCTCTTCATCGCGGATCGTTGGGGCGTCGTCTACCATGCCGCCCGGGCGCGAGCGGCGCGTGACCTGCCGCCGCCTGACGAGATCGAGGAGTGGCTTCGGTTCATCGCCACGCAATGCCCCGAGTGCGGCGTGCCGGATGAGCCCGGGCCAGCGAGCTGGGCGAGCTGAGCGTGCTCCGAACGCCTCGCCGGCCCCTGTGTCGACCGGCGGGGCGGGCTTTCGCCCCACGCCGGGCTGAGGGAGTCGTCCGATGGAGTCACAGCTGCGGACCACCGCTTCGTACCTCGAGGAAGCGGAGCGTTACGGGGCGCGGAACTACCTGCCGCTGCCGGTCGTCCTGGAGCGCGGGGAGGGGGTCTGGGTGTGGGACGTGGAGGGACGACGCTACCTGGACATGCTCTCGGCCTACTCGGCGCTGAACCATGGCCACCGGCATCCGCGCATCCTGGAAGCGCTGTACCGGCAGGCGGAACGGATCACCCTGACCTCCCGGGCGTTCCACAACGATCAGTACGGCGCGTTCTTGCGCGAGCTCTGCGAGCTGGCGGGTTACGAGAAGGCGCTGCCGATGAACACCGGGGCGGAGGCGGTGGAGACGGCTATCAAAGCGGCGCGCCGGTGGGGGTACGAGCGCAAGGGGGTGCCCGACGGGAAGGCGGAGATCGTGGTATGCGAAGGCAACTTCCACGGGCGCACGACGACGATCGTGGGGTTCTCTTCGGAGCCGGCCTACCGGGAGGGTTTCGGGCCGTTCACTCCGGGGTTCAGGCTCGTGCCCTATGGGGACGCCGACGCCCTCGAATCCGCGCTGACGGAGCACACGGTTGCGTTTCTCGTGGAGGCGGTGCAGGGCGAGGCGGGGGTGGTGGTGCCGCCGGAGGGGTATCTTCGTCGGGCCGCTGAGCTCTGCCGGGAGCGGGGCATCCTGCTCGTGGTCGACGAGGTCCAGACGGGGCTGGGGCGGTGCGGGCGCCTCTTTGCCAGTGAGTGGGAAGGGGTTCGGCCGGACATCCTGATCGTGGGGAAGGCGCTGGGCGGGGGGGTGTACCCGGTCTCTGCGATCCTGGCGGACGCCGAGATCATGGACGTCTTCACGCCGGGCAGCCACGGCTCGACGTTCGGCGGCAATCCGCTGGCCGCGGCCGTTGCCCGGGCCGCGCTCCGGGTCACGATCGAGGAGCGGCTGCCCGAGCGAGCCGCCGAGCTCGGCGCCTGGTTCATGGAAGAGCTCAGGCGCATCCCCTCGCCGCACGTGGCGGAGGTGAGGGGACGAGGCCTGCTGATCGGCGTGGTGATCAGGGAAGAGGCCGGACCGGCCCGACGCTTCTGCGAGGCTCTGATGCGGTCAGGGGTGCTGGCCAAGGAGACTCACGAGCAGGTGGTGCGTTTCGCGCCGCCGCTGGTCGTGACACGGGAGGATCTGGAGCAGGCGTTGCCGCGGATCGCGGAGGCCCTGGGGGCGGGCTGAGGCGGCGCGTCCGCGCCGCCTCAGCCCGCCCCGCCACGCCGTCACAGCTGGACCGTGGCCGCCTCCTCGATCAGGGGGAGGTCCGGCATGCGGCCATGGTGCTCGGGATCACACACCTGAATGAAGCGCGCCCAGTCGCGCTCGATAGCCACGGTCCGCCCGCTGGGTGTCTCGAGCCAGATGTGGGATCCTGTGCCCGCGCGGCAACGCACCACGTCGCCCTCCCGCACACCAAGGTCCGCGCATAGCGCCCGAAGGGTGCCAAACAGAATTCGCCGGATCTCGACCGACTCACCCGGCCCCGTCGCTGCCAGGCTGCGTACTTGGCTTTCCGGATTGGACATGGTCTTGCTCCTGCCGGTGGGCTGCGGACAAGAAAAGGCGCCTCGATGCAGGCGCCGTCACGAGGTTCGGCCGCTGAAAAAAGAGGCCCCGGGCGCTGCGTAACGCTGGGCGCCCGGGGCCCCCTTCGCCACCCGACGATATCGCGTCAACCCCGGGTGGCGAACCTTACATCAAATGTACCGACCCTCGCGCGGCAGGACAAGCCCCTCTCTGCGCTCCCGGCATCACCGCTCCCGACCGGCCCCGCGTGCCCCCCGTCCCTCGGGCGGAGCCGGCAGTCCGCCAGCGCCCACGCCCCTCCCATCACTGGCCTGGCGAGCCTCGGAGAGCAGCGCGCGGGCCATCGGGCCCTGGGAGGCGCGGACGACCGAGGCGACCTCCCTGGCCGCCGCTCCAGGAGAGACCCCCTCCCGGACCAGCCGCTCCACGGCCACCGGCAGCCGATCCAGGTCCTCCGGCCTCCCACCCCGGCTCCGCCAGGCACTCAGCAGATCCATCGCGGCGTTCACCGGGACGCCCCGCTCCACGAGATCCGCCAGCGTGTGAATGGCCTGCGCCACGGGCTCGCCCGGACGAGCCCCGGCCACGAGCTTCCGCGCAGCATCCGCAGAAACCCCTCGCCGCAACGCATTCGCCACCACCTCGATGTCGCCCGGGGCCGGCCGCGAACCCGCCGAAAGGATCGTCTGCGCCTGCGTCAGCTGATCGAGCAGCGAGCGCACCGCCCCCATGATCCGATTCGGCGCCACGCCTTTGGCCAACCCTTCGAGCGCCTTGTTCACCAGCGGCTCCGTCGGAAGCCCTCGCGCACGGGCCGCAGCCACGATCTGCTCCAGCTCCCGCGCCGCGGCCGGCGTCAGCCGCGATTTCGCGCGCTCCAGACGCGCCGCCTCCTGGGCCACGGCCGGCGCCGGGACGGCCACGAGCGCGCAAGCCGCAAAGACCAGCGCGAGAACACACGCCGGGAAGGTGGTCGCTCTCATCACACCTCTACCTGCACAAAGGCGGGCATCGACCCGGACGCACCTATCGCGCCCGCCCACCTCACGGTTATTCGATCAGGAAACTCGCATTCTTGCGGCCCCACCCGTCCTCGACGACGCCAGGCGCGCCGTCGGGGACCACCCACCGCTCCCCGTCGACGAGGAAGCCGAAGTGATACACTCCCGGACCCAGCACCATGTCGAGCATCCAGATCTCGCCGTACCTCTGCATCGGCCGGGGCTCCCAACTCGTGAAATCGCCGGCCAGCGAGACCCGGTCACCGTCGGGCGCCCACAGCTGGAACCGGACACGCCGGCTGCCATCCTCGTCCTGCTCTCCCACCACGACGACCGGGATCGGGCGCCGCAGGGCGCCGCCGAGCCGGCCGAACTCCCAGCTCATGCCCAGCGTTGCGGTGAAATCGCCGGGCACACCGTAGAGCGGATCCCGGACCGAGCGCCCGAGGTCCAGCCGGAGCCGGAGGTCGCTCGCGAAAGTGTAGCCCAGCGAGGCGTGGTACCCCGTCTCGAAACCGACGGGCGTGTCCCAGACCCGCAAGCCGAGCCGTCCGTCGACCTCCCGCACGGTGAAAGCGAGCTGAGCGCCCGCACCGGCGTACCACCCGGATGCCCGGGGAGCGGAGCTCCGATACGCTTCACCCGTGAGCAGCAGCCAGCTCGGGCCGAGTGCCCGGGCTACCTCGAGAGCGCCGCCGGTGACCCCGAGCCGCTCTGTGATCTCGGATTCCCTGGTCGGTCGACGGAACCGCGAGGAGGGTCTGCGGGAGGAGGTGAACACGCTCGTGCTACGGCCGCGGGTGGCCTCGCCTCGCATGGTCAGCACGAGCGAGCCGAGAGGTGCGGAGACACGGGGCCGTAACCCGAAGCCGTAGGAAGAGAAAGAGAACTGGTCCGAGAAGTCCAGGCCGAAGCCCTCGACCCGACCGCCGACCGTGAACCGCCCTACGCTCCGCGCCAGCTCACCCACCAGGCTGCCCGCCACCCACCCCCCGTCCGCCGTCCGGAGGCCCCGGGCCCGCTGGAGCGTGAAATCCAGCAGCTCCTCGCTCGGCCCGTCCACCCGCAGCCGCGCGCCGACGATCCCATAAGTCGCCGCGGGAGCGTCGACCTGGGCCGGCGGGCGCGAGTAGATCGCGTCCGCATCCACCCACCCGCTGACCCGCTGCGCGTCCGCGACGCCCGCCGCGCCCGCGGCGGCGAGACCCGCCATGGCCCAACTCAGGGCCGCAACCCATCGCTGCGCTTTCATGACGTCCTCCCCGGCGGCGCCGCCACCGAGATCAGCGCGTTGCGCATGCCAAAGCCATCGTCCACGTACCGCTCCGCACGCGGATCGGTGACCCAGCGGTTGCCATCCACGACGAACATGTACTTGTGCATCCCCGGCGGAAGCGCGACGAGCCCCGTCCACACGCCATCCCCGTCCAGGTCGTGGAGCGGGTAGCCCTCGGGCTCCCACCCGTTGAAGTCGCCCACCAGCGACACCGAACGCGCATTCGGCGCCGTCAGGACGAACTGGACATACACCACCGACCGCGACGCGTCCGCCTCCCCCGGACCCGCGGCCGCGCCCGCCACCGCTTCCGGCGCCGCCGGCTCAGCCCGGTCCAGGTACGGCGCCGCCAGAACGACGGCACCGAGCGCCCCCGCCAGCGCCACGCTGATCGGCCGGACGCGGACCGAGCGCGGCTCGAGCAGCCAGGCCAGCACCCGACGCCAGAACGGACGGGGTTCGGCCGCCGGCAACGCGTTCATGATCCGCTGCTCCAGCCACGCAGGCGCCCGCTCCGCCCGGAACTGCGCCATCTCGCCCAGCAGGGCGTCCCAAACGTCCGCTTCGGCAGCCGCCTCCGGCCCGAGCGCCTCGCGGGGCAGCTCGCCATCCAGATAGCGGTGCAGGTCAGGGTGCATCACAACACCTCCTCGAGCACGGCCTTGAGCAGCTCCCGCGCCCGATGTACCCGCATCTTGAGCGCAGACACCGAGACATTGAGCAACTTGGCGATCTCCTCATACGGCCGGCCCTCCACATGCTTCAAAATGAACGCCTCCCGCTGCTGATCGGAGAGCCGACGCAGTGCGTCCGCCAGTAGGCCACGTAATTCCGAGCGCTCCAGGTCCAGCAGCGGATCCGAAGGCGCCCGCAGTGACGACGGGACGGAATCCTCCAGCGCGACTTCCCGGTTCTGGCGGCTCCGCAGGTGATCCTTGCACGCGTTCGCCAGGATCCGGAACACCCACGCACCGAACCGGTCGGGCTCCCGGCAGTGTCGGATTCCGGCGTACGCCTTCACGAACGCCGCCTGCACCAGGTCGGCCGCGGTGTCGCGGCTCCCCGTCATGCGGAGCGCGTACCGGTAAAGCATGTCCTGGTAACGCCTTACCAGGATCCGGTATGCCTCCCGATCGCCGGCGCGCACCCTGGCGACGACCTCGCCGTCCGTCTCCTCGGCCTGTGCCCCGAATCCCGACGAATCCTTCGACATGGATGAGACGAGTTGGAATCCTGATCGGTCACCGCCGGAACCGCGCCACTCGCCCTTGCATCGGCCCGTACCGCCCGCTATACTCGGGGCTTGGCTGCACGTTCCGTCCTGATCCCGACGGGGCTGCTACCCCGCTTTGTCGGCGGCGGATGGCGGCCCCGTCTCACTCGCGCATGGGGACGGAACCATCAGATACCCCGTTACGCTGTCTATCGCCCCGGAGGAGTGGGCCATGTCGAGTCGAGGGTTGGAGGGCGTCGTCGTCGCTGAGACGGAGCTGAGCCACGTCTACGGTGAAGAGGGACGCCTCGTCTATCGTGGTTACGAGATCGAAGATCTGGCCAACAACGCCACGTTCGAGGAAGTCTGTCACCTGCTCTGGTTCGGAGAACTGCCGAACCGTGCCCAGCTCGAGGAGCTGCAAGGTCGACTGCGGGACGAACAGGCCCTCCATCCCAAGATCATCGACCTGTTGCGTCTCGCTCCATCCAACGCCCACCCGATGGCCGTGCTCCGGACCGCTGCCTCGGCGCTCGGGCTTTACGATCCCGATGCGGAGAACATGTCGGACGAGGCGAACTTGCGCAAGGCGATCCGGCTGACGGCCCAGATGGCGACGCTGACGGCGGCGATCGATCGGATCCGCAACGGGCGGGATCCGGTGGAGCCGCGGCGAGACCTGGGCTACGGGGCGAACCTGCTGTACATGCTGCGTGGGGAGGAGCCGGACGAGCTGGAGGCCCGGGTGCTGGATGTGGCGTTGACGCTGCACGCCGAGCACGGGATGAACGCCTCGACGTTCGCGGCGCGGGTGACCGCGGCGACGCTGTCGGACATGCATTCGGCGATCACGTCGGCGATCGGCACGCTGAAGGGCCCGCTGCACGGTGGGGCGAACGAGCGGGTGATGGCGATGCTGCTCGAGATCGGCGAGCCGGAGCGGGCGGAGGAGTGGGTGCGGAGCGCGCTGGCGCGAGGGGAGCGGATCATGGGCTTCGGCCACCGCGTTTACAAGACGCTGGATCCGCGGGCGCCGATCCTGAAGCGTCTGGCGGAGCAGCTGGCCCAGCGCGGTGGGAACGTCCGCTGGCTGGAGATCGCGGAGCGGATCCGCGCGGTGATGGCGGAGGAGATGGAGCGGCGCGGGAAGCGGATCTACCCGAACGTCGACTTCTTCAGCGCGCCGGTTTACTACACGCTGGGCATTCCGACGGATCTCTTCACCAACATCTTCGCGGTTGCACGGACGGCGGGCTGGACTGCCCACGTGATGGAGCAGCTCCGGGAGAATCGGCTGATCCGGCCGGCGTCGGAGTATGTGGGTCCGCTGGGCAAGAAGGTGCAGCCGATCGACGCGCGGCCCTAATGCGGGCCTGTCGGAGAAGCGGAGCCGCTGACGGGGATCTTTATTGGCGTTCGAGCGGTAGAACGGCTGGGTTCATGTCAGACCTGAAGATCTCGATCGTCGAAGCGGCGCCGGCCACGGTGCCGGCGCCGCTTCTGGTTCTCCTGCACTTCGAGGATGACGGGGAGCTGGTCGGCGCGGCGGCGGAGGTCGACCAGCGGTTGGGGGGCGCCCTGACGCGGGTGCTGGCCCGGGGCGACTTCCGGGGGCGGAGAGAGGAGACGTTGCTCTTCTACCCGCCGGATGGGGGCGTGGGGGCGGAGCGGCTCCTTCTGGTGGGGCTGGGCAAGCGCGACCAGTACACGCTCGAGGCGCTGCGCCGGGCGGTGGGGGCGGCGGTGCGCCAGGCGGAGCGGATCGGCGTCTCGGGGATGGTGGTGGAGCTGTCGCACGTGGCCCGGCTCGGCGGGCGGGTCGGGGCGGCGGAGGCGGCGCAGGCGGCGGTGGAGGGTGGCGTGCTGGCGGCGTGGGACTACCGCGAGCTGAAGACGCAGGCGGAGGAAGAGGCGCCGCGCGCGAGGCTCGAATCCTTCACGCTCCTGGCGCGGAGCTCTGAGGAGGCGGCGGAGCTCGAACGGGGCCGACAGGTCGGCCAGGTCCTCGCGGGTGCGGCGAACCTGGCCCGTGAGCTGGCGATGCGCCCGGGCAACATCGTGACGCCCGCATACCTGGCCGAGGTCGCGACGCAGATCGCGCAGCAGCACGGCCTGGGGCTCACGGTGCTCGACCGGGAGGCGATGCAGCGGGAGGGGATGGGCGCCCTGCTCGCGGTGGCGCAGGGGAGCGAGCAGGAGCCGCGGCTCATCGTCCTCGAGTACCGGGGTGCAGGCGATGGCGTGGCGCCGCTCGCGCTCGTCGGCAAAGGGGTGACCTTCGACTCCGGAGGGATCTCCATCAAACCCGCCGAGCGCATGGAGGACATGAAGTTCGACATGTCCGGCGCCGCCGCCGTGCTCGGCGCCATGCGCGCGATCGCCGAGCTGGGGCTCAGGGTCAACGTGGTCGGGGTCGTCCCGGCGACGGAGAACCTCCCCTCCGGCCGGGCGGTCAAGCCGGGGGACGTGGTCCGGAGCCATCTGGGCAAGACGATCGAGATCGTCAACACGGATGCCGAGGGCCGCCTCATCCTGGCCGATGCGCTCTCCTACGTGCGCCGCTACGGCCCGCAGGCGATCGTCGACGCGGCGACGCTCACGGGCGCGTGCGTGATCGCCCTGGGCCACCACGCGGCCGGGTTGATGGGGAACGACGAGGCGCTGGTGGAGCAGGTTCGCGCGGCGGGCGAGCGCTCGGGAGAGCGGTGCTGGCCGCTCCCGCTCTGGGACGAGTACCGGAAGCAGCTCTCCAGCACCGTGGCCGATCTCAAGAACACGGGGGGACGCCCGGCAGGCACGATAACCGGGGGCTGGTTCCTCAGGGAGTTCGTGGGGGATATCCCTTGGGTGCATCTGGATATCGCCGGTGTCGCCTACCGCGACGAGCCGCTGCCGTACCTGCGCAAGGGTCCGACCGGCGCGCCGACGCGCTTGCTGATCGAGTGGGTGCGCGCGCGGGCCGAAGGATGACCTCCGGCGGGCGGCAATACGGGCTCGTTGCGCGGATCGGGGGCGTTGTCTTCGGGTTGCTCCTGGCTTCCGCCGGGGTAGCGCGGGGCCAGGACCAGGCAGGCGAGCGGCCGCCCGTGCCGCCGGACAGCGCGCGAGGGGACGCGGCGGCGGACACGCTCGCGGCGACGCCGGCCGACACGGCGGCGGGCGCTCGGGCGGACTCGCTCCCCCCGCCACAGCTCGTCCCGTTCCCGGAGCCCGACGTCGCGGGCTGGGCGGCCGGCGTGTGGGAGTGGACCCGGGAGGACCTGCTCGAGAGCGGCGCCCTGACGCTGGCGGACCTGCTCGAGCAGATCCCCGGGGTCACCGCTGTCCGCTCGGGACTGGTCGGCCTTCCCGTCGGGGTCAGCGGTTTCGGCGCGACGGGCGGGCGCCTCCACATCGTGCTCGACGGATTCGAGCTCGACCCGCTCGGCTCATCGACCTTCGACCTGGCGCGCCTGGAACTCGGCCAGCTCCGCCGCGTGCGGGTCGAACGTCGCCTGGACGGGCTGCGCATCGAGCTCGAAACGATCGCCCCCTTCGATCCTCGCCCTTACACGCTCATCGAGGCCGGGACCGGTCAGCTCCTGGCCAGCAACCTGTTCCGCGGGACGTTCCTGGCGCCGCGGTTCATCGGCTCGCCGATGGGTCTGGGGATCGAGTACCTGGATACCCGGCGCACCAGCCTGACCCCGGAGGCCGCGAGCTCCTTCTCTGCCTGGTTCAAGTGGGGGATCCTCTCGAAGGAGCGGGGGCTGCAGCTCGAGGTCCGGCGGAGCAACGTGAAACGTTCGGGCGTCTCGGCGCTGGCCGGGGAGGGAGCTCGCCAGGACTGGGTGCTCCGCGGCCGCAACGCGTTCAGCCCCAATTTCGTCGCGGAAGCGTACATCGGGCAGTCGAGCAACGACGACGGGTTCGGCGAGACGGAGGTCAGCGAATCGAGCTTCCAGACCGGGCTGCGGGCGATGTACAGGGCGGAGCGGCTGTGGGGCGGGGGCGCGCTGCGCACCCGGAGCCATCCATCGTTCCCGTTGCTGGAGGCGGAGCTGGAGGCCGGGGGCCGTCCCCTGCCGTTCCTGCAGCTGAGTGGCGACGTCACATGGGGCGACTGGCGTGACGCCGGGCGGGCCGCGGCGGTCGCGGTCCGGACGGAGATGGGGCCGTTCGCGGGGCTCCGCGCCTTCGGCGAGCTGTCCGCCGGGGACGGAGGCGTGCCGTTCCTGGCGCACGGCGGCACGAGGGCGGTGGTCACCAGCCGGGACGCGGTTCGCTTCGGAGGCGAATGGTCGCGGGGCGACTTCCAGGCAGGCCTGGCGCGGGTCCGCCTCAGGACCGACGGCATTCCGACCTTCGGGCTCCCGTTCGATCGCACGCCGGGGATCTACCCGGGAGGCGAGGTGCAGGGGTGGGAGCTTACGGCGCGCGTCCCGCTCTTCTGGAAGCCGCTCTCCCTCGAGGGCTGGTACACCCGGTGGGAGGGCAACCGCTGGATCTACCTGCCGGATGAGAGCTGGCGTGCGGGGCTGGTGTACCATCACCTCCCGCTCAAGAGCGGGAATCTGGAGATCCTGGCGCGGATCGAGGCACGCTATCGGGGGGCGATGCTGGTTCCCGACACGGAGGGGGGCGCGAGTCTCGTCCCCGGGGTCACCACGCTGGACGGCTACCTGCACATCCGGATCGTCGGCGTGCGAGGGTTCCTGCGCTGGGAGAACATGACCCGGTTGCAGGACGTGTACGACCTGCCGGGCCGCAACCTTCCCGGTCCGCGGTTCTTCTACGGCATCAAGTGGGAGCTCTGGGATTGAGGCGGGCCCCGGGCTGGCCGGCGATTGACCCCCTTCGAGCGACCGCGTAGTTTACGCGCCGGTCGGGAGGAGCGATGATCCGGAGCATGACCGGTTACGGGGAAGCGGAGCTCGAGGTCGCTGGCGGCCGCCTCCGCGCCCAGGTCAAGACGGTGAACCATCGTTACTTCAGCGCCCACGTGCGTCTGCCGCGGGCGCTGGAGCGGTACGATCCTCAGGTCAGGGAGTGGCTGCGCGGGTACCTGCCGCGTGGCCATGTGGATTATTCGCTCCGGGTGGAGACGGGGGCCGGGAATGGCGAGGCGGGGGGCTTGCGGCTGGATGAGGCGCGCGCCCGTCAGTACATCGAGGTGCTGCGGGCGCTCAAGGCGCGGTTCGATCTCCCCGGCGAAGTCGACGTAGCCCTGGTGAGCCGCTTCGGCGAGATCATCGTTCCGGTCGACGAGGAGGAGGTGGACGCGGGGGTAACGGCCGAGGACCTGCGTGCGGTGACGGAGGCGGCGGCGCAGGCCGTGGTCGCGATGCGGGAGGTGGAGGGTGAGCGGCTGCGGGCGGACATCGAGGAGCGGCTGAACGCGATCGAGGCCGCGATGGCGGTCATCGAGGAGCGGGCGCCGGCGCGGCTGGTCGCGGAGCGGGACCGGCTGCGGCGTGCGATCGCGGAGCTGGCTGCCGGGGTGCCGATGGACGAGGAGCGGCTCGCCCGGGAGGTCGCCTATCTCGCGGAGCGCTGGGACATCAGCGAGGAGCTGGTGCGGCTACGCTCTCACATTCAGGTTTTCCGCGAGACGCTCGCCACGGAGGCGAAGGAGCCGGTGGGGAAGAGGCTGGGCTTCCTGACGCAGGAGCTGCACCGGGAGGCCAACACGATCGGCTCGAAAGCCAATGATGCGGCGATAGAGCACCAGGTCGTCGCGATCAAGAACGAGATCGAGCGGATTCGGGAGCAGGTCGAGAACATCGAATGAGCTTGAAGAGCCGGTCGTTTCCGGTGGTGATCGCCGCGCCGAGCGGGGCGGGGAAGACCACGCTGGCGCGGGCGCTGGTCGAGCGCAGCGAGGGCGTGGTGTTCGCGGTGTCGGCGACGACGCGCCCGCCGCGGGAACACGAGGTACAGGGGCGGGATTATTATTTCGTCGACGACCGCGAGTTCGACCGGATGATCGCGGCGAACGAGCTGGTCGAGTGGGCGGTGGTGCACGGCCGGCGCTACGGCACGCTGCGGCGGGAGGTGGAGGAGGCGTTGCGGCTCGGCCAGATCGTGCTGCTGGACATCGACGTGCAGGGGGCGCGGCAGGTCCGGCGAGTGTTTCCGGACGCCGTGCTCATCTTCGTGCTGCCGCCGTCGGCGGAAGAGCTGCACCGGCGGTTGCTGTTCCGCGGGAGCGATGGGGAGGCGGAGCGTTTGCGCCGGTTGCGGAATGCGCGCGCGGAGCTGCCCGCGGCCGCCGAGTTCGATTATGTAGTGGTGAACGACGACTTCGAGCGCGCGGTGGGCGCGTTGCAGGCGATTCTTGCCGCCGAGCGGTACCGGGTCGGGCGCGTGGTCGATCTCGCGGGCGAGCTCAGGCGCCTGGACCGGGAGCTCGCGGCATTGATGGAAAGGAGGGAGTAGATGAAGGTCTTCACGCCTGGTGAGGTTGCCAAGCACGCCGGGAGCAAGTACCTGGGAATCCTGGTGGCAGCCAAGTATGCGCGTGAGCTGAATGCGCTCCCCCGCGAGGCTGTGCCTGCGGGTCTGGAGGAGAAGCTGACGACGCGGGCGCTGGAGGCCCTGGTGCGGGGGGACATCGAGTTCCGGCTGGTGAAGCGGCGCCGCAAGCCCCAGGGCGTGTAGCCGGGATGGGCGTGGCGCCCCTTGCCCCGCGGCGGCCGTGGCGAGGCCGCCGGGTCGTCCTGGGCGTCACGGGCGGGATCGCGGCCTACAAGGCGGTCCAGCTCGCCCGGGATCTGACCCGGCTGGGTGCGGCGGTGGACGTGGTGCTGACACGGGCCGCCGCGGATTTTGTTGGTCCGCTCACCTTCGAGGCCGTCACCGGGCGGCCCGTCGTCAGCGAGCTGCTGGCGCCGGGCCATGCTCTCGAGCACATCCGGCTGGCGCGGGAAGCGGAGGTGGTCTGCGTCGCACCGGCGACCGCGGACCTGCTCGCCCGAGCCGCGACTGGCCGCTCCGACGATCTCCTCACCGCGATCCTGCTGGCGACCCGCGCGCCCGTGATCCTCTGCCCGGCGATGAACGACCGGATGTACACGCATCCGCAGGTCCAGGCGAACCTGCGGCATATCGCGGAGGTGCTGGGCTACGGGATCGTGGGGCCGGCGATCGGCCCGCTGGCGTATGGGGAGGGGGAGGGGCCGGGGCGGATGGAGGAGCCGGCGGTGATCATCGAGCACGTCGGGCGGGCGCTCGAAGGCGAGACGCCGCTCCAGGGGCGGCGCGTGGTGGTGACGGCCGGGCCGACCCGTGAGCCCGTCGACCCCGTGCGTTTCCTCTCGAACCGCTCCTCGGGCCGCATGGGCTTCGCGCTGGCGCAGGCCGCGTGGCGCCGGGGCGCGGAGGTGCTCCTCATCCAGGGCCCGACGCTCCTCGAGCCGCCGCCGGGCCCGCGGGTCCGGCGCATCGAGACGGCCGAGGAGATGGAAGCCGCCGTCCGGGAATCGCTGGCCGAAGCGGACGTGCTGATCATGGCGGCCGCGGTCGCCGATTTCCGGCCCGCGCGCGTGGTGGCGGAGAAGATCAAGAAGGCGGCGGCGCCGCGCTCGATCGAGCTGGAGCCGACGCCCGACGTGCTCGAGGCGACGCGATCCGCGCGGCGTCCGGGGCTCGTGGTGGTCGGCTTCGCGCTGGAGACGGAGAATGCGCGGGAGAACGCGCGGCGCAAGCTGGAGACCAAGGGCCTCGACCTGGTCGTGCTCAATGAGGCGACGAAGCCCGGCGCGGGCTTCGAGGTCGAGACGAACCAGGTGGTGCTCCTGGATCGTGACGGGGGCGAGGAGGAGCTGCCGCTCATGTCCAAGGCGGAGGTGGCGGAGTCGATCCTCGACCGCGTCGAACGCCTCCTGGCGGCTCGCCGATGATGCTGGACCGATCCCTCCTCGTCCGCTACCTCCGGCAACGGGAGGAGCTGGGCGAACGCGAGATCTTCCTGGATACCCTCACGGCGGAGGCCGCGCTGGCCCTGCTCAGGGGGCGGCCGGGGCGGCGGGTTGCGGGCGGTGAGGCGGCGGTGGGGGCGGCGGCCCCACCCCGCCCACCAGTCTCCCGCGAGGCGCCCGCGTCCGAAGGGCTCGCCGCGCTCGCCGCGGAGGCGGCTGGCTGCACTCGTTGCCGGCTCTGCGAGACCCGGCAGACGGTCGTCTTCGGCGAAGGGAACCCCGCCGCGGCCGTGATGGTGGTGGGCGAGGCCCCGGGCCAGGAAGAAGACCGGACGGGCCGGCCGTTCGTGGGCCCCGCGGGCCGGCTCCTCGATCTCCTCCTCATGACCGCCGGATTCCCCCGTGAGGAGGTCTACATCTGCAACGTGCTCAAGTGCAGGCCGCCCGGGAACCGCAACCCCCTCCCCGACGAGATCGCCCAGTGCGTCCCGTACCTGCGGCGGCAGGTGGAGCTGATCTCGCCGCGCGTGCTGGTCGCGGCCGGCAAGTTCGCGGCGCAGACGCTCCTCGAAACCGAGGCCAGCATCGGGGCGCTGCGAGGGCAGGTCCACAGGTATCACGGCGTCCCCCTCGTGGCGACGTACCACCCGGCGTTCCTGCTGCGCGAACCGAAGTGGATCCGCGCGGCCTGGGAGGACTTCCAGCTCGTGCGCCGCGTGCTGGAAGGCTGAGGACGCCACGCGGTCGCCAGCCCACGTCCGGGTAGATTCGCCCCCACCCCCAACCCCTCGCGGCCCGCGCCGCAGGTGATGCTCGCGGCGCGCCCGCGGCCGCCTTATACTGGAGAGGCGCGGCCTCTCGTCTACGCGGGCCTAACGGAGTTCCCAGCACAGCGTCGATGAATAGACCCGACTCGCGCGAAAACGGAAGCATCGCCACCCTTCCACTGCCCGACCGCCAGCCGCCGTACTCGCAGGAGGCGGAGACCAGCGTGCTCGGCGGTATGCTGCTGGACGGGAACGCGGTCGCCCGCGCGATAGAGATCGTGGACGACACGATGTTCTATCGCGAGGCGAACCGCCGCATCTTCCGGGCGATGGCCCGGCTCTTCCAACGCGGTCAGGTCATCGATCCGGTCACCGTCAGCGAGGAGCTCAAGAAAACCGACGAGCTCGAAGCCGTCGGCGGCATGGCCTACCTCGCCGAGCTCCTCGACGCCGTCCCGACCGCGGCCAACATCGAGTACCACGCCCGCATCGTGCGCGAGCGCGCGCTCCTGCGCCGGCTCATCGAGGCTTCCTCGCAGATCATCCGCGACTGCTACGAGCCGGGCGAGCGCACCGTCGAGCAGATCCTGGACGAGTCCGAGCAGCGGATCTTCCAGGTCGCTCAGTCGCACGACCGCGAAGGCTTCGTCTGGATCAAGAAAATCCTCTACCCGACCTTCGAGAAGATCGAGCAGCTCCAGGCCGCGAAGGGCGGGCTCACCGGCGTCCCCAGCGGTTTCCCCGACCTGGACGAGATGACCGGCGGCTTCCAGAAGGGCGACCTGATCATCGTCGCGGCCCGGCCGAGCATGGGGAAGACCGCCTTCGTCGTGAGCATCGCGCTGCACGCGGCGATCGCCCACCAGATCCCGGTGGCGATCTTCTCGCTCGAGATGTCCAGAGAGCAGATCGTGCAGCGCATGCTCTGCGCCGAGGGGCTGGTGGACCTGAGCCGGCTGTTGCGGGGTCGTCTGACCGACGACGATTACGTGCGCCTGGCCCAGGCCGCGGGTCACCTGAACACGGCGCCGATCTGGATCGACGACTCGGGCGTGTTGACCGCGCTGGAGATGCGGGCGAAGGCGCGGCGGTTGAAGGCGGACCAGCCGGACCTGGGGCTGGTGATCGTCGACTACATCCAGCTCATGCAGGCGAGTGGGCGGGCGGAGAACCGGCAGCAGGAGGTGAGCGAGATCAGCCGGAGCCTGAAGAGTCTGGCGAAGGAGCTGGAGGTGCCGATCCTGGCGCTGTCGCAGCTTTCGCGTGCGCCGGAGCAGCGTTCGGATCACCGGCCGCAGCTCTCGGATCTGCGCGAGTCTGGCTCGCTGGAGCAGGACGCGGACGTGGTGATGTTCCTGTACCGGCCGGAGTACTACATGTCGCCCGAAGACGCGGAGGAGAAGGGTCTGGCGGGGCGGGCGGAGGTGATCATCGGTAAGCAGCGGAACGGGCCGACGGGGATCGTGGAGCTATACTTCCGGCGGGAGTACACGCGGTTCGAGTCGCTGAGCCGGCGCGAGGAGCCGTAACTCTGGCGGGTGGTCGGGGTAGGGTAAGGCATGGCGAAGCTCAGGACGGCGTTTTTCTGTGGGGAGTGCGGGCACGAGACGATCCGCTGGCAGGGCCGGTGTCCGGGGTGCGGGGCGTGGAACACGCTGGTGGAGGAGCCGGTATCGCGGAAGCGGCCGTTGGCGGGGCGGGAGGCCCGTCGCGGGGAGCCAGCGGTGCCGGTCCGGCTGGCGGAGGTGGAGGGTCCGGAGACCTCGCGCTGGCGGACGGGGCTCGACGAGTTCGACTTCGTGCTGGGCGGCGGCGTGGTGCCGGGCTCGCTGGTGCTGATCGGGGGTGAGCCGGGGATCGGCAAGAGCACGCTGCTGCTGCAGGTGGCGGCGGGGCTGGAGGCGGCGGGGCACCGGACGCTCTACGTGTCGGGAGAGGAGTCGCCTGCGCAGGTGAGGCTGCGTGCGGCGCGTCTCGGGCCGGGGGCGGGGGAGGTCTCGTTCCTGAGCGAGACGGATCTCGACGCGGTGCTGCGGCGGTCGGAGGAGCTGCGTCCGGCGGCGCTGTTCGTGGACTCGATCCAGACGGTCTACACTTCGGAGCTGGAGGGTGCGCCGGGGAACGTGGGGCAGGTGCGGGAGTGCGCGGCGCGGCTGCAGCGGTATGCGAAGGAGGGGAACGTCGCCGTGTTCCTGGTGGGGCACGTGACGAAGGGAGGCACGGTGGCGGGCCCCAAGACGCTCGAGCACATCGTCGACACGGTGCTGTACTTCGAGGGGACGGGCAGTCTGGATCACCGGGTGCTGCGGGCGACGAAGAACCGGTTCGGCGGGGCGGACGAGATCGGGGTGTTCCGGATGACGGCGGGTGGGCTTGTGCCCGTGCCGAACCCGTCGGAGCTGTTCCTGCGGGAGCGGACGCAGGGGGTGAGCGGGGCGGCGGTGGTGGCGACGATCGAGGGGACGCGGCCGCTGCTGGTGGAGGTGCAGGCGCTGTGCACGAAGGGGAGCTACGGCGCGCCGCAGCGGGTGACGACGGGATTCGACCGGCAGCGGCTGGCGTTGCTGCTGGCGGTGCTGGAGAAGCGGGCGGGGCTCGCGTTCGGGCAGCTCGACGTGTTCCTGAACGTGGTGGGCGGTGTCCGGCTGGTCGAACCGGCGGCGGACCTGGCGGTGGTGGCGGCGCTGGGCTCGAGCGTGTTCGACCGGGAGGTGCCGGGCGACGCGGTCTTCCTGGGAGAGGTGGGGCTGGGGGGCGAGCTGCGGGCGGTGGGGCAGGTGGAGCGGCGGCTGGGGGAGGCCGCGCGCATGGGTTTCCGGCGGGCGTACGTGCCCCAGCGGGCGGTGCCTGAGCACGTGCCCGGAGACCTCGAGGTCGTGGCGCTGCCGGACGTGCGGACGCTGATGGAGCGGCTGTTCCGATGACGCCTCGGGTGGCGGTCGTCGTGCCGGCGGGTGGGGCGGGGCGGCGGATGGGAGGGGTGCGGAAGCAGTACATGGAGCTGGCGGGCGAGCCGCTTCTCCTCCACACGCTGCGGCCGTTCCTGGCACATCCGGCGGTGGAGTGGGTGGTCGTCGCGCTGCCGGCCGAGGATGTCCCGCGGCCGCCGGCGTGGCTGGTGGACCTGGACCCGCGGGTGCGGTGGGTGGCGGGGGGCGAAGAACGAGGCGACTCCGTGCGCCTGGCGCTGGAGGCGGTGCCCGAGGAGGCGGACCTCGTCCTCGTGCACGACGCCGCACGGCCGCTGGTCACGCGGGAGGTCATCGACCGGGCCATCGCGGCGGCGTCGGAGGGAGTGGGGGCGGTGGCCGCGGTGCCGGTGACCGACACGATCAAGGAGGTGGACGCGGAGGGGCGAATCGTCGCGACGCCGGAGCGGAGCCGGCTCTGGCGGGCGCAGACGCCCCAGGCATTCCCCCGGGCGATGATCGTGGATGCCTACCGGCGAGCCGCGGCCGACGGGTTCCGCGCCACGGATGACTCGACACTGGTCGAGCACTACGGCGGCACGGTCGTGGTGGTGGAGGGCGCGCCGGAAAACCTGAAGGTGACCGGGCCGCTGGATCTGGTGGTGGCGGAGGCGCTGCTCCGGGCGCGCCGGGGTGGTTGAGCGGGGGACGAGGATGGTGGTCGTGCCGTTCGGTACCGCCGCCGACCGCCGGCGCGAGGCCCCGCGGGTGGCCGAGCACTTGCGTGTAGGCGGGTTGATCGCCTACCCGACGGAGACGGTGTACGGCTTCGGCTGTGCCCTGATCCCGTCGGCGCTGGCCAGGCTGGCCGCGCTCAAGGGCCGGGATCGGGAAAAGGCGTTTCTCCTGCTCATCTCCGGCCCCGAACAGGCGCCTGGACTGGAGTGGCCCCGGGCGGCGCTCGAGCTCGCGGCAGCATTCTGGCCCGGCCCGCTCACCCTCGCACTCCGCGCGGAGCCGGGGCGCTACCCGGACGCGGTGGTGGGGCCGGGGGGCACCGTCGCGGTGCGGGCATCGCCGCACCCGGCAGTGAAGGCGATCCTGGGGGCGCTGGGCGAGCCGATCACCTCGACCAGCGCGAACCTCGCGGGCCAACCACCGGCGCGCAGCGCCGAAGAAGTGCGCGGCGTCCTCGCCGCGCTGGGTGAGCCCGAGGAGGTCTGGATACTGGACGGCGGAGAGGCGCTCCCGCCCTCCCCACCATCGACCATCGTGGATTGTTCCGGCCGGCGACCCCGCGTCGTCCGGGCCGGCGTCGTGTCCATCGACGAGCTGCGAAAGGTAGTGCACGACATCGATGCCTGACCGAGCCGAAGCCCGCCGCGACGGCGAGCCCACGACCTACAACCTCCTGTTCGTCTGCACGGGCAACACCTGCCGCAGCCCGATGGCTGCCGCCATCGCGAGTCGCGCCATCGAGCAGCGGGGCTGGTCGCACGTGGCGGTCCAGTCCGCGGGGATCGCCGGTGCGATGGACCTGCCCGCCAGCGAAAACGCCGTTCGCGTCGCCGCCGAGCACGGCCTCGATCTCGCCGGGCATCGCTCGCAGCCGCTCACGGCAGCGCTCATCCGCTGGGCCGACCTGATCCTCGTGATGTCGCCCTCCCAGCTCCTCGCCGTCAGCGAAATGGGCGGGGCCGACAAGGTCGCTCTCGTCACCGATTTCCTCGAAGGCGAAGGGTGGGGAGAGCCGATCATGGACCCGTTCGGCTCGGATGAGGGCACCTACCGCCGTGCCTTCGCCCAGCTCGAGCAGGCGATCGGTAGCGTGCTGGACCGCATCCAGCCCATCGTCGCACCGTGAAGACACCGACAGCATCCACCCGGCTGCTCGCGCTCCTGGGCGACCCGGTCGCCCACTCGCTGTCGCCGCGCTTCCAGAACGCCGCCTTCCAGGCGGCCGGCGTCGACGGCGTTTACGTGGCCCTGCGCTGCGACGCCGATAGCTTCGCGGGGCTCCTCGTAGGAATCGCTCGATCCGGCGGCGGCGGAAATGTGACCCTCCCGCACAAGGAACGGGCCGCGTCGCTGGTCGAGTCGGCCACCGAGGCTGTCCGCCGCACCGGAGCGTGCAACACGTACTGGTACGAGTCGGGGCGCCTCTGCGGCGACAACACGGACGTGCCCGGCTTCCAGATCGCGGTGCAGGCCCTCGTCGGCTCCCTCGCCGGCGCGCGCGTGCTGCTCGTGGGCGCCGGCGGCGCCGCTCGCGGGGCACTGTACGCGCTCCTCCTGAGCGGCGTCGATTCCGTCGTGCTCCTGAACCGATCGCCCGATCGCGCCGAGGCGCTGCGCCAGGCGTTCGAGTCCGACGCGCGCCGCATCCTCCTCGCCTCGGAGATCGGGCCGCTGGGCAGCCAGCACTTCGACCTCGTCGTCAACGCCACGTCGCTCGGCCTGCACTCCACGGACCCGCTCCCCCTCGAGTTCGGCCGCATCGGCGGCGCCGGCGCGGTCTTCGACCTGGTCTACGCGCGCGGCGGAACCCGTTGGGTCCGGGAGGCCCGGGCGCTCGGGATCCCGGCGATGGACGGCCTCGAGATGCTCATCCACCAGGGCGCGGTCGCCTTCGAGCGCTGGTGGGGAGTCGCTGCGCCCGTGGAGGCGATGAGGGCGGCGCTCGCCGACGTCGCCCCGGCCGAGCCTGTCGGGGGAGGCCACGGCGTCGGCGAGCGGCGCGGGTGACGTCGCGCTCAGCTCGCCAGGCCGACGGTATCGTCTTCCTCGGGATCCCAGACCAGCAGGCGTCCTCCCTCTTTGACGATCATGGCGCGGGTCGGCGTGTCGGGCAGTCGTTCGATCGCGGCCTCGGATTCCAGAACATCGATCGAATTCCGAACAGCGTTAGGGTGAGATAGCACGGGTTCGTCGGCGGCGAGCCAGAACTCGCCGATGCCGGGGGCGAGGATCTCCCAGCGATGGCTGCCGTGCCGCGCTCGCCCGCGGTAGCGGACGCGCGCGCCGGGCCAGCGGCCCTCCGCCTGTCGTGCGAGCCAGTCGCCGAACTCGTGCCGCGCCTGGTCGAACGGGTTCTCGGTGCTCGTCATGCGCTGCTCCTTTCGCTGCGCGTGGACTGCATCCGGCGGATGCCCGCAAGAGCGCGGCCAGGCGCGGGCCGGGCTCCCATCCCGGCATGGCCTCGCCCCGTTTGTCCATTTAACGTCCGGCGGGCAGCCGTTCGCGCGGAAGCTGGGGATGCCGGGTCTGTTCGCTGCGCTGGTCGACCTCGTCTTTGCCCCGATCTGTCTCGGGTGTGACGGCCCGATCGCGCCGGGGGACCCGGCCCGGCTGATCTGCCGCCGCTGTCGCACGCGCGTGCGTCCGCTCCCTTTGCCCGCGTGCCCTCGCTGCGGCGCGCCGCGGCTCATGACGGCCCGCGCTCCGGGGCCGACCTGCGGGGAGTGCGACGCGTGGCCGGCCGCGCTGCGCGCTGCCCGGTCGGCCTGTCTCCTGCATCCGCCCGCCGACCGCATTGTCCACCAGCTCAAGTACCGGGGCTGGCGCGCCCTGGCCGAGCCGATGGCGGAGTGGATGGCCGCGGTGCGGCTGCCGGACGATGTCGAAGAGGAAGCCCGCATCGTGGTCCCGGTCCCTACCACGGCCGTGCGGCAGAGGGAGCGCGGGTACAACCAGGCGGAGCTCCTCGCCCGGGCTTACGCCCGCCGCACGCGGAGGGAGGTCCGGCTGTTCCTCGAGCGCGCCGAGGGCGCCAGGAGCCAGACGGCCTTGCAACCCGTGGCTCGGGCCGCTAACGTGGCAGGCGCGTTTCGTGTGACCCGGGGGAGTGAGCCGGGGTTGCTCGGCGCGCACCTCCTCCTGGTCGACGATGTGCTGACGACGGGCGCCACCGCCGCCGAGTGTGCGCGTACACTGGTGGCGGCAGGGGCCCGCGCGGCGAGCGTGATCACCTTTGCCCGCGCGCTGGACGCGCGCCGGCTGACCGAAACTTAACCCGGAGCATCTCATGGCAATCCGCGTGGCGATCAACGGCTTCGGTCGCATTGGCCGCACCATTGTGCGCGCTGCGAAGAAGAGCGGTGCACAGCTGGAGTTCGTCGCCGTCAACGACGTGACGGACAATCAGACGCTGGCGCACCTCCTCAAGTACGACTCCGTCCACGGCGCCTTCCCGGGCACCGTCGAGGTGACCGAGAACGGGATCCGGGTCGACGGGCAGGAGATCCGCGTGATCAGCGAGACGGATCCGGCCAAGCTCCC
>DATCLG010000136.1:0-5227 GCA_036564015.1 Longimicrobiales bacterium
GCCCAGCTCATCCCCGCCCAGGGGCTCGACCTCCAGGACAAGTTCAGGAACCTGGTCTACCAGTCGATCGTCGCACCAGGGACCGTTTCGTACCACACGCGTTGAGAGGACCTATGCTGCCGGTTCGCGTGCCGCGCTCGACCTCGCGGCGTTCCCTAGCCCTGACCCTGCCGACGGGGCTCCTGCTCCTCCTCCCCACCTGCGCCCGACCGCCAGCGCCGGGGACAACGCCGGAGCCGCCCCCGGAGCCGGCGGCCTTGCAGGTCGTGCGTCTGGACCCGGACGAAGCCGCCAACGCGGCCCGCGAAATCCGGGGCTCCGTCTCCGTCGAGGTCGCCGAAGGCCTCCAGCTCGACCTCTGGGCCTCCGAGCAGCTCATCGCCGACCCGATCGCGCTCACCGTCGACTCCCGCGGCCGGGTCTACGTCACCCAGACCACGCGGTCCGGAGACTCCGATCTCGAGATCCGGCAGCACCCGGACTGGATGATCGAGTCCATCACCTTCAGGACCGTCGAGGACCGCCGCAACTTCATCCGTCGGGTGCTCGCGCCCGAGAACAGCAGCAAGAACACGTGGCTGGCCGACCACAACGGGGACGGATCCCACGACTGGCGCGACCTGGCCGTGCTCAAAGAGCGGATCTACCGGATCGAGGACGTGTCCGGCGACGGCGTGGCCGACATCTCGCGGCTCATCGTCGAGGACTTCAACACGGAGATCACCGACGTGGCCGGCGGCCTCTTCCTCGACCGGAACGACCTGTTCGTGGCGATCGTGCCAGACCTCTGGCGGCTGCGCGACACCAACGGGGACGGCGTGCCGGACTCGAAGGAGGTGATCAGCCACGGCTACGGCGTGCACATCGGGTTCGGCGGGCACGGCCTTTCGGGCGTCACGCGGGGCCCTGATGGCCGGATCTACTGGTCGATCGGCGACTGGGGCATGGACGTGGTCGACCGCGAGGGCCGGCGCTGGTCGTACCCGAACCAGGGCGTGATCGTGCGCGCGGAGCCCGACGGCAGCGGGTTCGAGGTGTTCGCCGCGGGGCTGCGCAACATCCACGAGTTCGCGTTCGACGAGCACGGCAACCTGATCAGCGTCGACAACGACGGCGACCACCAGGGCGAGAGCGAGCGGCTGGTCTACATCGTCGAGGGTTCGGACGCCGGCTGGCGGATCAACTGGCAGTTCGGCAAGTACACCGATCCGGACAACAACACCTACAAGGTCTGGATGGACGAAGGGCTGTACCGGCCGCGCTTCGAGGGGCAGGCCGCGTACATCATCCCGCCGCTCGCGTCCTATCATTCCGGTCCGACGGGCCTGGTCTACAACCCGGGCACCGCGCTGAGCGAGGAGTGGCGCAACCACTTCTTCTTCTCCGAGTTCACGGGGACGCCGCAGAACTCGAGGGTCTACGCGTTCCAGCTCCGGGAGAAGGGCGCGGGGTTCGAGCTGGCGAGCGAACGGGTGGCGCTCCGCGGGGTGCTGGCGACGGGGCTGGCGTTCGGTCCGGACGGTGCGCTGTACATCGCGGACTGGATCGAGGGGTGGGGCCCGAAGAAGAAGGGGCGGATCTGGAAGCTGGACGCGCCGGCGGCCGCGGCGTCGCCGTTGCGGGCCGAGACGAAGGCGTTGCTGGCCGAGGACTTCGGCCGCCGGTCCGAGCGGTCTCTGCGTGAGCTGCTCGGCCATCCGGACATGCGGGTGCGGCTGAAGGCGCAGTTCGAGCTGGCGGATCGCGGCGCGGCGCGAGAGCTGCTCGCCGCGGCGCGGCAGAAGCAGAACCGGCTGGCGCGGCTGCACGGGCTGTGGGGGATCGGCCAGCTCGCGCGGCGGAACCTCTCGCAGGCGCGGCCGCTTGTCGAGTTCCTGAGGGACGCTGACGCGGAGGTGCGGGCGCAGGCGGCGAAGGTGATCGGGGACGTGCGCTACGCCGCCGCGGCGGACGCGCTCGTGCCGATGCTGCGGGACAGCTCGCCGCGGGTCCGGTTCTTCGCGGCGGAGGCGCTCGGCCGGATCCGTCACCGGCCGGCGGTCCAGCCGCTGATCGCGATGCTGGAGGAGAACAACGATGAGGACGTGTACCTCCGGCACGCGGGCTCGCTGGCGCTGGCCCGGATCGGCGACCCGGCGCCGGTGGTGGCGCTGGCGGACCACCCGTCGCGGGCGGTGCGGATCGCGGCGGTGGTGGCGCTGCGGCGGATGGGGCACCCCGGCGTGGCGCGGTTCCTCAGGGATCGGGACGAGTACATCGTGACGGAGGCGGCGCGGGCCATCAACGACGACGACTCGATCGAGCCGGCGCTCCCCGATCTGGCGCGCGTGCTCGATGACCCGCGGTTCTCGAGCGAGCCGCTGCTCCGTCGCGCCATCAACGCAAACCTCCGGCTGGGCACGGAGGAGGCGGCACGTCGGGTGGCGGCTTTCGCCGCGCGCACGACCGCGCCCGAGGAGATGCGGGTCGAGGCGCTCGCCACGCTCGGGGTGTGGCCGAAGCCCTCCGTGCTGGACCGCGTGGACGGCGTGCACCGGGGCGCGGTGCAGCGGGACCCGGCGATCGCAAGGGCCGCGCTACTGCCACGCGTCGAGCCACTGCTCGCGGACGGCAGCGCCGCGGTCCGGTCCGCGGTGATCGAGGCGGTGGGGCGGCTCGAGCTGCGCGAGGCGGCCCCCGCCCTCCTCGCCCGCCTCCAGCAGGACCCCGCGCCCGAGGTCCGGGTCGCGGCCCTCGAGGCGCTCCAGCGGCTCGGCGACGCGAACGCGGCGGAAGCGGTGCGCGTGGCGCTCGGGGATCAGGACGCGACGGTGCGGATGGCGGCGCTCCGGCGCGCCCCCTCGCTCGGCACGCACGACCGCGCCCTCGTCCAGCGGCTGGCGTCGGTCCTGGCGCGCTCCAGCGTCGAGGAGCAGCAGGCGGCGCTCGCCGCGCTCGGCAACGTCCGCAACGCCGAGGCGGAGCGCGTGCTCGGCCGCCTCGTCGATCAGCTCATCGCCGGCACGCTCGCGCCCGAGATCCAGCTCGACCTGATGGAGGCCGTCGACGCGAACGGCTCCCCGGCCCTCCTCAGCCGCCTGGAGCGGTACCGCGCGACCAAGAGCGCGACCAACGACCCCGTGGCCGCCTACAGCGAGGCGCTGCGGGGCGGCAACGCCGCACGCGGGCGGCTGATCGTGCTCCGGCACCAGGGGGCCCAGTGCCTCCGCTGCCACGCCATCGCGAGCCGCGGCTCGGAGGTCGGCCCGAACCTGAGGACGATCGGCGCGACGCTCACCCGCGAGCAGTTGCTCGAGGCTCTGGTCGCCCCGAGCGCCCGCATCGCGCCGGGCTACGGCACGGGGCCCTCGGCCATGCCGCCCATGGGCGGGATCCTGACCCGGCGTGAGCTCCGCGACGTCGTCGAGTACCTGACCACGCTGAAGTAGGCGGGGGCGCCCCCTCCGGAGAGGAGGGGGCGCGCACGGAGCGACCGAAGGATGCCGACCACGGAGCCTCGACCCGGGCCCGCCCACCCGCGCCGGCGGACCAGGAGAGCGGCGTGGCTGCTCGCCGCCGCGCTGCCCCTGGCCGCCGCGGGGTGCGCCAGCAGCGCGGAGGCCCCCGCCAGCGACCCCGATGAGCCGGAGTGGATCCAGCTCTTCAACGGACGGGACCTCGACGACTGGATCGTCAAGATCCACCGCCACGACGTGGGCGTGAACTTCGGGAACACGTTCCGCGTCGAGGACGGCAAGATCGTCGTCCGCTACGACGAGTACGGCGAGTTCAACGACCAGTTCGGCCACCTGTACTACAGGCAGCCCTTCTCCCACTACATCGTCGCGGTGGAGTACCGCTTCGTGGGGGAGCTGCACAGGGGCGCCCCGAGCTACACGCTGCGCAACAGCGGGATCATGCTCCACTCGCAGGACCCGAGGACGATGCCGAGGGACCAGAACTGGCCGATCTCCATCGAGATGCAGTTCCTCGGCGGACTCGGCGACGGGCGCCCGCGGCCGACCGGGAACGTCTGCACGCCCGGGACGGAGATCGTCTACAGGGGAAGGCTCGACCGGCGGCACTGCATCAACTCCAGCTCCAGGACGTACGACGGCGATCAGTGGGTCCGGGCGGAGGCTCTGGTGCTCGGCGACTCGCTGATCAAGCACATCATCAACGGGGACACCGTCCTGGAGTACTCGAAGCCGCGGATCGGCGGCAACGTCGTCGAGGGCTACGACCCGGCGATCAAGCAGGACGGCAAGCCATTGACCGAGGGCTACATCGCCCTCCAGAGCGAAGGGCAGCCGATCGAGTTCCGGAAGGTCGAGCTGCTGAACCTGGTGGGATGCACTGACCCGAAGGCGGCCAACTACAAGCGCTACTACGTGAAATCGGATCCGGCCGCCTGCCGGTACTCCAGCATGCTGGGAGGACACTGACCCATGAACCGCAGGGGGTTTCTCCAGACCGGCGCGGCCCTCCTCCTCTCCGCCCGCGGAGCCCGCGCCTTCGAGTTCGCGTCACGACGGCTGCGTGTCGGCCTGATCGGCTGCGGCTGGTACGGAAAGACGGACCTCTTCCGGCTGATCCAGGTGGCGCCGGTCGAGGTGGTCTCGCTGTGCGACGTGGATCGGCGCATGCTGGCCGAAGCCGCCGAGCTGGTTTCCCAGCGCCAGGCTTCCCGCAAGAGGCCGCGCACGTACACCGACTACCGGAAGATGCTCGCGGAGCGGGACCTCGACATCGTGCTCGTCGCGACGCCGGACCACTGGCACGCGCTGCCGACGATCGAGGCGATCAAGGCCGGCGCGCACGTCTACGTCCAGAAGCCGATCAGCGTGGATGTCGTGGAGGGCCAGGCGATGGTCGCCGCCGCGCGCAGGTACGGGCGCGTCGTGCAGGTGGGCACCCAGCGCCGCAGCACGCCGCACATCATCGAGGCGCGCGACACGATCGTCCGTGAAGGCAAGCTCGGCACGGTCGGCCTGGTCGAGATCTACTCGTACTACCCGATGCGGACCCGCGCGAACCCGCCCGACACCGACCCGCCGGAGTACCTGGACTACGAGATGTGGACCGGGCCGGCGCCGATGCGGCCCTACAACCGGCTCATCCACCCCCGCGGCTGGCGGGCGTTCATGGAGTACGGGAACGGGATCATGGGCGACATGGGGATCCACATGCTCGACATGGCCCGCTGGATGCTGGGCCTCGGCTGGCCGAAGCGGATCTCCTCCACCGG
>DATCLG010000137.1:0-5913 GCA_036564015.1 Longimicrobiales bacterium
TTCCCGGTCCCGGCCGGGAACGGGACGCGGTGTTGGCTCGATCATGCCCTGCCCGGGCGATGAGAATGCCGCGGCATCCAGTTCCGGCGGACCAGCAGGGCTCGGCGGGTTTTCCCTGGATTCGTCACGACGGAGGGGGGCTTCGGTGGGCCTGTGCCTGATGAGCCGCGGCCTGGCCGAACGAGGCGTCGGGTTCCGGGCCGGTGATGCGTCGGGGGAGCCAGCAGGGCCCTGCCGGCTCCCCCACGCCCATACGGCTACTCCACCGGGCGGACCGAGATCACGTAGTCGCCGATCCCCCAGCCGGTCACCCTGAGTGAGTAAGTTCCTGCCGGCAGCGCTCGCGTGATGCGAGAGCAGTACTGGTAGGCCGCAAAGTCGATGTCGTCGTTCGACGCGAGCGTGGCCCCATCTTCGCCGAGCAGCGTGAGGATCGGGTCCAGCTCGTAGGCGAACCCGCAGGCCCCTTCCCAGCCGCGCACCTCGAAGGTGTAGGTCCCGGCGGGAAGCCTGACCCGGTACCAGTCGGCGGCGCCGTCGGTCTCGAGCGAGCCGTAGGCGTAGCCGTAGAGCACGAGCTCGTTGGCATCGTCCGGCGTGTCGTTGGGCTCCGCCTCTCGCGGCAGCGTCGCCCGGACCGGCGCTTCGTAGAGGCCGGCGCCGCTCACCTCGATCGGCGTCGGCCGCGTGTAGCTGTCCCCGTGCCCGCCCCACAGCCGGCCGGGGATGCCGACCCGCCCGTCGCCCTCCTCATCCTGGCCGGCGAAGACGAGGTACCGTCCCACGGGGAGCCGCTCGAAGGAGAAGGTCCCGGCGCTCGCCCGCGTGAGCTCGCGCACCGCGCCGGTCGTCGCATTGTAGAGCACCGCGTAGAGATCACGGCGCGGCGCCAGGGAAGCCGTCAGCGAGTTTCGCGCGTTCACGATCCCCGCACCGTACTCCTGCCGGCGGTCCAGCGATCGCCCGCCCGCCGCGTACCGGAGGATACGATCGCGCAGTTGCTGCGCGGTGAGCCCGGGCTGGGCCGCCAGGAGGAGTGCGGCCACCCCGCTGACGTGCGGCGCCGCCATCGACGTGCCCTGGGCCCAGGCGTACGTAGGCTGTCCAGCCCGGTAGTTCCACATCGTGGACAGCACGCCGAAGCTAGCGTCTCCAAGGAGGAAGTTGCCTCCCGGCGCCGCCACGTCCACCCACGGCCCGAAGTTCGAGTAGTAGGCAAGGTTCCTGTCAGGGCCCACCGCGGCCACGGCGAGCACCTCTTCGTACGCCGCCGGGTAGCTGGGCAACGAGCTCGCGTCGTTGCCCGCGGAGGCAATGATCAACGCCCCGGCCGCGGTCGCCGCCCCGACGGCGTCGCGGAGGACGCCAATGTCCGCCGGCCCGCCGAGACTCACGTTGATGACCTGCGCCCCTTCGGACGCCTGCACCACACTCCCGTTGCCGTCATCGGCGGGGAGGCCGGCGGCGTAAAGGATCCCCTGGGCGACATCGTAATACGTGCCGTAGCCCGACACTCCGAGCACCCGGACGGGCCGGATGCGTACCGACCAGTTGACTCCGGTGACGCCCCGCCCATCGTTCCCCACCGCGCCGATCGTCCCGGCCACGTGCGTCCCGTGCCCGCCGACCGTCGTCGGCTGGCCGGTTGCACAATCCCATTCCATCGGGCTGGTCGGGTCGGGGTCGTAGCCATCCCCGTCGCCGGCGTTGTCCATCATCACGCCGCAGACGTCGTAAAACTGCTGGGAGACGAAGTCGTAGCCGTCGCTCGTGAGGTTGGGCGCGAGATCCGGGTGATCGAAGCGCACACCGTCATCGACCACGGCCACCAGGACCGAAGGACTGCCGGTCGTGATCGCCCAGGCCCGGGGCAGGTCGATCATCGCGTAATGCCAGGACTGGATGGGATAGAGCGGATCGTTCGCCTCGATCGGCGTCGGGAGCACGTGCGCCTCCACCCACCCGTCGTACTCCACAGACGCCACGGCCGGATCGGCGAGCAGGCGTTGACGCAGCGCCTCCGCCTCCCCGGCGTTCACCACGAGCCGCGCCGTGAGCACGGCCGGCGAGACGCCCACGCGGATGTCCGACCTCCCGGCCGTGTGCGTCTGGAGCCGGCCCCGGATGCTGCTCGCCACCGCCTGCGCCGTCGCCCGCGCCCGGTACGCGCTCGAGCCGGCCAGCGGCGCGCCAATCGCCGCCTCCTTGAAACGCACCAGCAGGTGCACCCGGCCGTCGGGCGTCTGCACACGGGCCGGCCGGGAACGCGCCTGCGAGCGAGCAGCGCGTCCGCCGTAGGCGACGCTGGCCGCGCCGAAGGCGCCGGCGGCCTTCGCAGGGCGCTGGCCATCGACGGATGCTGCGCGACGTGGTCGCTCCAGCGCCCGACCGGCTGTCGCCGTGGCGGCTGCGCCCGCCTGGAGCAGCACGCTCCCCGCGATCCGCCCGTTCGGCGTCGCCTCGGCCGTGAACACGAGCGGCGCGTCGGGCCGGCCGCTCAGCCACGCCCTGAGCGTGTTCTCCCCCTCGACCTTGCCGAGGGTCCAGGCAACGGAGGCGATCCCTTCCCCGTTCGTCTGCACCGAGTCGGCGGCCACGCTGCCGTGCCCTTCCCCAGCGGCGAAGACGACCCACGCGCCGGGGACGTGGTTGCCGAACGCATCCAGCACCTTCACGGCGATGGCCTGGGACAGGCGCTCGCCCGCCAGGCCGGTCTGGCCGTCTCCGGCCAGCTTCTGCAGCGACACGGGGGCGCCTGCCACGACCTCGATGCGTGCCACGCCGGTGGCGGCACCCGCCGTCGCCCTGACCAGCGTCGAGCCCGCCTTGCGACCGGTGATCCGCCCCGTCTGGTCCACCAGCTCGGCCACCGCGGGGTCCGACACGCTCCACGTCACCGTCGCGCCCTCGATCACGTTGCCCTGGGCATCGCGCACCTCGGCGCGCAGGCCGACCGTGTCTCCCGCCGCGAGCGCGTCAGGCACGTCCAGCACCTCCACCCACGCCGGCGGCACCTCCACCCGCACCACCACGGTGTCCGCCAGCGAGCCCAGCGTGGCCACGACGAGCGCTTCGCCGTTCTTCGCCGCACGGATGACGCCCGTCTCGCTCACCGCCGCGATGTCGGCGGCCGAGGAGGCCCACGTCACCGCTGCACCCTCCACCTTGTTGCCGTACGCGTCCGCCACGTCCACCTCAATGGCGACCGAATCGCCGCGCACCCGGAAGGTGACCGAGTCGCGCGAGAGCCGCAGCGTCGCTGGCTCCCCGGCCACCGCGTCCACGGTCAGAACGAGCGGCAGGACCCCATCGGCAACGGCACGCACGGACTGCCTTCCAGCCCGGGTCCCGAGCGTCCATTCGACCGAGGCCACGCCGTCGGCTCCCGTCTTGGCACTCTGCACCGAAACCGTGCCGCTCTCCTCACCTACCTCCCACTTCACTGTCTGGCCGGCGAGGGGTTTGCCGTTGCTCCCCTCGAGCAGCACGCTCAACCTGATCTGGCTCCCCACCGGCAGCTCCGTCGCGGCCGGCTGCTCTTTCCACTTCAGCGATCCCGGCGTCACGCTCGATGTGGGGTCGTCATCGCCACACCCGGCGAGCACAGCGACCAAAAGGCCGGCAGCGAGCGCATTTCTCGGGGTCATCTTCCCTCCGTCAGGCAAGGACTCGGGGCTGAGAATGCGTGTCAGGCCAAGAATGCTTTTTTCTATCGCGCTGGCAAGCGCCCTAAAGGGTCGTATGTCCAGCGGAAACGCGCGTTTTCTTGCGTGATCGGCCAGTCGATGTGCGGCGAAAATCGCGTAATTTCTGGAGACGTAACGTCCGCATCCTACGCCGCGGCGAGGTCGCCACAGCGTCGTGCGCGGTGACCGGCGCGGGCGGAGAAGCACGATTCCGCGTCACCACGTGCTTCGCTCGCGTGCCCGCGCCACACGGGCTCGCTATGCCGGGCCGGGCCGGGGCGACCTCGAGCCGTGAAGGATCGGCACGAGGAGACGGCCTCACCAGCCTACCTGGCCCATTCGAATGCTAGGCAGGGGGTCTGACACTTGCCTCCGGAGAGGACCGCCCCATGGAGGCGAGGGCCGGGTGTCCGGCTTGCGGTGGCCGAAGGGAATCCGGGCTTCCGATCGCGAGCTGTCTCTAGTGGTTCCGCTCCCTGGTTCGACTCCCCTGGTCAGCTCGCTCTTACCGCCAGACCTGCTCGCGGTGGCGTGCCAGCCAGGGCCGGTGCCCTTCCCGCCGGAGCCCAGACGCACCGTTAGAGCCGCTCTGGATCAGAGAAAGTCGGGGGTGGCAGCAGACCCGGGATGATCGTCCCGTCGTCGGCGTGGCAGGCGCGAAGGGTTTCGAGGACGGCGAGCGGTCACTCCCACGGGGACTATGGATCGGCCGCTCTCCTCTCCGTACGCGGCGCCAGACCGGCGAGGAAGACCCCGATCGGGATCGCCGGGATGTCCGCTAGCTCGAACTCTCGCCGCGTGACGACGATTCCCCGCCCGAAGCTGCGTTGCATCGAGAGGCGCGCCCCCGACACTCCTCGCCTCGAATCTCCCTTTACCTCCACGGGAATCCGGTCGTATCCCCGGCGCTCGGCGTCGGTGGGAGCCACGAAATCCGTTTCCCGGCCATCCCTGGACTTCCAGTATCCGATGGCGCCGGGGAGCGGGTCGGCCAGCGTGAGGCGATCCGACGCCGAGGCGTACAGTGCGGTGGCGACGAGATTCTCGAGGAGCCCGTCGCTCGCGGGCTGGTGGCCGCCCGGGATCAGCGTCGGCGCGATCCGGGCGAAGAGAGGGTCGAGGAAATAGAGCTTCCGCTGGCGCGCCGGCTCGAACGCCCCTCCCATCGCCCAATGGAAGACGGTGAGGAGGACGAACGATTCGGAGAGCAGGTGGGTGTGGCGCCGGGCCGTGTCGTGGCTTGCCACCCCCATCGCTTCCTTCAGGTTGTCCCAGGCCACCGGGCTCCCCAGGCTGACGCCGACGCGCTCGAGCAGGCGCAGGGCGGAGTGCCCGTCGTACCCGCCGTCCCGAATGTCGCCGGCGACGACGTCCCACAGCATCCGAACGGTCGCGTCGCTCACGTTCCCCGTTCGCAGGTCGTCGCGAACGGCGCCGGGGAAGCCGCCGATCCGAACATACTGCTCGATCGCGTCGCTCAGTGCTTCGGCCTGGAGGTAGAGCTCCCGGGCGAACCGGCGCCCCGCCGGCGTCAGCCAATTGGCCACCTCGACCGATTCGTCGGGCAGCTCGAGGCCGATGACCGATTCGCAGAAGGTGCGCAACGACATCGGCAGCTGCACGAAGTCGCGCCCCTGGCCGCGGCGACCGGGGAGCCGCTCGGTTCCCATCTATCGCGCCGACGACCCGGTGCAGACGACCAGGTCGTCCCGGATCGCGCCGACGTCCCAGAGATACTCGATTCCGAGCTGCCAGTCGGGTATCGAGGTGACCTCGTCCAGGAAGATTTACCAGGGTCCCTCGGGGTCCGGGTGGATCCGTTTCGCCCGAACCACGACGCCGCGGCTCGCCCTGTTGTCGCGCTCCAGGTCGAACGAGAAATGGAGCACCCGGCGCTCGCCGGATGCGACGAGGCGCTGCACGAAGCGTTTGAGCGTGGTGGTCTTGCCCACCTGACGTGGGCCGCGGAGGGTTTGGACGCCTCCGGGCTCGAGCGGGATGGCCTCGGCGACGGGCGGCGTCCAGTCGAAACCGGCGCGACCGAGCTCTCTCAGGTGCGGGTCGTCCGCGAGGCGGTCGGGCCCTTGCCACCACGGGTTCTGCTCTCGGATCTGCTCGTCGAAGCGCGCCATACCCCGGCATTCTGTCGACGTGTCGACAATAAACCCCCGTTTATTGTCGATCCATCGCCGAAATTACGGGGTTTTTGGGATCAGGTCAGCCGACG
>DATCLG010000138.1:0-5156 GCA_036564015.1 Longimicrobiales bacterium
GGGAGATAGATATTGAAGTTTAGCAGGACTCGGGCTCCTGGTCAACTCGCCGCAGCAGGTCGGGGAGCTCGGCAGCGAGGGCGCGGAAAGCCCGGGCGCGGTGGCTCTGCCGGTTCTTCTCCTCGGGCGGGAGCTCACCGAACGTGACGCCGAGCTCGGGGACGATGAAGAGCGGGTCGTACCCGAAGCCGCCGGTTCCACGCGGAGCCAGGGCGATCTCGCCGGAGCAGACCCCGAGGGCGGTAAAGATGGCCCCGCTGGGGAAAGCCAGGGCGGCGGCGCAGACATAGTGGGCGGCGCGCTGCCCGGGAGGCACGCCCCGGAGCCGCTCGAGGAGAAGGGCGTTGTTCGCTTCGTCGAGCTCCTTACCGGACAGGTCGGCGCGCCCGGAAAAGCGCTTGCTGCGCACGCCCGGCGCGCCGCCGAGGGCAGCGACGGACAGACCCGAGTCGTCGGCGATGGTCGGAACGCCGGCGCGCTGAGCGAAGTAGCGCGCCTTGGCGACCGCGTTCTCGCGGAAAGTGTCGAACGCCTCGATGTGGTCCTCCTCGGGCCCTGGCGGGATCCCGAGCTCGTCGAGGCTGAGGAGCTGGAGGTCCGGGATCGCGTGAGCGACGCGACTCAGGAGGTCGCGGATCTCGCGAGCCTTGTGGGTGCTGCGGGTGGCGAGGGCGACGCGCATATACGGGTCAGAGCTGAAGTGCCTGGCGCTGAAGTGTCAGGAGCCGCTGGATCCCCTGCATTCCCAGGTCGATCAGCGAATCGAGCTGATCACGGGTGAAGCTCCTGTGCTCGGCGGTGCCCTGGATCTCGACCAGGGTGCCGGATTCGAGGGCGACGAGGTTCATGTCGACGTCGGCGGCGACGTCCTCGGCGTACTCGAGGTCGAGCCGGGGCTCGCCGCCGATGATCCCCACGCTCACCGCGGCGACCAGCTCGCGCATGGGGCTCTGCGCGACGAGGCCGTTGGCGACCATCCACGCGCAGGCGTCGTGGAGGGCGATGGCCGCGCCGGTGATCGCGGCCGTACGCGTTCCTCCGTCGGCGACCAGGACATCGCAGTCGATGAGGATCGTGTGCTCGCCGAGCAGGGCGAGATCGACGGCGGCGCGGAGGGCGCGGCCGATCAGGCGCTGGATTTCGTGGGTGCGACCGCCAACGTGCCCGCGCTCGCGTGGGGTGCGCTTGGTCGTGGCGCGGGGGAGCATGGCGTACTCGGCCGTGACCCAGCCGGCGCCGCTGCCCCGGCGCCAATCCGGGACCCCGTCCTGGACGGACGCCGTGCAGAGCACGCGTGTGGCGCCGAAGGTGACGAGGCAGGACCCCTCGGCGTAGGGCGCGGCGCCACGCTCGAAGGTGACGGGGCGCAGCTGGTCGTTCGGCCGGCTGGTGCGAGGGGGTGCGGGGTTCATGACGCTTCCCCCCGGATCCGGCGGACGAGCGCCGTGGTGGAGCGCCCATCGAGGAACGGCAGGAGCACGACGCGGCCGCCGGCGGCCTCGACCTCGGCCCGGCCTACGACCTCTTCGAGGCGGTAGTCGCCGCCTTTCACCAGGACATCGGGCAGGAGAGCGGCGATCAGGGCCTGGGGTGTGTCTTCGTCGAAGAGTGTGACGGCATCGACGCAGGCGAGGCTCGCGAGGACGATCGCCCGGTCCTCCTGCTGCACGAGCGGCCGGGAGGGTCCCTTGAGGCGGCGGACGGAATCGTCGGTGTTGAGGCCGACGACGAGGACGTCCCCCAGCTGGCGCGCGGCGTAGAGGTACTCCACGTGGCCGCGGTGGAGGATGTCGAAGCAGCCGTTGGTGAACACGACCCGGAGGTCGCGCGGCCGTCCGTACCGGGCCAGGAGCTCCGCCCGGGAGAGGATCTTCCCGTGGGGTGGAACGAGACTGCTCATGGCGCGCTGACTTGCGGGCCTGGTTCGGAGGATTCGGCGTAGATCCGGCGGAGGATCTCGCGTGCGCCGCGGTCGAGCAGCGAACGAGCGAGCTCCTGCCCGAGCGAGACGGGATCGCTGGCGTCGCCGCTGGCCTGGCCGCGCAGGAACGTCTGGCCGTCGATCGAGCTGACGAAGCCGTCGAGCTGGAGCGTGTCGCCGACCCGTGTGGCGAGCGCGCCGATCGGGATCTGGCACCCGCCCTCGAGCGTGCGCAGGAAGGCGCGCTCGGCGGTGGTCGTCGCGCGAGCCACGGGGTCATCGAGCGGTGCGACGAGTGCGAGCGTTTCGGCATCGGCCTCGCGGGCGACGACGGCGAGGGCGCCCTGGCCGGGGGCCGGGAGCCAATCCGGGGGCTCGAGGATTTCAGCGATCGCGTCCTCGCGGCCGAGGCGTCGGATGCCGGCCCGGGCCAGGACCGCCGCGTCGTAGTCCCCGGCGGCGACGCGGGCGAGGCGCGTGTCCAGGTTGCCGCGCAGGTCCTCGACGACGAGGTCGGGGCGCTGGTGCAGGAGCTGGGCACGACGTCGCAGCGAGCTGGTCCCCACGCGAGCCCCGGGCGGCAGCCCCGCGAGCGAGCGAGGCCGGCCGGGGGCGACGAGGAGGGCATCGCGCGGGTCTTCGCGGTCGAGGACCGCGGCGAGGACGAGCCCGTCTGGCAGCCGGGTGGGCATGTCCTTCAGCGAATGCACCGCGAGGTCCACCTCGCCCTCGAGGACGGCGCGATCGATCTCCTTCGTGAACAGTCCCCGATCACCGATCCGGGCGAGCGGGACGTCGGTGATGCGGTCGCCGGTCGTTCGGATGAGGCGGATCTCCACCCGCAGTCCCGGGTGGGCGGTTTCGAGCCGCGCGCGCACGTGCTCCGCCTGCCAGCGGGCGAGCGCGCTGCCGCGGGAGCCGAGTCGTACGGTCATGATCGGTCGCCCGGGGCCGGTCACCACTGGGACTGGGCCCCGTCGATGATCTGCTGGACCAGATGCTCGACGGCTTTCGTGCGGCCTTCCAGCTCGCCCTGGCCGGAGCCGTACTGGTAGGCGCCCCGGCCGACGAGAGACGGCGACTCCCAGATGATCTCGTTTCGCTTCACGTCGATGATCTCGATGCTGAGGCCGATCTGGACCTCGCGGCCGACGACCTCGACGCCCGTGCCACCGCCGGTTTCGGAACCCGCCCGGTAGTTCTGGGCGGTGTCCTCGTACCGTGTGATCTTCCCCCTCACGACCGCGTCGGCCAGCTCGCGGCTGGCCGGGCGGGCGCCGAAGGCCCGCGGGAGCCGCTCGAGCAGCGCGCTGAAGAGCTGCTGCTCTAGCTCGAACTGCGGGGTTTCATTGGTGAGCGGCTCGACGTAGATCGTGCGGATGTGAGACGGGAAACCGCCCCCGCCGTGGAATCCGTAGTTGCAGCCGAGCGTGGCCAGGGCGCCGGCCACGACTACGAGGCTAAGGCGCGCCCAGCGTCCAGATCTCGGGAGGAAACGGCTCGACATTACCAGCCTCGACGAGAGTCAGATTCAGCTCGATGTATTGGGCCCAATCGCGGTAGACCGCTTCTCTGGGAAGCCCGAGGGCGGCCTCGCCCTTGAGCTCGACCGTCTGGCGCCCGGCCCCGGCCCGATCGAGCTCCGCCTGGCGGAGCCGGCCGCCCTCGAGCAGGAAGCGCCACCGGTCTTTTCCTTCTACGTATTCCAGCCGGGTTCGATCCCCGTCCTGCGCGGTGGCCACCAGGGTGGCGCCTTCGGGTGGCCGCACCACGCCCAGCGCGCTCCAGAGCAGGGTCGGCGGGGGTATGGCCGCGGCGCGGGCCGCGGCCGGGGGGAGTCTGACCTCGTCGTCGACGACGGCGGCGCTCAGGTAGGTGTCGCCGCGCGGGCCGAACAGGTCGAGGCGTGCCCGGTAGGGTGGCTCCACCCTGGCGACCCCGCGGCCGGAGAAGCGCGCCTCCCGTTCCTGCAGCGTCCAATCGAACACGATCCGGAGCGGCTGATCGGGCGCGATCGCCCGGGCGGCCTCCTCCGCGACCGAGGGAGAAGCCGGGCCCACGGGCTGCGGCGCGGGCGTACCCGTGCACCCGAGGGCGCCGAGGAGGGCCCCGAGCGCGAGGACGCGCGCGACCGGGAATCGTGCGTGGGCGGTCGGATGATACCCCGGGCGGATCGTGACGTCAATGCAGGCGGTCATCAGTAGTTGAACCCGAAGAAGAAGTCCACGAACGTATCGTTGAACCCCGCGCCGTCGAAATCGACGGGCGGCGCGCCTCCGAGGCGGAACCGGCGGCCGATGTCGAGCCGGAGGACGAGCGGAGCGCCGAGCGAGGTGCGAAGCCCGATGCCGTAGCTGCCCCAGGTTCCGGCGGGTTTGCTCTGGGTCTCCAGCCAGCTCGACCCGATGTCGGTGAACACGGCGCCCTGGATCCCGGGGAGGCGGAGTTCCCCGAACGGGAAGCTCAGGCTCCACCGGTTGAGGATCGGGAACCGCCATTCCTGGTTGACCAGCCATACGCGGGAGCCCGCGAGTGAGAAGCGGGGGTACCCGCGGAGGCGGTGTGTGCCGCCGAGCACGGCGCGTGCCGGGATCGCGCCGTCGCTGTAGAAAATGTACCCCCGGAGGGCGTAGGCGCTGTAGAGGGAGGTGCGGAAGTAGCGACGGTAATCGGCGGAGACGACGAAATTTTCGGCGGCGGCGCCGCGTACGAGCGGCTCCCCCGACACCTCGCTCGGGATCGTGCAGTCGAAGCAGGTGACGAGTCCGAGCGTGAGGTTGTAGCGCCCCCCGTCGATCGGCCCGGTCGGGAGCCAGAGGGTGTTGTCCTTGACGAAGGACAGGTAGTTGCTGGCGACGATGCCCTCCCGGGTCAGGTCCCGCGGGTCGGGCTGGGTGGAGGGCCCGCCGCCGACCTCGTAAATGTCCTCGACGTCGATGCGGCGGCTCTGCTCGAGCCCGAGCTGGAACTCGAGCCGGTGGAACTTGGAGAACGGATAGCTGGCGACGAAGAAGCTGCCGTAGCTCTCCTCGTCGTAGATGTCCCACGAGACATCGAGGAAGCGGCCTTTGAAGCGGTAGATCGCGGCCCCGAAGTTGAGGCGGTGGGTGAGGTTGAGGTACATGAGGTGGCCGCTGAACTGGTCGACGATCTGGCTGAGCTCGTCGGCCTGGACGGCGGAGAGGCCGCCGAAGAAGATGTGGTTGCCGAGCATGTCGGTGGCCAGGAGCTGGGC
>DATCLG010000139.1:0-50779 GCA_036564015.1 Longimicrobiales bacterium
CGCTGGAGCGCGACCCTGGCCTGCTTCGCCATGGTCCGGACCGCCTGCCGGAACAGACGCGTCCCCTCCATGCGCAGGAGATGGCTCCGCTCCTCGAGCACCCGCTGGTCGAACGGCTGGAGCGCGCCTCCGGCAGGACGGACCAGGGCCGAGGCCAGACGGCCATCCGCCCACCAGGCCGAGGCACGGATCGAGAGCGGCCCGGGCCCCGGGAGGAGCACGACCGCGCCGGCGCCATCGCCGAATAGCGGGCCTGTCGCCGGATCGGTCCGGTCCGTCACGGTCGAGAGCTTCTCGGCGCCGATCACGAGGGCGCTCCGGGCGGTGCCGGCGCGGAGCAGCGCGTCGGCCAGGATGAGCGCGTAGATCCAGCCGGCGAACCCGGCCTCGACGTCGAAGCAGGCAGCGTCGAAGGCGCCGATCCTGGCCTGGATCTCACACGCCGTGGGCGGGGTGAGGTGGTCCGGCGTGGCCGTGGCCACCACGATCAGGTCGATCTGGCCGGGGTCGAGGCCGCTGGCCTCCAGCGCGGCGGCCGCCGCACGGGCACCCATGACGGCGGTGCCTTCGCCTTCGGCCGCGACCCGTCGGGCCCGGATCCCGGTGCGCCTGACGATCCAGTCGCCCGTCACGCCCGCGGCCTGTGCGACCTCCGCGTTGTCGAGCACCTGCTCGGGCAGGTAACAGCCGGTGCCGATGATCCTTGTCAGAATCCCTCCTTGCTCGGTCGCGTTCATTCTATTGCTGTCACGCGCTGCCGTCATCCGGGTGGCCCTCGTCGGCCGAGCACAGTCGCTCCTCTCGGCTTCAGCCGGAGCCACACGCGGGGCGCGTTCGGGTATGAGCTCGTGTTGAAGCCGGCCCGAAGAGGCGATATCTTTTCTAACTACGGAATTTTCGACGTTGGTCGAGGATCGAGAGGGGGCGGCGCTGCAAGCGATCGTGTATCAGCGGGATGCGGGCCTGGCGGTCGACGTGAACGGGATCGCCCGCCGGTTTGGCCGCAAGTGGGCGCTACGCGGCGTGTCGCTGCGCGTCGAGGCGGGCGAGGTGGTGGCGGTGGTGGGGAGGAATGGGAGCGGCAAGACGACGCTGCTCCGGATCCTCGCCACGTTGCTCCGGCCCACGCGCGGCGGGGGCCGGATCTACGGCCACGACCTGGTGAGCGAGGCGGCGGAGATTCGTGAGCTGGTCGGCCTCCTGGGCCACGCGCCGGGGATCTACGGCGACCTGACGGCCCAGGAGAACCTGGTTTTCGCGCTCCGGATGATGGGCCGGACACCCGACCGCTCGGCTGTGCTGGAGGCGCTGGAAGCCGTGGGACTCGCCCGGGAAGCCGGGGAGCGAGCTCGCCACTTCTCGGCGGGCATGCAGCGTCGGCTCGCGCTGGCTCGCATGTTCCTCCAGCGGCCACGGCTCATCCTCCTGGACGAACCGTACGCGAGCTTCGATCCGGAGGGGATCGAGCGTGTGAACGCGTTTCTGAAGGAGTCGTCGGCTCGGGGTGCGGCGGCGCTGGTGGCGACCCACGACCTGGCCCGGGCCGCCGCGGTGGTCGACCGGGTCGTCCGCATGGATGCGGGCACGCTCGTCGAGGAATCGTGGACCCGGCCGGCGGATACCGGGGGCGAGCCGGCGGCCTTTGCGGTTGGCCCGGGGGAGGGGAGGGGGGAATGGAACGCGTGAGGGGTTGGCGCCGCGAGCTCGCCCGGGCGGGCGCGATCGTATGGAAGGACCTGACGGCCGAGCGCCGGACTCGCGCCAACTTCAACGCGGTCGTGTCGCTGGCCGTGCTCACGCTGCTCCTCTTCGGCTTCGCGCTGGGGCCCGACACAGAGGCGCTCCGGGCCGCGGCGGCGGGCGTGCTGTGGCTGACCGTGCTCTTCAGCGGCGTGCTGGCGTTCAACCGGTCGTACCAGCTCGAGCTGGAGAACGGCGCCCTGGACACGCTGCTCCTCTACCCGGGCGAGCGACGCTCGATCTTCCTCGGGAAGCTCGGCGCCAACTTCGCCTTCGTCCTGCTGGTAGAGCTCGTCGTGGTGCCGGTCGCGGCCGTGATCTACAACCTGCCGCTCCTCCGCCCGTTTCCTGGTCTGGCGGGGGTGATGCTGCTGGGCACGCTCGGCTTCGTGACGCTCGGCACGTTCTACGCAGCGATGGCCAGCCGGAGCCGGGCCCGCGAAGTGCTGCTGCCGCTGCTGCTGTTCCCCATGATGATCCCGGTGCTCGTCGGCTCCGTGGAAGCCACCAGCGCGCTCCTCGCCGGCGACCCCATGGGCGACAGCGGGGCATGGCTGCGGCTGCTGGTCGTTTTCGACCTCGTTTTCCTGGTTGCTTCGGTCCTAGCCTTCGAGCACGTAATCGAGGAATGAGATGACGATATCCGCTTCCCGTCCGGCGGCGGCGCAAGCCCCGGGCCCGGCCCGGCGAATCCAGGTCCTGGGCTGGATCGCGTTTCTCGCCGTCCTCGTCGCCGAGGCGGTCAGCCTGTGGACGTCGCCCCCGGACCGGGACATGGGCCACCTGCAGAAGCTCATGTACGTCCACGTCCCCGCGGCGTGGATGGCGCTCCTCGCCTACGGTCTCGTCTTCGTCCTGAGCCTCCTCTACCTGTGGAAGCGCGACGAGCGTCACGACCTCCTCGCAGCGGCCGCGGCAGAGGTCGGGGTCGTGATGAACGCCCTGGCGCTGGCGCTCGGGTCCATCTGGGGGCGCCCGACGTGGGGCGTCTGGTGGACCTGGGATGCCCGGCTCACCAGCACCGCTGTGCTCCTGGTCATCTTCCTGGGCTACCTGGCGCTGCGGGCGTTCACCGAGGACCCGGATCGACGCGCGCGTTGGAGCGCCGCCGTGGGGATCCTGGGGTTCCTCAACTCCTACATCGTCTACATGTCCGTGCGGTGGTGGCGGACGCTGCACCAGGTGCAGTCGAGCCCCGAGACGCTCGATCCCATCTACACGCGGGGGCTCCGGATGAACGCGATTGCGTTCCTCCTCGTACTGGTGTACTTCGTCGCCAGGCGCTACCGTGCCGCCCGGCTCGAGCGCGCGGCAGAGGCGCGGATCGAAGAGGCGGCGCTCGCCGGAGAAGGGGTCCATGTCTGACTGGGTTTACATTGTGGCCGGCTTCGGCCTCACGTGGATCGTCCTGATCGGCTATGCTGGTTATCTGCGTCGCCGGGTCCGGCGAGCGGAGGCCGCTCTGGCCGAGGTCCTCGAGGGCGGAAAGGAGGCGGAGAAGTGAGCCGGAAGAACCGCAAGAAAATCGCGCTGGCCGTCGGATCCGTGCTGATCCTGAGCAGCTTCGGATATCTGCTCTACGGCGGCATCGGCGACAACCTCGTCTACTTCCTCACGCCGACGGAGCTGCTGGCGCGTGGCGACGCGGCGTACGATGCCCCGGTTCGTCTGGGCGGCCAGGTGGTCCCCGGGTCGATCTCGTGGAACGCGGAGACGCTTGACCTGCGGTTCCGCATGACCGACGGGGAGAAGGAGATCGAGGTGCAGTCCCGGGGCGCGCCGCCGCAGATGTTCCGTGATGGGATCGGTGTGGTGGTCGAAGGGCGGTACTCGCGGGCCGGGATCTTCGAGTCGACGAACCTGATGGTGAAGCACTCGAACGAGTACCGTGCGCCGCCGCCCGGGCACGAGCCGGAGCAGATGTACAGGACTCTGATCCGCGAGGAGAAACGGTGACGCGAATCATCGGGTACACGGCGACCGCCGTGGCGTTGGCGCTGGCCGTGTACGGAGCGGCGGCTGCGGTGGTCGGCGTACGCGGCCGCCGCTCGGATCTCCTCAGGAGCTCCGAGCTCGCCGCGTACGCGATCTTCGCGCTCCTCACCGTGGCCAACCTGGCGATGGTCTACGCCCTGGTCACGCGTGACTTCAGCGTCTCGTACGTGGCGCAGGTCGGGAGCCGGGCAACGCCGCTCTTCTTCACGGTGATCTCTCTGTGGAGCGCGCTGGAGGGCTCGATCCTCTTCTGGGGATGGGTGCTCTCGGCGTACACGGCGGCGGTGGTCTACCTCCACCGTGGTAGCGAGCTCGGGCCGCTCGTTCCCTACGCCAATGCGACGATGCTGGGCGTGGGGGCGTTCTTCTATCTCCTGCTGGTCGGCCCGGCCAACCCGTTCGGCCTGGTCTGGCCGGTTCCGGCGGATGGCCCCGGGCCCAACCCGCTCCTGCAGAACCACCCGCTCATGGCGGTCCACCCGCCGCTGCTCTACCTCGGGTACGTAGGGATGACGGTGCCGTTCGCCTTCGCGGTGGGCGCCCTCCTCTCCGGCCGCCTGGACGACGCCTGGATCCGGAGCACGCGCCGGTGGACCGTGTGCGCCTGGGTTTTCCTCTCGCTGGCGATCGTGGCCGGGATGTGGTGGTCGTACGAGGTGCTGGGCTGGGGCGGGTACTGGGCCTGGGACCCGGTCGAGAACGCCTCGTTCATGCCCTGGCTCACGGCGACGGCGTTCCTCCACTCCGTGATGGTCCAGGAACGCCGCGGGATGCTCAAGGTGTGGAGCCTGAGCCTGATCATCGCGACCTTCCTGCTCACGATCCTGGGCACGTTCCTGACCCGGAGCGGGGTCCTCTCCTCCGTCCATGCGTTCGCCCAGGGGACGATCGGCTACTACTTCCTCGCCTTCATCGCGCTGGTCCTCCTCTTTTCGCTGGTGCTGCTCGCCGGTCGGAGCGGCGAGCTGAAGAGCGAAGGGACGCTGGACGCGGTGGTTTCCCGGGAGACGGTCTTCCTGATCAACAACCTGGTCCTGAGCGCCTTCACGTTCACGGTGCTGCTGGGCACGCTCTTCCCGCTCGTGGCCGAGGCCGTGCGCGGGGTCAAGGTGAGCGTGGGCGCGCCGTTCTTCAACCGCATGACCGTCCCGCTGTGCGCGGCGCTGCTCTTCCTGCTGGGCGTAGGGCCGGCGCTGCCGTGGCGGAGGGCGTCGCGGGAGGAGCTGAGGCGGAAGTTTGTGCCGCCGTTCGTGGCGATGGTGGTGGCGGGGATCGCGAGCGTGCTCGTGGGCGTGCGGGCGCCCTACGCGGTCCTGACCTTCGCGTTCGCCGCGTTCGCGTTGGTCGCCAACGTGCGGGAGTTCACGATCGGGGCCGCGGCGCGGATGCGCGCCCATGGGGAAGGTCCGCTCGTGGCGCTCTTCCGGCTGGTGGGCTCGAACCGGCGTCGCTACGGCGGCTACGTGGCCCATCTCGGGGTCATCGTGATGGCGGTCGCAGTGGCGGGGTCGTCGACCTTCAAGCGGGAGCGGGAGGCGACGCTCTCCCGGGGCGAGGTGCTGGAGATCGGGAGGTATCAGGTCCGTTTCGACAGGCTGTGGGCGCAGGATGAGGCGCACCGGTTCGTGGTGGGCGCCGATGTGACGGTCCTGACCAACGGGCGCGCCGTCGGGCGACTGGACCCGCGGCTCAACTTCTACGGCGGCACGGACCAGCCCATTGCGACGCCGGCGGTCCGGAGCCGCCCGCGGGAGGACCTCTACATCAACCTGATGGCGTTCGAGCGTGACGGCTCGTCGGCGACGTTGCGGGTGCTGGTCGAGCCGCTGGTCATGTGGATCTGGGTGGGCGGTGGGATCCTCGGGCTGGGCGGGCTGGTGGCCGTCTGGCCGTCGAGGCGACGCCGGGGCCGGGCATCGGCTTCGTTTGAGCGGCCGGCCGAGCCCGCGGTCGAGGCGCCGGCGGCGCCGCCCGCCAACGTTGCCGTCAGGTTCGGCATCGCCGGAGGAGGAGCTCAGGCATGAACTGGCGCCGTTCGCTTGGGGCGGCCGTGGTCGTCGTCCCGATCGTGGTGCTGCTCGGCTACGGTCTCACCCGGGACCCGAGGGCGATCCCCTCGCCGCTGCCGGGCCGGCCCGCGCCCGAGTTCGCGCTGGCCGTCATGGAGGACCCGGTGGGCTCGGGGCAGGGAAGGGGGGCGGCAGGTGACACGATCCGGCTCTCAGAGCTCCGGGGCAACGTGGTCGTGATCAACTTCTGGGCTTCGTGGTGCCTGGCGTGCCGCGACGAGCACGCGGCGCTCTCGGCGACCGCGCGCGCCTACGAGGGGCGCGGCGTGCGGTTCTTCGGCATCCTCTACAAGGATTCGCCCGAGCAGGCCCGCGCCTGGATCGACGAGATGGGCGGGCAGAGCTACCCGACGCTCCTCGACCCGGGGTCCCGCACGGCGATCGACTTCGGCGTCTATGGGGTCCCCGAAACGTTCTTCATCGGCCCGGACGGCCGGGTCGAATACAAGCACGTCGGGCCGGTCAACGAACGGATCCTGGTCGATCGCATCGAGGCGATCCTGGCGGCCAGCGGGTCGCGGGAGGAGACGCCGTGACCCGGGCTGCGCTGCTCGTGCTCCTGGCGCTCGGGCTGGCGGCGCCGGGGCCGGTGGGTGCCCAGGCCCCGCGGGATGAGGCCGAGCTGGACGCCCTGACCCGAAAGGTCGCATCGCAGCTCAGGTGCCCGGTCTGCCAGGGCGAGTCGATTCAGGATTCCCCTTCCGAGCTCGCGCAAGACATGAAGGCCGTGGTCCGCGAGCAGCTTGCCGCGGGCCGCACGCCTGAGGAGGTGAAGGCCTATTTCGTCAGCAAGTACGGCGAGTGGATCCTCCTCGAGCCCGAGGCGCACGGCTTCAATCTTGCGCTCTACCTGCTCCCTATCGTGGCCTTCGTCGGTGGCGCGGCCACGATTGCCGTAGCTGTCCGCCGGTGGACGCGTCGCGGCTCGCTTGCGGAGTCGCCCGTGCCGGGCGCACCCTCGGACACCGACCCCGGGACCTGAGGGAGGCGGTGGCGCGTTTCGGTCCTGCCGTCTAGCTTGGGTCGCCTGCGGCCGGGAGGCGCCGCAGGGACCCGAGCCCCCGCGACGAGGTATCAAATGAGAGGACCCGCCGGCGGTCGACGGCGCATGGGATTGGAGAGTGCATGTACCCGAACCTGATCAAGATCGGCGACTTCACGATCACGTCTTTCGGCCTCATGCTCTTCCTGTCGTTCGTGACAGGGGCATGGGTCCTTTCCCGGGAGCTCCGTTATCGGGGGTTGCGGGGCGAGCTCGCCTGGGACGTGCTGGCGTGGGTGGCGCTCGGCGGGATCGTCGGCGCGCGGCTCTACTACCTCGCGCTCCACGTTCCGGATCTGGTAGCGGATCCGATCGGCGAGCTCACGAGCCGTGGCGGCCTCGTGTGGTTCGGGGGCTTCATTGGCGGGGCCATTGCTTATTTCTGGCAGGTGCAGCGGCGGAAGCTGCCTCTCCTGCTCATGTTCGATGCCGTCGCGCCCGGCCTCGCGCTGGCCTACGCCGTCGGTCGGGTCGGCTGCTTCCTGGTTGGCGACGACTACGGGCTCCCCACGGATAGCTGGGTCGGCATCGCGTTCCCCGAGGGTCTGCCTCCCAGCACCGCGGGCTACCTTCGCTCGGCGGGCGCCGACATTCCGGCGAGCGTGCCGGATGCCGCGATCATGAAGGTGCACCCGACGCAGCTCTACGAGGTGGCTGCGGGTCTGCTGATGTTCGCGGTGCTCTCGAAGCTGGCCCGGCGCCAGCTCCGGACCGGCCAGCTCTGGGGCCTCTTCCTGATCCTCTACGGGGTGGAGCGGTTCCTGATCGAGTTCGTGCGCGCGAAGACGGACCACGTGCTCTACGGCCTCACGACCTCGCAGATCGCCGCCGTGCTGGTATTCGCGCTCGGGATCTACCTCGTGGCGCGGCGTGCACCCGTGGCGGAGGGCGCCGCGGACCCGGAGCCGAACGCCGCAGCGGGAGCGCGTTGAGGGCGCTCATGGGCTGTCGGCGAGCCGGGCCAGCAGGTCGGGAACCTTAGCGAAATCGGTTTCCAGGGCCGGGAGCAGGTCCGGCGCCCGGAGGGCGGCGGCGGGGTGGAGGAGGGGGAGCAGGGCGATGCTCCGCCCATCCCGCACCACGGTTTGGGGAACCCCGCGAAGCTGCGTGACCTTCGCGCCAGGCAGGAAGTAGCCCAGCGCGGAGCGGCCCAGCGTCAGGATCAACCGCGGCTTCACCAGTCGAATCTGCTCTTCCAGCCACGGCGCGTGCGCCCGGATCTCGGACGCCCGCGGCGCACGGTTCCCCGGCGGCCTGCAGGCCACCACGTTGGTAATGAAGACCTCCTCGCGGCGTAGCCCGTTCGCCTGGAGGAGACGGTTCAGCAGGCGCCCGGCCGCCCCCACGAACGGCTTTCCCTGCCGGTCCTCCTCCGCGCCGGGCGCTTCGCCCACCAGCATCACGCGAGCCGTTTCCGGCCCTGTGCCGGGCACGACCTGCGTGCGCTCCTTCGCCAGCTCGCACCGGGTGCAGCAAGCCATGGCGGCGAAGAGGCTCGCGAGCGATTGTGCCCTCGGGACGTCCTCCGGTAGCCCTGGAACGAACGGTGTTGGATCGCCTTTGCCCCGCCAGCAGTCGCCGCGGCGTCCCTTCGGCTCGTTTCGTGGCATGTCCAGCTGGTCTGTGTCCTCAGCCCTCGGTTCAGAGGGGCGGCACGCCGCAGGCCGCCCCGCGAGCGCACCGCCACGGCTCGCAACATCTGCACCGGAGCCCGCCGGCGCAACACCTTGCCCAGCTTGACGGACCGGGTCCGGCCGGCCACCATTCGTCTGGATGTGTCCTCTCGCGCCGTGGACCATTCTCTCAGGAGGGATCATGGAAACGACGACGCTGGTGATCGAGGAGCTGCGCGACGCCGAGACCGCCGAGCGGATCCGCGAGCTGCTCGACCGGGAGGATGGGGTCGCGCGCGTGCTCGTCCGGCCGGACCGGGCCGAGGTCTACATCAAGCACAGCTCCCACATCGCCCCCCGCCCGCGCCTGCTCGAGCGACTCCGTGAGGCCGGATTCAAGGCGCGGCAGAAGAGCCGGTGAGCCCGCCCGGCGCCCGCCGGCGCCCGGACACGGCGGCGGGCGCCGGCGCCGCGGCGCCTGCGCATGGAATAGGCCTTGCCACCCGGGTCGAATGGCTCGACGCCGTTTCGGCTTCGGGCCAAAGCCAATCGATGAGGTAACCATCCTCTCCCGCTCTCTGAGCGGGATGGGAGGATTCGGATGGCAATGCAGTGGCTCGGCCTATCCCTGGCGTTGGCCGCGTTCCTCGGACTCGACGCCTGCGGCCTTCGTTTCTTCGACCGATGGGACGGCGCCCCGGTGCTCGTCCAGCATCTCCCGCAGCCCGCCGATGTGGTCTGGGAGCGGCTGAACCGGGAGCTCGACCGCCTGGACCTGCTGGTGTCCGAGATCCGCGCGCGAGAGCGCCTGATCCAGTTCGGGTGGGTAACGGCTCCGGGCGATGGGCGGCTGTACGTACGCTGCGCCGGCTCGGAGCCGGTCGGAAGCGCCTCGTTGCGGCCGCGCGTCGTGGTGCGGCCGGAAGGGTCGGGCAGCGTGCTCGTGATATCGTCGGAGGCGCGCAGCACGGTGGGCGCCTCGTGTCGTTCCACGGGTCGGCTCGAGGACTGGATGTTCGACACGTTCGCCCCGGCCATAGCGCAGGCGGGAAGGCCGCCGGCGCCGGACTCGACTAGGGAGTGACGGCGCGGCGCCTCGGCTCGGTGAGCCGGAGGATCCGCTCGGTCTGGCGGCGGGTGCCAGTGACCAGGTCCGTCACGGCGAGCTCCAGGGCGTAGAGTCCAGGCTCGAGCGCCGAGAGATCGAGGTCCACGGTGAGGATCGCGGGCTCCCCGGCCACCCCCTCCGCTTCCCACGCGAGCCGGGGATCCTGAGCGGGCTTGCTGAGGCCGACGCGTTCGCCGAGCCAGCGCAGGGCCCGGGAAGGGAAGGGGGGCGGAGTCGCACGCTGCACGACCAGCTCGACTCGATAGCGGGTCGTGCCGTCGGGGTCTGGACGGAGGTCGTGCGCTTCGGCGTAGATACCGATCATCCCATCATTCGGGATCCGGAGATCCGCCCGCGGCCGGACTGCGGGGTCGTCCCGCCCGGTCGGTTGCGTACCCCTGCCGAAGGGGAAGGTTACCAGCACGTCGGAGAGGGCTGGACCGCTCGCCGGCGGCGCCTCGAGCTCCACAGAGTAACGCGCCCTCCCCGCCAGCCGGCTCTCCGGCTCCATCGTCTCGAGGCTGTAGACGTGCTGCCCCGCCGGTAGCTTCACCTCGAACGACAACCACGCCGTGTCCCCGCGGACCTGGACCGTTTCGCGCGGCTCGCGTACCCGGTGCGCGGCCTCATCCAGCACGAAGAACGCGGCCTCGACCGACGTGGCTCCGCTCGCGGCGGAATCCAGCACGAACACGCCATCCACGCGCAGGACCACGGAGTCGCCGGCCGGGAACCGCGAGACCTGGTGGACCAGCGGCACGAGACGCCGGAACGTGATGGGTGCATAGCCGCTCCGCGCGCGGGGGTCGTCGAGCTCCCAGGGGTCGTCCGGAAGCGGCGTGCGCGGGAAGCCTCGCGTGTGCAGCGCCTCCGGGACGTAAGCCAGGGCGGCCGTGTCGTAACGCTCGACGAGCCGGAACTCGTCATGGTAGATCGACGTCGAGATGATCCGCTCCCGGGCCACCGGGACACCGTACCGGGTCGTCAGCTCGTCGAGGTCGCGAGCCCAGGAGTGCATGCCCAGCACCCGGGGCGCCCGGGCGAGGAGCCGCGCCCAGATCTGCCGGGCCAGGTGCTCTGCCCAACTCTCGTTGCCCGGCGTGAGGTAGAGTGGATCGGCGAGCGTCCACAGGCGGGCTTCGTACTCCGCCCGCTCTTGCTCCGACAGGTCCCGGTACCGCCGCCTCTCGGGCGGAGCGAGCAGGAAGTCGACGCGCGTGAATCGCTGCCGCGTCTCGGGGTCCAGTCTCGCCAGGCCCTCGGCGAAATACCGCTCCGCCGCGGAATCCCGCCCAGCCGCGTGGAGGGCGAACGCGTGCAGCAGGTTCCCCCACGCCGAATCGGGGGTCGCCCAGGCGAAGAGCTCCGCAGCGGAAACCGCTTCATCGGCGCGCCGGTCCTCGATCAGGTACCGGACCAGCGGCCCCGCGGTCTCGAAGTCGTCCGGCATCGCCGCCAGCGCCTTGCGGAGCGCCTCGATCGCCTCCTGGCGGGCTCGGATGACCCGTTCCGCCTCCGGCGCGATCGGGCGACTCCCTCCCGTATCGTCCTCGTAGCGGAGGCAGAACCGTCCCACCACCTCATCGCATGGCTGACTCCAGCCTCCACCCCAGCTCCTTGGCGCCAGATGGCGGGCAAGACTCTCGTACTGCGCCTCGGCGCGCCGGGCCGCTCGCCGGTACGCCTCCGCCGATTCCGGCGGAACAGCGCTCGGAAGCGCCACCTGCAGCACCAGGGTCACCGCGACCATGGGATTCATAGCACCCGTCCGATTGGAACCGTTCTTGCGATGCCTCTGGACGCCGCAAAACGCCACCATTACCCCCAATGGAGGCGGCCATGGCCAGAGAGCAGGTCGCCGGTGCGATCATCCTCAACCAGTTGCGCGAACGCCTCGTTTCCGGCCTCTACCTCGGGTACTGGCAGCCGGGCGACCGCCTGCCCAGCATACGCGAGATCGCCGAGGCCGAGCACGTCGACCGCAAGACTGCGGCCGCCGCGTACCGCCGGCTGCAGGAAGAAGGTCTGGTACGGGTCAGAGCCCGCTCGGGCGTCTACCTCTGTGGCCCTTCACTCCCCGACCCGCTCGGGCCCCTCGAGAGGCTCCATCGGCGCTGGCTCGAGCACACCTACGCCGGTGCCCGCGCCCTCGGGCTCGACACCCGCAGCATCCTGCGGCTGGTCGGCGCGGTCGGCGAGGTCGAACGGGCGCGCCTGCCCGTCATCGAGTGTAACTGGGCGCAGGCGGAGGCCCTGGCGACAGAGCTGCACGAGCGCCTCGGGGTCCACGCCATGGCGTGCATTCTGGACGAGCTTCGTCCCGGCGATCCGCTCCTCGCCGAGGCCCCGCTCCTGGTCACGACCCCGTACCACAGCGCCGAGGTCGCGCTACTGGCGCCCGGACGAACGATCATCGAGGCCACCATGCCTCCCGAGGTCCTCCGCGACCTCGCCCAGCGCGCTGCACGAGGCCCGCTCGTCGTCGTCGTCGACAGCACCAGTCTCGCGGACAAAGTGCGTCGCGCCCTGGACCATTGCGGTGTCGACCGGACACCGCACGAGATCCAGGTCGTCGCGGCCAGCGATCGCAGCGAGCTGATCGCCGCCACCCGTCACGCGACGTGCGTGTTCCTGTGGCCCGGAGCGCCGAAGTGGGTCGAGGACGTGTTGAACTCGCACGTCGAGGCCGTCAGGCCGGCGCGGTCCATCTCCGACGAGTCCATGGCTCGCATCCAGGCGGCGCTGCTCGAAGCGGCGATCCGGCGGGCGAAGAGCGCTCCGCCGAAACCCGAGGAGCTGCGCGCGTTCCCGTGAGGCGGCGTCAATACGTCCAGCGCAGGCGGTAATCCACGGTGAACTGCTGCTCCGGCCGGACGACGGGCAGCCCGCTCACGAGCCCGCGGAACAGGCGCCCCCGGTCCACGGGCTCGTAGCCGACCCGGAGGGTCGAGCCAGGCCGGATGCGCCATTCGAGCCGCACCGCCCACGGGTTGGTCACGGAAGCGTCTCCGGGGCCGAAAAGGGTGGCGAGCCCGGATTCCACTGTCAGGAAAACATCTTCCGCTACTTCCCGGCCGATCACGAGCGTCCGGATCCCCAGGGGACCGAACGGCCCGGCGGCTGCGCCCGGCCGGACCTGGACGATGTCCAGCCCCAGCGTCCCGGCCAGGGCCTCTTCCAGCTCGATGGTGGCCAGCTCCGTTAGCGTCGCTTCGAGGACGGCTTCGCCGGGCAGGATGCCCTCGGTGAGCGCGAAGCTCGGCTGGCCGAAGAGGAGATAGCTCAGGAGCTCCGATTCCGGGATCGGCACGCCGCCGGGCGTCGAGAGCGAGAGCGTCGGCTCCCGCAGCGTGCCGCGGAGCTGGGCCAGGATCTCGAGCTCGCGACCCACCGGGTCGATCACGATCCTCGAGGCGGTGATGTCGAGCTGGGGGTTCGGATCGGGCTCCCCCAGGAACCGGATCTGCGCCCGCACGATGTCGAACCGCCGCACGATCGGGCCGGCCCGGAACGTGAGCCTGCCTCGCTCGCCCTCCAGCACGCCGGTGATCCGGAACTCCCCATCGGTCACGTTGATCACGACTTCGCCCGCGAGCTGCGCTTCCGCTTCCTCCGTCGTGAACCAGAGGTTGTCGCCGGCCTCCACGACGATATCCGCGGTCAACGCGCCGAGCCACGGGCCGCCCAGGGGCGCGGGTTCCTCGCTCGGGAGTGGCGCCGGCTCCCCGCCGTCGATCGCGTCGCCTTCGAATCCGCCCCGCGCCAGCGCTGGGATGGCGATCCACCCGTCGTCCAGCTCGAGCCGCCCTGTCACCATGGGCTCTGACAAGGGACCCGACACCTGCAGCTCGCCCCACACCGCCGCGCCATGCCGGTCTTCCACGCCCATCGCCCGGAACCGGTCGAAGCTGATCGTCAGGTCGGCGACCGGGCGCGTCAGCTCCTCGAACACGATGGTGCCGGTCACCTGGGCCCAGCCGTCGCTACGCGCGCGAAGCTCCCTGACCTCGACCGCCCGGCCGTCCAGGACCAGGTCGGCCGTGATCTCGCGGTAACGCTGGTTCATCGCCGGGAGGGTGAGGGCCCCGTTCTGCACCGTCAGGCTGCCCTCCAGTCGGGGCTCCGCCGGTGTGCCGCTCAGGACGACGCGCGCGTCCAGCGTGCCCTCCGCGTCCTCGACCTGCGTCGTGAAGCTCTCCAGCACCACGAGCGGAACGGCTTTGGCCTCGATCGAGGCTTCCACCGGGCTGGTATCGATGAGACGGGCGCGGGGCGGCAGGTCCAGGGTGAGAGTCAGCGGCACAGAGGCGCGGAGTTCCGCGGTGGCTCCGGCGAGCGTGTCGACCGTGGCCGTCGCCCGGGCGGAGAGCTGCCGGCCTGCGTACTGTAGCTCGCCCTGCACGCCGGTGAAGCGGACCTCGCGGACGGTGACGTTCTCGAGGTCGAACTCCGCCTCGATCCGCGGGCTCTCCCCCGTTCCGGTCACCTCGATCGTCGCGGTGAGGTCGCCGGTCGCGTCCGCCTCGCGGCCGAGCGCGCTGAGCACGGCGTCGATCGGAAGCGCAACGACCTCGACCCGGAGCCCGCCGGCCGTCGGCGGCAGACGGCCGTCCACCGCAACCCGGCCTGCGCCGCCCTCCTCACGCAGGACGAAACCCTGGATCGCCACCGCCTCCCCGTCCCCCCACTGGATCCCGGCGGGCCCGGCGAGGACCCAGCGCCGGCCATCCAGGTCGATGTTCATGCGACGGATCGACCCCTCCCCCCGGCCGTCCTGGACCCGGCCGTCCGCCAGCACCTCGATGAGCCCATCCCCGACCCGGTCGGCGCGCAGGTCCAGAGCAAAGACCGGAGGGGTGAGCCGGAATCGCACCGAGGCCGTGTCGTACGTGCCCGCCCCCGGAGCATCGATGCCGTGAGCGAACAGGTCGAGCACGATCACCGGCGTCGGCCCGCCGAGCGTCAGCGCGTAGCGAGCCTCGGCATCGCTCACCGCCCAGCCCCCGTAACGAAGCTCCTCACCCTCGGCCGTCCCCTCGAACTGTGGCTGGTCGAGCGTCCCCGCCAGCGTCCCTTCCGTGCGGATCGAACCGGATGCGTCGGCGTCGGGAAGGAAGGGAAGGTAAGGTCCCCACGGCTCGAGGGAGGAGACGGCCAGCCGGTAGCGCAAAGCGCTCCGCGAGGGCGGCTCGAGCGCCCAGGCCCCCGAGCCTTCCAGCACCAGGGTCGCCAGCCGGATCGACGCCGTTTCGACAGTGACCAGGCCTTCGTTGACCGCAAGGCGCACCACCAGCGTGTCGCCCGGACCGGCCTCCCAGCCGGTGAATCGGCCCTCCAGGTCGAGGCGGGCTGAAGCCTCCAGGAGCGTCAGCCCGCGCCCGACCACCCCGAACCGCCCGTCGATCGCCACGGGCGGCACATCGGCCGCGAGCACGGAGTCGAGCTGGATGCCCGAGAGCCGCCCGGACAGGTCGTACGCCACGACCGGGCCCGTCAGGTCGAGCGTCCCCGCTACAGCCGCCTCGCCGCCCATCGGCGGGAGGGTCAGACGCACGTCCAGCCGGATCGGCACCTCGCTGGGCGCGCCTTCCATCGCGACGCGGCCAGAGGCCACGCCCCGCAGCGGGATGCCAGGCGCGATCGGCCGGAGCGCCGCCAGCGGCAGGTCCTGGAAATCGACCACCAGGCTCCGCAGCGCGAGCCCCCCGTCCGCGAGCGCGGCCCGGCCGGTGAGGCGGAGATCGAACGGGGCGACCTCCGGCGCGGTCAGCGAGGCGACGACGGCGAACTCGAGCGCGCCCGCGCTCCCGCGCACCCGGCCCCGTAGCTCGCCGCCGTAGGGAAGGGGACCGGTAAAGCGTTCGAGCGTCGCGACCGTCAACGGGTCGAGCGTCACGTCCAGGGTCCGCAGCTCGAGCGGCCGCCCCCCACCCACCCCCAGCCCCAAGGCGCCGCGGATCACCGAGCCGTCCGTGCGCGCCGCCAGCGCCCGGAACTGCAGCTCCGTCCGGTTCCCCGCGAGGGGCGCCATGTTCAGGTCGAAGCTCGCCACCCCCTCGGCCGGCAGGACGGGGGCCAGGAAGCGGACGTCGATGAATCGGACCCGCTCCCCGCGGACGCGCATCTCCAGCCCGGAAATCCCGGGCCGGCCGAACCTCCATAGACCCTGCGCGCCGGAGAAGAGCGACTGGTCGAGCGTGAGCCGCCGTACCTCGAATGTGACTCGATCCCCCGGAAAGCGGAAGAGGCCTTCCCTCAGCTCGACCTGGAACGTCGGGTCGAGGGCCGGGTGATCGAGCGTGGTGGTCGCCCGTGCCGACCCGACGACCACCTCAGGGTAAGAGATGTCCGGGCCGGACAGCGCGACCCGTGGCAGTCGCGCCTCGACACCCTGGAAAACCAGGGTCGTCTCTGCCGATCGGATGTCGGCGCGCCCCCGTTCGATCGCGACGTCGCGGAGCAGGACGAGCCGGGGCCGCGTCGCCCGCCCCTCCGCCGCTCCGCCCCCCTCGGCCGCCAGGATCCGCTGCCAGTTCCACGCGGTTTCGCCCCGCCGCCGCTCCAGCCGGATCTCGGGTCCGCTCAGCCGCAGCTCTTCCACCACCACGGCGCCACGCCCCAGCGCGGCGCCGTCCGCGACCCCGGTGATCTCCGCGGCCCGAAAGAACGGCCGGCCGCCTCGCTCGTTCCAGACGACCCGCCGCAGGCGGAATCGCACCCGGCCGGCCAGCGCCTCCGTCCGCGGCTGCGTGGCCCTGAGCCGCGCCGTCACTCGTCCCTCGAACCCGCCGATGCCGGCCGGCGGCACGCCCGGCGGCCCCCCTGCCGTGTCCCGCGCCACCCCCACGACCCCGACGCCCGCCCATCCCGCTCCCCCCAGCGACCACGGCCACAGCCCCACCACCAGTCCTAACCCCAGCCCGAGCAGGCGCTCGCACCCCGGACTGCGCGATCGGGGGCCGGACCGAGCTCGCCTGGCGATCACGGCCTCAAAACGCCTGGCCTACAGCCAGATGAATACGAAAGCGATCCAGGAACGACCCCGGCGACCCCGCAGAAAACCGCTCCCGCACCCGCACTAGCGCCCCGGTCCGGGGATCCGGCACGAACAGGGGCCCTTCCGGAAAATCGTACGGGTTGTACGCCACATCCAGCCGTGCCGGACCCACCGGCGTCGCCAGACGGATCCCGACTCCCGGGGTGATCTTCAGCCCGCCCGGCAGCAGCGCCGCCGCCGTGTCCACCGCCCCCACATCCACGAACGCCGCCAGCCTCACTCGATCCCGCGCAAAGAACGAAGGGACGCGCAGCTCGAGGTTCGCCACCAGCAGGGAAGTGCCGCCGATCGGGATGAACCGGGTCCGCAGACCCTCCGTCGTGGGCAGGAGCACCGTCCCCGTCGCGGTGTCGACCTGCGCGTCCTCCGCGATGTACAGCCCCGGCCCCAGCTCGTTGCGCCCGTAGCCCCGCACGCTGTTCGCGCCGCCCGCGTATAAGCGCTCCTCCGGCGGCAGGAAATCCGGGTCCCCGGGCGTGACCGATCCCGTGCCGAAGAAGGTCCCCACCCTCACCGAGGCCGCCAGCACCCACTCCGGCCGGAGCGTCCAGTACCGCGACAGCTCCCCGGTCGAACGCACGAAGTCGACGTCGGACGCCAGCCACGGCGCCGCCCACGCCAACCCCGCACGCACCAGGGTGCCCCGCGTCGGATCGAGCACCTGGTCCCGCCGATCCTCCGTCCAGTCCAGCCCGAGCACGTTGCGCCAGCGGGGCCGCGCGAGCTCCCCGAACACCGCGGGGTCGCAAACCTCTAGCGCCAGGCAAAAAACCGCCGAGTCGGCCACGATCGTCCGGCCGTGCTCCGCCTCCAGCGCCGCGGTCAGGATCCCCCGGACCGTGACCCGACGTGCCACCGCGATCCGCCCACCCTGCGCCTCCCGCTGGAAGACGTTCGGCTCCGACCCGCGCTCGACGAACGCGCTGAGCGTCAGGTGGTTACGGGGACTGCCGAGGTACGGCTGGGTAAAGTCCGCCGCGAGCCGGTAGTCGAGATCGTCGCCGAAATCGTCCCCCCGATAGGCCGTGCACGCCGACTTGCCCAGCCCCAGGTTCAACGGCCCCGCGATCCCGAGCTTGCTCACCGAGCCCGCGAGCTGCAGCCGCCGCGCTCCACCCATGAAGCTGCGGTCCACCCACCGCGTGGCCAGCCGGAAACACTCCACCGTGCCGAACCCCACCGCCGCGTCGACCTGGTGCTCGGGCGCCTCGACGATCCGGACCACCACCGTCGCACGCGCGCTGTCCGACGGCGTCACCTGCAGCGAATCCGGCGCCATCGCCACGCTCGCGAGCTGCACCAGCTCCAGGCTGTAGAGGTTGCGCTGACTCTCGATCAGCTCCCGCGCACGCAGCAGGTCCCCCTTCCGGAACGTGAGCTGCCGGAGCACCGACCGCCGCCCAAGGGTCTCGGCTCCCAGCACGACGATCGAGTCCACGACGACGGGGGGGCCCGGGAACGCCGTCAGCCATGCGGTCGCACGGTCCGTCACCGTGTCCGCATCGTAGCTCCGCAGCACCCGCGCGTACGCGTAGCCCCGGTCGAGCAGCGCCCGCAGGATCGTGTCCGCGGACGCCTCGAACTCGCCCAGGTCGAACAGCTCGCCAGGCCGGAGCGGAAGCGTGCGGGCCAGCGAGTCCGGATCGAAGATCCCTTCCGTCCCCTCCACCACCAGCGTGTCCAGCACCACCCCGTCCCCCCGTTCGATGAGGAAGGTTACCCCGATCTTCGTCGTGTCCTCGACCGGCTGCACCGTCGGCTGGACTCGCGTCCCGAAGTAGCCCCGCCGCCGATAGAACCGCTCCAGCCGCAGCACATCGCGGCGCAGCGTCTCGAGGTTCAGCCGGTGAACGGTCCGGCCGATCTTGGTCCCGGGGATGCAGACGGGCAGACCGAGCAGGTCACAGCGCGTCTCCCTGGTTTCCACCAGGTCCTGGAGCGTGTCCTCCGCGAACGGCGCTCCGCCCACGAACTCGACGGCTTCGATCTCTCGACCCGCGAAGTCGGCCAGCTCCGGGTACGGCTCCGCCCCTCGCGTTCGAAGCCCGCACGCGACCAGGAGCAGCACCGGCGTCATGACCAGGGCGAACACCGCGGGAGCCTGCGCCCCGCGCGCCCCCAACACCTTCGCCACCATGCCCCCGGGGCCTCCTTCGCTCTACCTGCGGATCGGTCCGGAGCTCAGGCGGTATGCAAGCCATACGCCACCCCGGCGCCCGCGTGGCCTCCAGGCCCCTGAGCCTCGTGGGCGTCCAGGCGGGCCGGAGATGGCCGATCGCCCGCAGCGGAGCGGCCGGTCCCGCCGGCTCGCCGGACCCGGGTACGCCAGCTCGCCGAGGCCGGCCATGGCATCCTTCTTGCGACCCCAGCCGCTCGCTTTCGCCCCCTCTGTCCCGTTGGTCGGTGCCTACCGTAGCGCAGAGGTCATGAAGCTCCGAACCTTCCGACCACTCTTCGTCCTCGTCGCATCGCTCGCCCTCACCACCTGCGGTCGCGAGGAGCCGGAGGAGGCTTCCGAGGTCGCGCAACGACGGCCGGCCCCGCCGCAGCCGCGCTTCACTGCGGTCACCGACGCGATGGTGACCCAGGCCACGGCGGCTGGCCAGAATTGGGTCGTCCACGGCGGCGCGTACAACAACCAGCGCTACTCGAGCCTGGGCCAGATCAACCGGACGAACGTCGCGGACCTCGTCCCCGTCTGGATCTACCAGACCGGGATCGCAGAGTCGTTCCAGACGACGCCGATCGTCGTGGACAACACCATGTACATCAGCACGCCCGAGAGCCACGTGGTGGCCCTCAACGCGGCGACGGGGGAAAAGCTGTGGGAGTTCGTGCCGCGGCTGGAGACGACGATCTTCTGCTGCGGGCCCAGCAACCGAGGTGTGGCCGCGTACGGCGACAAAGTCTACGTGGCCACCCTGGACGCCCACCTCGTGGCGCTGGACAACCGCACCGGGCGTGTGGTCTGGGATGTGACGATCGCGGATTCGGACGACGGCTACGGCGTGACCATGGCCCCGCTCGCCTTCGACCGCAAGGTCGTCGTGGGAGTGAGCGGGGGGAAGTACGGGATCCGCGGCTTCGTCGTCGCGTACGACGCCGATACCGGGAAGCAGGTCTGGCGGTGGCACACCATCCCCGCGCCGGGCGAGGGGCCGAGGCGCCGGGGGTGGGTGGGGGAATGGAAGGACACCGACCCCTTCGGCACACCCCTGAACCGGGACCTCGCCGAGGAACAGGAGGACGCTGGCGATTTCTCCGAGGGGTGGCGGCGCGGCGGCGGCGCCGTCTGGACCACCCCCGCCTACGACCCGCAGACCCGCACGCTGTACGTCGTCGTCGGGAGCCCGGCGCCCGTGCTCGACGGGTCGCGCCGGCCGGGGGACAACCTCTACACCGGCTCGATCGTCGCCCTCGACGCACAGACGGGGAATCTCCGCTGGTATTTCCAGTACCTCCCGCACGACCGCTGGGACCTGTCCGGTGGCAGCCCGCCCTTCCTCTTCACCTGGGGCGGACGCACGTTCGTCGGGCACGCGGGCAAGACGGGGTGGCTCTACGTCGTCGACGCGGCCACCGGCGCGCCCGCCGTCCGGTCCGACAACTTCGTTCCCCAGGAGAACCTCTTCGCCCCGCCCGGCGACGAGGACATCCGCATGGCTCCCGGCGCGAATGGCGGGAGTAGCTGGTCACCCGTCGCCTACTCCCCAACCACCGGCCTCGCCTACGTGCTCGGGATCCACCAGCCCATGGCCTACCGCCGAGCCTTCCAGCCCTACGAAGAGGGGCGCCTCTGGCTCGGCGGTTCCTTCCGCTACATCCCGGGAGAGGTCCACTACGGGACCTTCTCGGCCATAGACGTGCGAACGGGCCAGATCCGCTGGCAGCACAAGGTGCCTGTACCGATGGTCGGCGGCGCGCTCGCGACCGCCGGCGACCTCGTCTTCGTAGGGCAGGGGACCGGCACGCTCGACGCATTCGACGCCCGGACCGGCGAGCTCCTCTGGCAGTTCAGACTCGGCGCCGGGGTCAACGGCCCGCCCATCACGTACATGGTCGACGGCGTCCAGTACGTCGCCGTCGCGGCCGGCGGCAACTACCAGCTCAACACCCCGCGGGGGGACGACCTCGTGGCGTTCGCCCTCCGCACCCAGCGGCCGTTGTTCCGCCTCCCTCGCTACGAGGAAGGGGACTACGCCCGGCGCGGACCCGTTCGCTTCGGCGCCGCCCGCCAGGTCCCGGGCCGCACCCGGTCGCGACCCGCTCCACCGACGCAGCCCCCAGCCCGCTGAGCGGCACGGCAACGCCCGCCGACCGACGCTTTCTCAGCGCCGCCGCGTGCCCTTACTCCTTCGTCGCTCACGATGCACGCCAACCGCGATCACCGCTTTTGCATCCCGGCTCTGAGTTGAGAGGGGGTATGAACCGATCCCGCTTTGAGGTAGACCTCCGTGAGCACGACCCGGGCCTCGAGGGTTTTGCTGCGGTCAGGTCGGCCCGCGCCTCGGTCCATTGCCGGAGGCGCGGCGGGCGGGGCAGGGGAGCACCGCGCCGGCCGCCGGCCCGGGCTCCACGCGTACGAGGGCGAAAACGGTGGTTGACTGGCAACCCCGAACCTCGTTAACTTTAGATAGTTTGGAGTTTCCATGACCGCCCGCGCCGCCCACGGCCGCGGGCGGTGGCGTTCCGGCGATATCGAGGCGAGACGATCATGACACGACACCCGAATGCGACCCGCGCGCACCGCGCGCCCACAGAGCCCGACGACGTCTTCACCACCCGCGTGGTCGAATTCGCCTTGTGGGCCAGGAAGCACGTCCGGCTCCTGGGCATCGCCGCCCTGGCCGTCGTCCTGGTCCTCGCCGGTGCCCTCTACTACCGCAGCTACCAGAGGACCCTGCGCGACCAGGCGGCCGCCCAGCTCAACGAGGTCCGTGCGACCGCCAGCAGCGGCAATCGCCAGCTCGCGATCCGCGACCTGGAGAACTTCCTCAAGCGCTTCGACGGCACGCCCGCGGCCGATGAGGCCCGGGTCGTGCTCGCCGAGGTCTACCTCGCGGATGGCAATCCGGACAAGGCGATCGAGACCGCACGGCCCCTGGCCAGCGACCTCGATGAACCGCTCGGCGTCACCGCCGCTTTCCTGGTCGCGAGCGCGCACGAGGCGAAGAATCAGGCCAGCGAGGCCGAGCAACTCTACCTCCGTATCGCGGACAGGGCCCAGCTCGCCCACCAGAAGCGCGACGCGCTCGCCGCGGCCGCCCGTATCCGCATGGACCGTGGCGACGCCGCCGGCGCAGCGCAGCTCTACGAGCGGATTCTCGAGTCGCTGTCCGTGACGAACCCGGACCGCGCCATTTACGAGGTGCGCCTGGGCGAGGCCAGGGCGCTCGCTTCCTCTTCGTCCCGGGGGTGAGCGGCGCGCCCGCCGCCGCCCTCCGGGGCCAGGTCCCGCGACCCCGACCTGATCACGGTCCCCCCCCACCAACCCTCCCGCCGTTTGTCCGCCACGCCGCGTAAACCGCGAATGGGTGGCTTTGCAGCAGGGGGGCTATCCACGGCATCCGGCAGACCCGGCCAGACTAGCCCGCAACGGGATGTCCAGCCCGACCGGCAGGGCGCACGAGAGCGCCCCAGGTCCCGCACCGTCGCGCTGGCACGCCGGGCGAGCGGCACGAGCTCTCCGCGGCCCTGGCAACAGCACCATCCCCGTGCGGGCCGAGAGCACCCTAGGAATACGACCAAGCCCTCGAGCGCGCTCCAGCAGCCTCCTGAAGGCTTCCGAGACGACCGCGGCAATGCCATCGTAGGCCCAGCGCGCCTCGTTCCATGGTGAGACGCCGCCGCGAGGCCGGAGCGGCCCCTGGCTGACCCGAAACCTCCCGCGAGAACGAGCGCACCACGAAATCCGTTCCAGCCAACGTCCGTGCGCCGGTCGACTTCGGATAACATCCGAGCCGAGCTCCGCGGCGGCCCTCGCTCGCGTTCCGGCGGGCCGAACCCCACTGCGCATAATATGCATTATGTAAACTTTTGGCTGTGGAGGACGTGGAAAACCCGCCGGTTCTCCACATCACCCGCCCTCCACGCCCGCCACCGCCCCCACCCGCCCCGGCCACGACTCCCCGAGCGGCCGGGCCAGCGCACCCATGATCCGCGACGCAGCCTCATCCACCAGCGCCTCCCGCTCCTCCCGGCGGTCCAGCTTCGGGAAGATCAGCGGCTCCCCGAACGTGATCCGCGCCTTCCCGCGGCGGAGCGAGCCGTGCCAACGGGGCCAGACCTCGTAGGTGCCCTGGATCGTGCACGGCACCACCGGCACGCCGGCCTTCAGGATCAGCCGCACCGTCCCGAGGCGCGGTGGCTGGAGTCGCCCGTCCCACGTGCGCTCTCCTTCGATGTAGATCCCGACCGGGTGCCCTTCCGCCAGCCGCCGGAGCGCGAAGCGCACCGCCTGCGGGTCCACCCGATAACGGCGCACGGGAAACGAACAAAGCCGCGGCATGAGCCACGCGAACAGCGGCGACGTGAACTGGGTGCTCTTCGCCATCGTGTAAACTGGCCTCGGGCACACGGCCTGGATGAGAAGCGGGTCCAGCACGCTCTGGTGGTTGGCGATCAGGAGGAACGGGCCCCGCTCCGGGAGGTTTTCGAGCCCCTCCACCTCGAGCTCCCCGACCAGCGGCCACAGCGCCCGGACCAGTCGCTGCGCAAAGGAGTACAGCGTCATCGGGCTACGATCCGCGGCTGGAACTCCACGATCTCCCCTCTCCCCTCCGCGCGGTAGCGCAGGCGGAGCGCCCTCTCCACCAGCGCCTCCCAGAGCCGCGCCGAACCCTCCGGGAAACGGATCGACACGACGGGCTCCTGCCGCGCCTTGAGCTGCAGGCTGCTCGAGCTGGCCTGCACCGCCGTGAGCGCAGCCAGTGGCCAGGAGCGCTCCTGGCCGTCCTCTCCCCGGAAGCTCAGGCCCTCCGGCCCGAGTCGCAGCGTCCCCCTGTGCTTCGGCCCGAAGCGCTCCACCCAGCCGAAGAACTGCCGCCCCAGCCGGATCGCCCTCTGCCCTTCTGCGACCCGGATCTCGACGCGCTCCTCGAACACACAGCCTGCCTGGCTCTCCGCCCCTTCCCACGGGAGCCGCGCCTCCGGGAGTCGCTCCAGCCAGGCCCGGGCCGGACGCGCCACCGTGCCCTGCCCCGGCCGCTCGGCTTCGATCAGGTCCCCCGCGCCGCGCCGGAAACGCGTGCCGCAGTCGATGCACACCTCAACCCGTCCCCGCCGCCGCAGCCCGCGTTCCCTCCCGCATTCGGGACACGCCCAGAGCAGATCCTTGATCGCCAACCGTCGCCTCCCACGGCCTCTCTCGAGACTCTCCCCCGGCCGGCCAGGACCAGCGCCCGCCTTCCCTGCTACCCACGCCGCGCCCGGACGGGCGCAAACCCTCGCCGCGGCGCGCTACGCGCCCCGCCGGATCGAAGGCGCCGCTAGATCCGGCCCAGCAGATCCAGGAACCTCAGCTTCCAGACCTTCCACACCGCCTCCCAGATGATCCGCTTCGACATCTTCGACTCGCCCGCCGTCCGGTCCACGAACACGATCGGGATCTCCCCCAGCCGGAACCCCCGCCTCCACGCCCGGAACGTCACCTCGATCTGGAACGCGTAACCCTCAGACTCGATCCGGCTCAGATCGATCGATTCCAGGACCTTGCGGCGAAAGCACTTGTAGCCCCCGGTCGCATCGTACACCGGCAGGCCCGTCACCCGGCGCGCGTACACGTTCGCGAAGTACGACAGCAGCAGCCGCGTGATCGGCCAGTTCACGACCGTGACCCGCCCCTCCAGGTACCGCGAGCCCAGCACCACGTCGTAGCGCTCGATCGCGTCCAGGAACTGCGGCAGGTGCGCCGGGTTGTGGGAGAAGTCCGCGTCCATCTCGAACAGGTACCCGTACCCCTGCGCCAGCCCCCACGCGAACCCCTCCAGGTAGGCCGTCCCCAACCCCAGCTTCCCTGGCCGGTGCAACACGTGGACCCGCGGATCCGCCGCGGCCAGCGCGTCCGCCACCTCGCCCGTCCCGTCAGGCGAGGCGTCGTCTACGATCAGGACGTCGAGCCGCGCGTCCTGGGCCAGCACGTCCGGAATCAGCCGTGTTATGTTGTCTCGCTCGTTATACGTCGGAATGATGACCAGCGCGCGGCTCGCGTTATCTCCCATGAAACATTGAAGTTAGGATCGATCCTGGTTATCTTTGGAAGTTTCGCAAACTTAACCCTTTCGGCCACACTGGACAAGTGAAGGTCCTCTACGTCGTCAGCGCCTACAACCGCCATCCAGGGGACGTGATCACCCCCTGGCTGGTCGAGACCATCCACCGCCTCCGCCACGAGGGGGTGGAGGTCGAGGTCCTGGCCCCGGCCTACCGCGGCCTCGGCAGCCAGGTGCTCGACGGCGTGCGCGTGCACCGGTTCCGCTACGCACCGCGCCGCTGGGAGGACCTCACACACGACGAGACGGCCCCGGATCGCGTCCGGCACCGCCCATGGTACCTCGGGCTCGTTCCCGGTTACACGCTGGCCGGGATGTACGCGGCCCAGCGGCTGGTGCAGCGCGACCGGTTCGACATCGTGCACGTCCACTGGCCGATCCCGCACGCGCTCCCCGGGCTGGCCGCCCGCCGGGCCGCCGGCATCCCCCTGGTCTGCTCCTTCCACGGGGTCGAGCTCACCTGGACGCGGCGCCAGTTCCCAATGCTGCTGCCCTTCCTGCGGTACGTGATCCGGACGGCCGATGCGGTAACGGCGAACTCGACTTACACCGCCGGGCTCGTCCGGCAGGTTTACGACCGCCCCGTCGAACGGATCCCCTTCGGGGCCACGATCGACCCGAGGGCCGTGCCGCCTTCGCGCGAAAAGCCTGCGGACGCGCCGTTCGAGCTCCTGTTCGTCGGCCGACTCGTGGAACGGAAGGGAGTGCATTACCTTCTCGAGGCGCTGGCGCAGCTCCGCGGCTCGCGCCCGGTCCGCCTCCGGGTCGTCGGCGATGGACCGATGCGGCCGGCCCTCGAAGCCCGTGCCCGGGAGCTCGGCGTCGAGGACCTGGTGACCTTCGAGGGCTTCATCTCCAACCAGGAGCTCGCGCAGCGCTTCGCGGAATGCGACGCCTTCGTGCTGCCGGCCGTGGTGGACGCCAAGGGCGACACGGAAGGCCTGGGCGTCGTGCTCGTCGAGGCGCTGAGTTACGGCAAGCCGGTGATCGCCAGCGCGGCGGGCGGGATCACGGACGTGGTCCGGGACGGGGAGACGGGCTTCCTCGTGCCGCCTGCCGATGTCGCCGCGCTGGTGGCCGCGATCACACGCTGCATCGACGAGCCGGAAAGGGCGCGCGCGCTGGGCGTGGCGGGGCGCGAGCACGTCGACCGGGAGTTCGCGTGGCCCGTGATCATCCGCCGGCTGACGTCGCTCTACGAGCGGCTCGCGGGCCGACGCGGGCCCTGAGTCGGCCGGGGGCCGATCACGCTCCATGCCCCCTTATCCTGCGGACACGGGGTTCGGGCGATGGCGGTTCAGATCCTGGAGCATTACGATCGCGACTACTACCGCTCGCACGTCGAGCGGTACCTGCGCCGGACGCGCTTCACGCGCCACCGGCTGGCCAACGTCTTCGGTCTGCTCGGCGACGTCTCGGGCTGGCGCGTGCTCGACATCGGCTGCGGGATGGGAACGTTCACCATCGAGTCGAGCCTCAGGGGCGCGCACGCCATCGGGCTCGATCCCTCGCTCGCGGCGGGGGTTACCGGCCGCGACCTCGCGGCCCGTCTCGGCGCCCGGAACGCCGTCTTCATCGCCGGGGATGCCGCCGTCCTGCCCCTCGCCGATGCGACCTTCGACGCGGTGATCTGCGCCGACCTCACCGAGCACCTGGACGATCCCACGCTCGCCGACGTGCTGGCTGAGGTCGCACGCGTTCTCAGGCCCGGCGGCGTCCTTGCGCTTTACACGCCTTCGCCCTCTCACCTCTTCGAGCGCTTGAAGGCCCGGAACTGGCTCCTCCGCCAGGATCCCTCGCACATCGGCCTGCGCCCGATGGAGGAGCTGCTCGAGGTGGTCCGCGCCGCTGGCCTCGAGGTCGTGCGCGCCTACTACCGGCCGACTCACATTCCTCTCTTCCGCGCGGTGGAGCAGGTGCTCGCCCGGATCCCGAAGATTGGCGGGCTCTTCCGCCGTCGTATCTGCATTCGGGCTCGAAAACCGGCGTAGGAGGTGCGACCAGGTGGAGACGGAGCAGAAGACGGAACAAAAGCACGTCAGCCGTGTGGACACCCGGCACCTCGAGCCCCGCTATCTCGAGCTGCTCGAGGCAGAGCGCGCCAACTGGTGGAAGTCGGAGAACTTCGACACGTGGAAGAACCTCTACGTGAGCGAGTACGCCCGGGGCCACTACGTGATGCGCACGCTGCGCAAGTACGTGCCGGAGTTCGCCATCGAAGGGGCGCGGGTCCTGGACATCGGCTGCGGCGATGCCGGCGTGATCATCGCCTTCGCGGAGAACGGCGCGCGGGTGGCGGGCATCGAGCCCAGCGGGAAGAGCTTCCAGCGTGCGCGCGTGCGCGCGGAGGAGCACGGGGTCGAGGTCGACCTCCGCAACGGGGTCGCGGAAGACCTGCCCTTCCCGGACGCGAGCTTCGACCTCGTGATCCTGGACAACGTGCTGGAGCACGTGCAGGACCAGGAGCGCACGCTGGCGGAGATCCGTCGAGTCCTCCGGCCGGATGGGCTGCTTTACATGGTGACGCCCAAGCCCTACTCGCTCTACAGTTTGTGGAACGACCCCCATTACGATCTCGCAGGGCTGGTCTTGCTCCCCCGCCGGCTCCAGATCTGGTACTTCGAGCAGGTGCGGGGCGGAGGAAAGGGGACGTACGATGTGGGGGTGATCCCGACGCGCTGGCGGATCCGGCGGCTGCTCCGGGGCGCGGGTTTCCAGTCCCTGGTCTCTCCTCGCGAGCTGTGGATCAATTACCTCCACGACCGCATTTCGCGGCCTGAGGAGGTGCGACCGGGCATCAAGCGGCGGCTGGCGGCGTGGCTCAGCCGGCAGCGCTGGCCCTTCGAGAACCCGATCGCGCGGTGGTTCTGGGACATCGCTCTGGGCGCGAACTTCTTCATCGCGCGGCGCCTCCCCTGATGCTCCGGGTTCTGCATTGCCTTTACGATGATCGCGAGAACCCCTGGGTCGGGGGCGGCGGAGCGGTCCGCGCGTTCGAGATCTATCGCCGGCTGACAGACCGGGTCGACGCGACCCTGGTGACGGGGAACTACCCCGGCGCTCGGGACGAGACGATCGACGGGGTACGGTACGTCCGGGTCGGCTCGCCTAGATCCTACATCGTGAGCCGGTGGACCTTCACCCGGGCTGCCTCGCGCCTCCTCGCCGAAGGAGCGTACGACGTCGGCGTCGTCGACTTTTCCGTCTACGCGCCCGTTCGCCTGCCCGCCGGCCGGCCCGTGGGCCTGACGGTCCACCACCTCACGGGCCCGACCGCGCGCCAGCGCTGGGGGCCGCTGCTCGGAGCGGCGATCGCGTACGCAGAGCGGCGCTTGCTCCGCCGCGCCCGATGGGTGAGCGTCGTCTCCGACTGGACCGGGAGCCGCCTGCGGCCGCTCCTGCGCCCCGACGCCTGGGTGACCCGCGTCGGCAACGGGGTCCCGGACGAGCTGTTCCGGATCCAGCGCCGCGATGAAGGTTACCTGCTCTATTTCGGGCGCCTGGACCTGTTCCAGAAAGGGATCGACACGCTCCTCCATGCACTCGCTCTGCTGGTTCGCCAGCGCCCGGGCCTCGAGCTCCGGATCGCCGGTCGAGGCAAAGACACCGCACGCGTCCGGGCCCTTGCCGAAGAGCTGGGGATCGCACGCAACGTGAGGATGCTGGGCAGCGTCTCCGACGCCGAGCGCCTCGCGCTCCTCGCCGGCGCTACGCTCGCCGTGATGCCCTCGCGCTTCGAGGGCTTCGGCCTCGTCGCCGCCGAGGCGATGGCTGCCGGGGTGCCGCTCGTCGCCACCACGGCGGGCGCGCTCCCCGAAGTCGTCGGGCCGCCAGAGGGCGGGATCCTCGTCCCGCCGGACGACCCGAACGCCCTCGCCGCGGCCGTGGCCCAGCTCCTCGACTCCCCGGAGCAGCGCGCGGCGCTCAGCCAATCCGCGCGCCGGCGAGCCAGCGCCCACTTCTCGTGGGACGTCGTCGCACAGCAGCACCTGGAATTCATCCGGCGCATCGCCGCCGATTTCGCGGCCTCACGCTCTCCAGTAAGACCATGAAGACGAAAACGACGATCGGCCACCGGGCCTCCGGAGCCAGGACCGCCAGCAGCCAGCTCCAGATCTCCATCGGCATCTCCGCGGGGATCTACTTCGGACTGGCATTGCTCTTCTTCCTTCCGGCGTTCTTGCCGGGTCGCCACGTCTTCGGCACGGACTACCTGATCGGCAGCTACCCCTTCCACGTCTTCATCTCGGAGCGGTTCGCGGAAGGTGCGCTGCCGAAGTGGGTGCCTCACGTCTACGGCGGCCTCCCGCTCTTCTCGAACCCGGGCACCACGTTCTACCCGTTTCGCTTCCTGGCCGACCTGCTCCTGCCCGTCTCCCTGCTTTTCCCGGCGATCTACGTGATCCAGTTCGGCCTCGCGGGTTTGGGCATGAACCTCCTCGCCCGCGAGCTCGGCGTCCGGAGCTGGATCGCGTTTCTCGCGGGACTCGTGTACCAGTTCACCGGCCTGACGATGTCGTACGTCTACGCCGGGCATGACGGGCGGATCATCGTCGCCACGCTGGCCCCGCTCTTCCTCTTCTTCCTGCACCGCGGGATCCGCACGGGCCACCTGGCGCCCTTCGTCGGCGCAGCCGCGACGATCGCGTTCTCGCTCCTCTCCTTCCAGATCCAGAGCAATTACTACCTCCTCCTCGCGGGGCTCGCCTGGGGGATCTTCGCCCTGGTCCACTTCCGCCTGATCAGGCAACCGGCAGCGCTGGCCCGGCGGGTGGCCATGGGCGTGGGCGCGGTCGCGTTCGGGTTCGCGGTCGCATCCGTCAACTTTCTGCCCTTCCAGGGATACGTCGCCGAGTCGCCGCGTGCCGGCGAGCGAGGCTACGAGTACGCCACCTCCTGGTCGATGCCGCCCGCCGAGATCACCGGGCTCGCCGTGCCGGAGCACGCTGGTATCCTCCAGTACTACCACGGCGAGAACCCGATCAAGCTCCACACGGAGTACGTCGGCGCCCTGGTGCTGGCGCTCTTCCTGCTGGGGCTCGTCTACTCGCGGAAGAACCGCTACTGGTGGTTCTTCCTGGTCCTCGGCATCATCACGCTCACGATCTCCTTCGGCGGCCACACCCCCATCTATCGGCTGTACTACGAGCTCCTACCGGGAACGAAGAAGTTCCGCGCGCCATCCATCTCGCTTTTCCTCCTCTCCCTTTCGCTCGTCGCCATGGCGGCCCTGACGCTCGAGCGCCTCGCGGCGCTCCGCCAGGAACGGGCGGAAGGGGCGCGGACAGCGGGTCACCGGGCATCGACCGCCCCCGACCCCCTCTCGCCCGCGAGCTGGCTGCTCGGCGGCTTCGTTCTCGCCTCCGTGCTCGTCATCGGCATCGCGTCCGCCTCCAGTGCGCCAGCGCCCGAGCTGAAGGCGCACTTCATCGGCGGCGCCACGCGGTTCGCAATCTTCGCGGTAATGACGGCTGGCGTGCTATGGCTCTGGCTGCGTGACCGGGTTCCCACACTCGCGGCGGCCGGCCTCCTGACCCTGGTCTCCCTGGCCGACCTCTGGGTGATTGACCAGAAGTTCTTCGAGACGGTCGAGTCTCCCGAGGTAATGTTCGCCCCGGATGACGTCGTCCAGTTCCTCCAGGCACAACCCCAGCCGGCACGCACGTGGGTCCTCCCCTTCCCCCCCGGCGCCGTCTATCGCGGGACCCCGGGCAACTACCTCATGCTCTTCGACCTGGAGCAGGCGGGCGGAGAGCACGGCAACATGCTCCGGACCTACGCCGAGTACGTCGGCGCGGGCACGAGAACCTACATCGACTGGCACAACTTCCTGCAGGACCCCAGGTTCCTGCACGCCGCCAACATCCGCTACATCGTGAGCGGCGTGCCGCTCGACGCCCCGTTCTTCAAGGAGGTCCACCGCGGCAGCGCGTTCGTGTACGAGAACACCAATGCCCTGCCCCGCGCCTACCTGGTGCCCGAGGCGATCCCCACGGACAAGCCGGACGGCGCCCTGGAGATCATGCGGGGAGACGCCTTCGACCCGAGCCGGATGGCCGTGGTCAACGGGCGCGTCGAGCCGCTCCCCGACACGCCGCTGGAGGGAAGCGCCGAGATCGTGGAGCACACCCCCGATCGCGTCGTGGTGCGCACGCGCGCCAACCGGCCGGCTCTGCTGGTCCTGGCCGACAACTACTACGAGGGGTGGAAGGCAACGGTCGACGGACAGGAGGTGCCCGTTCTGCGGACGAATCACACGTTCCGCGGCGTGGTGGTCGGTGAGGGCGAGCACACGATCCGCTTCGAGTTCCAGCCCTCGAGCCTGTACACCGGCCTGCGGATCTACCTGGCAGGACTCGCCCTGCTCGCCGGCTACACCGTCTTCTGGCTCGTGCGCGGGCGCCGGACGCCTCGGGAGGAGGCCACGGCCGCATGAGGCTCCCGCCTCTCCTGCGCCGCCTCCTGACCGTCGCCTTCGTCGGCGCCGCGCTCGGGTTCCTCGCGCTCACCGCGGTTCGGAACTGGCAGGACGTACGCCGGTTCGATTGGCACGTCCGGCCGGTTCCCCTGCTCCTGAGCCTGGCGGCCATGATCGCGGTCCTCGCCTGGGGCGTCTTCGTCTGGAGCCGCGTCCTCGCCCGGTTCCGTCAGCCGCGACCCTCGTACCCGGCGCTGCTCAGGATCTGGTTCTTCTCGAACGTAACCCGGTATATCCCGGGCAAGATCTGGCAGTTCGTGGCCACCGCGAGGCTCGCCCGGAACGCCGGCCACTCCGGCACCCTCACCCTCACCTCGTTGATCCTCCACGCCGGTTTCAGCCTGCTTGCCGCCGGCGTGATCGCCGCCGAAACCCTGCCGCTCAGGCGCCTCGGCGCCGATCTCGCTTCGACAGTGGGGATCCGCGTCGCTGCGCCCGCGCTCGCGCTCTTGCTCGTGCATCCCGCCCTGATCAACGCTGCGCTGCGTCTCGTCCCGCGGGCGCTGCACAGGGAGGTGCTGGTCTGGCACGGCACCTGGTCCGATGGGGCCTCCTTGCTCCTGCTCAACCTGCTCTCGTGGGTGTTCCAGGGCGCCGCGTTCTTCCTCTTCGTCGACGCGCTCGTCCCGGTTCCCTGGACCGTCCTCCTCCCGCTCGCCGGAGTGAACGCCCTCTCCTTCGCGGTCGGCTACGTCGCCTTTGTCGTCCCGGCCGGGCTCGGCGTCCGCGAGGCCGCCATGACCCTGCTCCTGGGCTCCTTCGCGCCGGACGGCGTCGCCGCCGTCATCGCCGCCCTCTCCCGGCTCTGGATCATCGCCGCGGAGGTCGGCGGTGCGATCCTGGCCGCGCTCCTCCCCAACGGGCGGCAGCGCCCGTAGGCGCCTCAACGCGGTGCCCCCTTACCAGGGCCCCGGGCCGCGTTCGCCCCCGGGTCGCAGCCGCCGCCTTGTCCCCTTCCCCGCTCCACTCGCACGCTTCGAGCCCTTGCCCCTCTTGTTTTTTGGTGAGAAGGTCATAAGATTATTTTTCCCGCTCCGACTCCGGCTCGGCCTCCCCGGTCTGGCGACCCGGTGGACGTTTTTCCTTCCCTTGTTCGATGTCCTATGCGCGAACCGACCCTCTCCTCGCGGCGAGGCTTCCTCAAGCAGCTCCTCGCGCTCGGCGGCTCCGCGACCGCATTCGGCTTCTCCCCGGCGGCCTGGCTCGAACGCCGCGCCGTCCGCATCGAACGCATCGAGGTCTTTCCCGTGACCTACCCTATGAGGGGTCGGTTCAAGTTCTTCGAAGGACCCGAAGGCTCGCCGATCGGGCGCTCCACCGTGATCGTCAAGATCACCGCAGACGACGGCACCGTCGGCTGGGGTGAGAGCGTTCCCATCCCCAAGTGGAGCTACGAGACCGTCGAGTCGGTGACCACCACGATCCGCAACTACCTCGCCCCCGAGCTCATCGGCCAGCCCGTCTTCGACCTCGCCGGCGCACACGCGATCATGGAGCGCAACATCGCCCCGTCCTTCTCCACCGGCGCCCCGATCGCCAAGGCCGGCGTCGACATCGCCCTCCACGACCTCATCGGCAAGCTGATGAACCAGCCCCTCGCCCAGATCTGGGGACGGAAGCCGGGCGGCACCATCACCCTGAGCTGGACGTGCAACCCGGCTCGCCTCGAGGACCTGGACCCCCTGATCGACGAGGGGCTCAAGCGCGGTTACAAGCACTTCAACGTGAAGGTCTCGCCGGACCCCAAGTTCGACCTGGAGCTGTGCCGCCGGGTCAAGCAGCGCGTCCCAGACGGCTTCCTCTGGGCCGACGCGAACGGCGGCTACGACCTGGCTACCGCCCTGGAGGTCGCCCCGAAGCTGGCCGACATCGGCGTCGACGTCCTCGAACAGCCGCTCCCCGCCCACCGGCTCTCCGGGTACCGCGAGCTGAAGCGACAGGGCGCGCTGCCCATCCTCATGGATGAGGGGGTCGTCTCTCCGGCTGTCCTCATCGAGCTCATCCGCCTCGATGTTCTGGACGGCGTGGCCATGAAGCCGGCACGCTGCGGCGGCCTGCTCTCGGCCCGGCGCCAGATCGAGATCCTCGAGGATGCGGGGCTCATGATCCTCGCGAGCGGGTTGACCGACCCTGACATCTCCCTCGCGGCTTCGCTCGCCCTGTACGGGGCCTACTCGCAGCCCTTCCCGGCCGCACTGAACGGGCCGCAGTTCGTCAGCGCCAGCGTCTTGAAGTCGCCGCTGACGCCCAAGAACGGCACCCTCGCCGTGCCGACCGGCCCTGGCCTGGGAATCGAAGTCGACGAGCAGAAGATCCGCGCACTGATGATCAACGTCTGAAACCCTCCATCCGGGTGTTTCGAGGATGAGGACGCGCTCACTGGGCCTGACCCTGGCTCCGCTGCTGGCTCTCGCGCCCGCCGCCCCGCTCGAAGGGGGCGAGGCCGCGGGGGCCGGAGCGGCCGCGGACACGCTCGAGGTCACCATCAAGGCGATCCCGGGCCTGCGATTCGACCGGGTGCGCTTCCAGGTGAATCCGGGTCAGGTCGTGAAGCTCACGTTCATCAATGAAGACCCGCAGGACGACATGGACCACAACCTGGTCATCACGCGCCCTGGCGCGCGGCTGACTGTGGTCCAGGCAGCGGTCAAGGCCGGTGCAGACAAGCACTACGTGCCGGATATCCCTGAGGTGCTTTTCGCCACCCCGCTTGTCCAGGGGGGCGAGTCGTACACGCTGACCTTCACGGCCCCTGCGGAGCGGGGGGCGTACCCCTACGCCTGCACCTTCCCCGGGCACGGGGTGCTCATGTACGGTGCGATGTACGTGGGCATCGAAATGCCGCCCCTGGCCAGCGACGAAAACGTGCCGCCCGGCCAGCGGACGATCGCCGACGCCCAGCCCCCGCCCCGCCTCCGGGGAGTCTCCTACGGCACCGAGTTCCCCGCGATCTCACGTACCTTTCTCCCGGAGAGCGGGCCGGCATCCATCGCGGTGGGCCTGCCGGACGGCCAGTCCTACAACTTCGACGCCGGAGTCTCGTACCTCCGTTACGCGTGGTCGGGTGGTTTCGTCGACAACACACCGCACTGGCGCGGCAACGGGAACGCCTACGCCCTCGTCGTCGGGCAGATCTACTACCGCAACAAGGTGGGCTTTCCGCTACGGATCGGGGCCCGCGATTCCGTCGGCGTCGTGAAGTTCAAGGGCTATCGCCTCGTCGATGGCGGCTACCCCGAGTTCCGCTACACCGTCGACGGCGTCGAGGTACGCGAGCTCATCCGCAGCCGGCCAGATGGACCGGGGCTCGTTCGGACCTTCGAGATCCAGACCGACCAACCCGTCCGGTTCCTGACGGACCCCGACGGCGGCGTTCGGTTCGAGGCGTCCGCCGGCCGCTGGAACGGCTCCGTCCTCGAGCTCACCGCCGCGCAGGCCCGACGCTTCACCGTGACCATGATCCCTCCCGCCGACGCAGGAGGAGCCCGATGATCCGCAAGCTCCTCGCTCTGTCGCCGATCCTCGGTCTGGCCGTCCTGCCGGGCGAGGCCTCCGCCCAGGCCAAGGGCTCGAAGGCGACCTACCCCTACAGGATCGAGACGATCGAGACGCCCGAAGGCCTGGTCCCGGAAACCGGCGGCCTCGACTTCCTGCCCGACGGCCGCCTGGTCGCCGTGTTCCACCACGGCGAAGTCATGTTCTACGACCCGCAGGCCAAGACCTGGCACGTCTTCGCCACGGGCCTCCACGATCCCCTCGGCGTGGTGGCCATTAGCGAACGCGAACTCATCGTCGCGCAGCGCCCCGAGATCACGCGCCTCAAGGACACCGACGGGGATGGCCGGGCGGACGTCTTCGAGACCATCACCGACGAGTTCGGGATGTCCGGCAACTACGCCGAGTTCACGCACGGGCCCGTCATGGACGCCGAGGGCGCGCTCTACTTCTCCCTCAACACCGCGTCGAACAACGGCCCCGTGCGGCCCATCATCCGGGGCACCTACAGCCCGCAGGGCCGGATCGGTCGGATGTTCTCCGCCGTGCCGTACCGCGGCTGGGTAATGAAGGTGACCCCCGACGGGAAGACGATCCCCTGGGCCAGCGGGTTCCGCTCCCCCAACGGACTCGTCCTGGACAAGGACGGCAACCTCTTCGTCACCGATAACCAGGGCGACTGGCTCGGCGCCAGCAAGCTCTTCCACGTCCAGCCCGGCAGGTTCCACGGCCATCCGCCCAGCCTCGCCTGGGAGCCCGGCATCCACACCATCCCGCTGACGATCCCGGTCCCGATCCTCGACAAGATGCGCGTCCGTGAGGCCGTGCAGATCCCCTACGGCTTCTTCGCCAACTCTCCGAGCCAGCCGGTTTTCGACTACACCGGCGGCAAGTTCGGGCCGTTCGAGGGCCAGCTCTTCATCGGGGAGATGAACCACCCGATGATCATGCGGGTGATCCTGGAGGAGGTGAACCACCAGCTCCAGGGCGCGGTGGTCCCCTTCATCAGATCGGAGGAGCTGCGCCTGGGGAACAATCGGCTCGCCTTCGCCCCCGACGGCAGCCTCTGGGTCGGACAGACCGACCACGGCTGGGTGGGCGCAAAAGGGATCCAGCGGATCGTCTGGACCGGCGAGATGCCGATGGACGTCTACAGGATCTCGCTCACCACGAACGGCTTCGACCTCGAGTTCACGAAGCCGGTGGACCGGAGGACAGCCAGCGACCCGAAGGCGTACCAGGTCACGCGGTACTACTACGAGTACAGCCTCAACTACGGCTCACCCCAGCACGACAAGCAAGCCGTGCCCGTCACCGACGTGCGCGTCTCTCCGGACGGGAAGCGCGTCTCGCTGAAGCTGGCAGAGCTGAAGAAGGACTACGTCTTCCAGCTCGACATGAAGGGCCTGGTCGCCGAGGACGGCACGCCTCTGATCAACTCGACGGTCTTCTACACCATCAATCAACTGAGGCTGCCCGGCGCCGCGCCACGCCCGGCGACCGCGAGTGTGGCCGGCGGGACCTCGGGACGCTGAAGCGCCGCCCCGATCCGGGCGGAAAGCGCGCAGGAAACCATTGAGAGGATCGTCTATGCTCACCCGAAGGATGCTCGTCTTCGCCGCAGGTTCGACCATCGCTCTGGCCGGGACGGCAGCGCTGGCGGGAGTGGCGAAGGAGCTGATGGGAACGAGGGTCGTGCACTGGAGCGAGACCAAACCGGCAGGCAGCGGCGACGTGACCTGGCGCGTTTACTTCGACGCGCCCACCTCGACCCTGCTCAACCTGGGTCTGCGTGCGACGACGCTCGCGCCTGGGGCCACCCCCCACCCGGTCCGCCCCCATTCGCGTCCCATCGAGAGCGTGCTCATCGTCAAAGAAGGCACCCTCGAGGTGACGCTGGGCGATACGAACCCGAAGGTGGTGCGTCTTGAGCCAGGTTCCGCCGTCTTCCTCTCGTCCAACCAGTGGCATGCGCTCCGCAACCCCGGCAAGGCGCCCGCGACGTACTACGAGGTCGACTGGATCTCGCCGGGGATGAACGGCGAGCGGCAGTTCTGAGCAACGATCCCGGCGCATGTGGCCGGGAGGACGTGCCGCGGCAGGTGGGCCTGCAGGAGCGCCCCCCACGCCCGCATCGCGCCGCTGGCCAGAGCCGACCGGCGCCTGTCACCGGAGGCAGGCCCCGTCGAGCGGCGGCCCCGAGACCGCGGTCGGCGGGGCGGTCGGCGCCGCAGCCAACGCGGGGCTCCGCCGGCCCGAGGCCCGGCTCGCGCCGCGAGTCCGGCGAGGCGCCGTTGCCCAGCCTGTCCGGAGAAGACAGGGCGTCCGGACCCGCGTCAGTCGTACGAATCTCACGACCGGATGAGCGATTCCATCCACCGAGGCGATCCGACATGATCCGAGCGACCCGGCTTGCTCTATCGATAGTTCTGGCGAGCCTCCTCCTGCCCGCTCCCGCGGCCGCGCAGGCGCCCTTCTCCTTCGAGGAGCGGGACGGAAGGCTGATCCTGCTGGAGGGAACGCAGCCCGTCTTCGCCTACAACCACCAGCCGCAGCTCCCTCCGGGCGTCCCTCCCGCCTACCGGCGCTCGACGTACATCCACCCGCTCTGGGACCTCTCAGGGCGAGCCATCACGGACGACTTCCCCGAGGACCACTACCATCACCGTGGCGTCTCGTGGATGTGGCCTCGCGTGGCCGTTGGTGGGAGCGAGTACGACCTCTGGCACCTCCGAGGGATCCGCCAGACCTTCGATCGCTGGCTGGCGCGTGAGGTGGACGCGTCCGGCGCGACGCTCGGCGTCAAGAACTCCTGGATCGTCGGCGACCGCGTCGTCATGGACGAAGAGGTCTGGATCCGGGCCCACAGGGCGAACGAGAAGGGGCGCGCGATCGACGTACGCCTGGTCCTGACCGCCCGCGAGCCGGTCCAGATCCGCGGCACGGAGGAAGGCAACAAGGGCTACGGCGGGTTCGTCCTGCGCCTGGCCCCGAGGGAGGACACGCGCATCACGACCTCCGATGGCCTCCAGACGCAGGACAGCGACCACCTCACGCCGGCCTGGGCAGACGGGTCCGGCCGCTTCGCGGGCTCCGGCGAGTTCAGCGGCGTCGCCATCTTCCAGCATCGCGACAACCCCGGTTTCCCCGCCGCGTGGACGTTGCGCCACTACGGCTTCGTGGGCAACGCCTGGCCCAGCCTGGGGGAGTTCAGGTTCGAGCCGGGGAAGCCGGTCACCCTGCGGTACCGGATCTGGGTCCACCGCGGCGACGCGCAGGCCGGCGGGGTCGCCGAGGCTTACCGGGAGTACGAGGGCGCTGCCCTTCCCTCGGCTGCCAACTGAGCCGGGATCCGCGCGCCATGTGCACGCGCCGCCTGGGACCGCCACCGACTGGCTCCGGGCGAAAAAAGGCGGGATAGAGCCCCGCCCTGCCTCCGCGCCCTCGCCGGCCCGGGTCTTCGCCCACGAGCCTCAATGCCCCGGCCTCCGATGCCCTCCAGCGGCGAGCCGCCGCTGCAGCGCGTCGAGCTCGGCGTGCTGCTGTGCGACCAGCTCCGCCAGGAAACCGAAGCCGAAGAGGAGGAAACCCAGCGTCTCGAGGAGAATGACCAGGTAGAGGAGCGGCCGGAACCCGAAGGGCGGCTGGAGCTCCAGGATCCGGAGCACGATCGTGGCCAGGCCCACGGCCACCCCGGCGGCCGCCAGGATCAGCCCGCTCATCCCGAACAACATCATCGGCTTGCGGGCGAAGAAAAGGAAGAAAGCGACCGACACCAGATCCAGCAGCCCCACCAGGATACGCCCCTTCCCCCCATACTTCGTCACCCCGTGCCGCCGCGGGTAGAGCGTGATGTCGATCTCCGTCACCGAGAAGCCACGGGCGTAGGCCAGGACGACGAAGAACCGGTGCCAGTCGTGCCGGAGGTAGATCTCGTCCAGCACCTCGCGCCGGAACGCCTTCATCGAGTTGAGGTCGGAGACCGGCACGTGGAAGAGGCGGCGGCTCAGCCAGTTGTAGACGCTGGAAACCTTGCGCTTCTCGTAGCGGCCGACCTTCCGGCCGGTGACGATGTCCCACCCCTCGTCGAGCTTCTCCAGGAAACGAGGGATCTCATCCGGCGAGTGCTGGAGATCCGCGTCGTAGAGGATGAGCCACCCGGCGTCCGTCGCCTCGGCACCGGTCACCAACGCCTCGGTCTTCCCGAAATTCCGCCGGTGGCTCACCACCTTGAACCGGTCCCACCCCGCGGCCTCCTCCCGCGCCCGCTGCGCCGTCCCGTCTGTCGAGCCGTCGTCCACCAGCACGACTTCGCCCTCGAGGTCGTACCGCTCGAACGTGGCCCGTAGCTCGGCGACCAGCTCCGGGATGTTCTCCACCTCGTTGAAGGCCGGGATGATGACCGCGAAATTGCGCCTGGCCGCCGCCGAGAGACGCACCTCTCCCCTCCCCCGCGGCTCGACCTCGCGAGCCGCGGTCCTCTGGGAAGGCGCCCCCTCCTCCAGTATCCTGCTCATCGGCTCCCGGCTAGACTGGACTTCTCGCGAGCCCCCTCACACCCGCTTCCGCATCCGGGCCGACAGGATCCCGAGCTGGTCCCGGTACTTCGCCACCGTACGCCGCGCGATCTGGATCCCTTCCTCCTTCAGGATGTTCACGATCGCCTGATCGGTCAGCGGCCGCCTCGGATCCTCCTCCGCCACCAGCTTCTGGATCCGCGCCTTGATGCCCCGCGCGCTCACGTCCTCACCCGACGTCGTCGACAGCCCGCTCGAGAAGAAGAACTTCAGCGGCAGGACGCCCCGCGGCGTCTGAACGTACTTCTCGTTCGTCACCCGCGAGACCGTCGACTCGTGCATGTTGATGACCTCGGCCACCTCCCGCAGCGTCAGCGGCTTCAGGTACTGCACCCCCTTCTCGAAGAACTCCCGCTGCCGGTCCACGATGAAGTTCATCACCTTCAGCATCGTCTGCCGACGCTGCTCGATGGCCTGGATCATCCAGTTGGCGCTGTTCAGCTTGTTCGAGATGAACTCCTTGTTCTCACCCTTGAACTTGTTCTTGTCCCGCGCGATCTCCCGGTACGTCCGCGACAGCTTCAGACGCGGCAGGCTCGTGTCGTTCAGGAACACCAGGTATTCCCCGTCGATCTTCTCGACGATCAGATCGGGAATGATGTAGTTGTCCGACGGCGCCGCGTACTTCAAACCCGGCTTCGGATCCAGCTTCGCCACCTCATCCGCCGCAGCCTGCACATCCTTCGGCGTGATCGACAGCTCCTTCGAGATCTCCGACCACCGGTGGTTGATGAGCTGATCGAAGTAGTCGCGAACGATACGGTAGGCCAGCGTGTCCTCCTTCCCCGCGTCCTCGAGCTGCAGCAGCAGACACTCCCGCAGGTCCCGCGCCCCGATCCCCGCCGGCTCGAAGCCCTGGATGACGCGCAGCATCTCCTCGGCCTCCGCCACCGTGAACGGCTCGAGATCACTGGCCCCCTCCGCCCACGTCTGCCCCTCCTCGCTCAGCCACCGGTTCAGCGACGCCACGACCTGCTCCAGCGAGCAGGTGAGATAGCCGTTGTCGTCGATGTTGCCGATGATCTCCTCGCCCAGCAGCATCTGCCGCGGCGAAAGGCGCAGCAGCACCAGCTGGTCACGAAGGTGATCATAGAGATCCTGCGTATCGACGGGCACCGGCTCGTAGTACTCCTTCTCCTCGTACTCCGCGCGCCGGCCCCCCGCCTCGAAACCGTCCAGCAGGATCTCTTCCCAATCGATCTCCTCTTCTTTCTCCTTCTGCTCCTTCTGCTTCTGCTTGTCTTCCGGCGACGGCTGCAGCTCTTCTTCGGAAACCGGCGGCTCGTCCAGCTCCAGGAACGGATTGTTCAACAGCTCCTGTTTGATGTGCTGTTGCAGGTCGAGCAGCGGCATGTACAGGAGATCCATCGCCTGGTACAGGCGTGGATTGATCTTCATCTCCTGCTTGAGCTGCGTGCCCTGGTAGAGTCCAGTCTTGATGCTCATGCCAGTACCGGTCGACGGTAACGCTCTCGCATCCGCGCCGTCAGGGTCGGCCCGAAGTAGATCTCCGCGACCTCGTCGTTCCAGACCAGCTCCGCCACCGTGCCGGACACCCGCACGCGCCCATCGTACATGATGTAGGCCCGGTCCACGATGTCGAGCGTCTGCTCGACGTTGTGATCGGTAATGATCACCCCGATCCCACGATGGCGCAGCCCGGACACGATCTGCTGGATGTCGTGCACCGCAATCGGGTCCACGCCCGAGAACGGCTCGTCGAGCAACATGAACTTGGGCCGCCCAACCAGCGCCCGCGTGATCTCCAACCGCCGGCGCTCCCCGCCCGACAGCGCGTACGCCTTCACCTTCCTCAGGTGCTTGATGGCCAGCTCGTCCAGGAGCTCCTCCAGTCTCTCCTTCCGCTCCTCCTTCGAGAGCGGCAGCGTCTCGAGGATCGCCATGATGTTCTCCTCGACCGTCAGCTTCCGGAAGACCGAAGGCTCCTGGGCCAGGTAGCCGATCCCACGCCGCGCACGCCGGTACATGGGAACGTCGGTCACGTCCTCATCATCCAGATAGACGCTGCCCGCGTCCGGGGAAATCAGGCCCACGATCATGTAGAAAGTCGTGGTCTTGCCCGCGCCGTTCGGGCCGAGCAACCCCACGATTTCCCCTTGCGAGACGCTCAAATCGACCTCGTTCACCACCCGGCGCTTACGGTAGACCTTGACCAGGCCCCGCGCGACCAGCCTGCTCGGGCCGGTCGACTGGACCTCTTCCGCCACGCCGACATCGGCGTGCTTCCGCCCACGCCGGACGATACTGAGCAAATTCCTTACCGTTCTCCCCGGTCCCGCCAGAAACGCCTCCTTCGGCCGTGCTTCATTGCGCCGATGTGGCCGGCGGGGATCTCTCCTCTCCGGCCGCATTCTGTCCGGCCCGGCTCCCCGTCGGCTCCAGATGAATACCCCGCACCGTCCCCTCCGCCTCCATTCTCCTCACCTCCCCGGCCTCCAGAAACAGCGTGATCCGGTCCGCTGTCATGTAATCCACGCCCGGCCGCTCCGCACCCCCTTCCCCCCGCCCACGGCTCCGGTACATGGCCCGCGCGCCGCCACCCTCTCCGACCGCCACCAGCCTCTCGAGCACGCGCTTCGCCTGCGCGCTGTCGCCGGCTGCCGCCGAGTCCTTCGGCTCCGGCAGCGCCGCAAAATAGCCGATGATCGTGTCGCCACGCAGCCAGTCACGATCGATCGGCGCCGGCAGGCCCACGTCCAGCGAGTCCGGTAGCCGCTCCGCCAGCGCGCCGCCGATCGCGATCACCTGCTCCAGCGCCTGTCCGGGGGCCAGCGCGTCGATCGAGTCCGCCGTCAGCCGAAAGTCCCGCGCCACCGCAACCGCCGGCTGGCCTTCGCCCACCAGTCGGTTCAGCTTGCCGTTCTCGAAGTACATGCGCAGGAACGGCGCCTCGACCTGGAGGTCACGCGCTACCAGCACCGCCTTCTGCGCCGCCGTCGCCGTCGTCTCGCGAAGGTGCTCCCCCGACAGGTACGCCTCGATCCGGTCCCCCGTCAGCCGGAACTCCCTGTCCTCGATCCACGCCCCGTTGCTCAGCACCAGCCGTTCCGCCACCTCGTCGAACTCCGCCTCCGACGAGGCGCCGCGAGCCTCTCCCCGCCGGAACTCCACCCGCCCCACCGCACGGAAATAACGCTCACCCCGGAACTCCATCCAGTCCGCATCCACCTCGAGCGGCTGCGCCGCCGTGTCCGCGGACGCAGCCGCCGCCTCCGCCCGGCGCGGACGGAGCACTGCATGCGGGCGGCCCTGCACGAGCGTCACCGCCTCCGGCCGACTCTCTCCTGCCCTCCGGTACTCGAGCCTCGGCCCCCGGATCGTCGACTCGCTCTTCCGGTCGGTGAGGACCACGTTCCCCCTAGCGTACAGAACCCCCTCCGCAGGGATGTAATCGACCGCATCCGCCGTCAGCGTCTTGACCGAGTCCCCGTAGAAGACACGCCCGATCAGCTGCAGCGAAACGCCCCGCACATACACGGCGCTGTCCGCCTTCACCGTCGTGCCGCCGGTGCAGACGAAATGCACGGGACCGCTGAAGTAGATCGTCTCCAGTCCCGCGCCGCCTCCCATCCGCTTCATGTCTCGAGGAAGTGGCGGCGTGATCTCGCAGGTCTGACCCTGCGCCAACGCCGGCGCAGCCGCCAGACTGAGCAGGTGGACGGCAGCGAGCAACGGGAACGCCCAGCGCATCAAAACTCGAGCCTCGGCACCTCGACGCGGCCGGACGGCCGATGAATCGTCACGTTGAGACGCGAGTCGGACGTGAAGCCCGTGCCGTGAATGACGGTGCCCCCTTCCGTCAGCGTGGTCGCGACATCGCTCCAGATCCGGTCCTGGCGCGGATCGTAGTGCAGCTCCTCGGTCTCGATGCGCTTGTCGCCCTCACGCGTCACCAGCACCACGTTCCCCCGGGCGACCATGGCCTGGCTGTAGATCTCCACCTCGCCCTCCCGGGCGGTCAGATCCGCCGTCTCCTGGCCCTGCGCATTGAAGATCTTCACACGCACCCGACGGAGCTTGATCCTGGCGGAATCGTCGAACACGTACGTCGTATCCGCCCGCACGATCGCCCGCCGGACTCCGTCCGCGGTGACAAAGTGCTCCACATCCAGCAGGACCTTGTCGGCGGGCATCGCTCCGAACGTTTCGCCCGTCACGGGACTGGAGTCCGACCCGCCGCACGCCACGACGCCGCAGAGGCCCAAAAGGCCCCACCAGGCCACCCGCCTCATACCGCGCCCGCCCGCAGGAGGTCGTGCAGATGAACGATCCCCAGGAGCCGGCGCTCCTCGTCCACGACCGGGAGCGCCATGATCCCGTGCTTCTCCATCTGGTAGACTGCCGCGGCTGCCAGCACCTCGGGCTGCGTGAGCTTCGGAGTCCTGGTCATCACCTGTGAGACGGGAATGTCGAAGAAATGCTCCTCCCGCTCCATCAACCGCGTGAGGTCCCCGGCCGTCACCACGCCCACGACCCGCCGCTCCCCGTCCACGATCGGGACCGTACCGCGCTTCTTTGCGAGCAGGACCACGCATTCCCGCATCTTCGCCTGCTCCGGCAGGAAGGGGTAATCCTCGGTCAACATCACATCCTTGACCCGGAGCAGGAGCTTGCGGCCCAGCGCCCCGCCAGGGTGGAGCCGCGCGAAATCCTCGCGGGTGAACCCTTTGCGGAGCAGCAACGCGACCGCCAGGGCGTCGCCCATCGCCAGCGCGGCGACCGCCGAGGTCGTGGGCGCCAGGTCGAAGGGGCACGCCTCCTCGGCCACCGCGCAGTCCAGCACCACCGTCGCCGCCCGGCCGAGCGTCGAGTCCGGGCGACCGGTGAGCACGATCATGGGTACCCCGAGCCGGCTCAGATACTCCACAAGCCCGGTCAGCTCGGTCGACTCGCCGCTCTTCGAGATCAGGATCGCGACGTCGTTGCGGCCGACGATCCCGAGATCGCCGTGCAGCCCCTCCACCGGGTGGAGGAAGGTCGCCGGGGTGCCCGTCGAGGTCAGCGTCGCCGCGATCTTGCGCCCGATGAGCCCGCTCTTGCCGATCCCGCTGACGATCACCCGGCCCGTCGCGCTCTGGATGATGTTCACCGCGCGCAGGAACGGCTCGCCAATCCGCGGCTCGAGGGCGAGGAGCGCTTCGGCCTCCGTCCGGATGACTCGCCGCGCCCTGGCCAGCAGCTCGGCGTCGTCCGGGATCTCGACCGGCCCACCTTCGGCCCACGACCTCGCCGCCTCGGGGCGTGCGCCGGTCGTCTCAAGTTGCCTGGCCACTCGTCCCCTCCCGCTGGCGGCAGTAGTCCTCGACCAGGCGAGTCCACTCGCCGCGGGCCCGCAGCAGCGCCTCGGCGAACTCCCGCACCGCCCCGGCCCCGCCCGGCCGCCGCGTCCGCCACCGCGCGGCCGCCCGCACTTCCGGCACGGCGTTCGCCACCGCAACCGGTAACGCGACTCGCCGCAGGATCGGGAGATCCGGCAGATCATCGCCCATGTACGCCACCTCCTCCCACCCCACGCCGTGCCGTCTCAGCAGCCTCTCCATCGCCGGGAGCTTGACCGCGCCCGCTACCTGGAAGCATTCCACGCCCAGCTCCTCTGCCCGCAGCCGCGTGGCCGGCGAGACCCGGCCACTCACCAGCGCCACGGGGATCCCCGCCAGCTTCAGCATTTTGACCCCGAGCTGGTCCGTGATCTCGAAGCGCTTGAGCTCGAAGGCCTCACCCCTCTTCGTCGCCCCCAGGTAGATCCCGCCATCCGTCAATACACCATCTACGTCCAGCGCCACGAGCCGGATCCGCCGCGCCAGCTCCTCCGGAATCCGATCAGCCACCGACCCCCTCCCGTGCAAGCCGACCCCCCCTCGCGCCGAGCGCCGCACGCAGGGCCAGCACCTCCTCGATCAACGGCCGCAACCGGTCCAGCCTCAGCATGTTCGTGCCGTCCGATGGCGCCTGCTCCGGCGCGGGATGCACCTCCAGGAACAGCGCGTCCGCCCCCGCCGCCACCGCCGCCCGCACCAGCGCCGGAATGAAGCGCGGATCGCCCCCGCTCGCGCCATCCGCACGACCCGGCCGCTGCACCGAGTGCGTGCCGTCGAACACCGCTCGCGCCCCCGTCGCCTCGCGGAGCCGCTCGAACGACCGCATGTCCACCACCAGGTCCCCATATCCGAAGAACGTGCCCCGCTCCGTCACCACGACAGGACCCGAGCCCGCCCCCCGCGCCTTCCCCACCGCCCCCGCCATCTCCTCCGGCGCCATCCACTGCCCCTTCTTGATGTTCAGCGGCCGGCCCGTCCGCCCCGCCGCCTCCACCAGGTCCGTCTGCCGACAGAGGAACGCCGGGATCTGCAGCACATCGCACACCTCGGCCGCCGGCGCCGCCTGCCACGGCTCGTGAATGTCCGTCAGCACCGGCAGCCCGCTCTCCCGCTTCACCCGCTCCAACCGCCGGAGCCCCTCCTCCAGCCCCGGACCCCGCGGCGCCCCCGGTTTGCTCCGGTTCGCCTTGTCGAACGACGCCTTGAAGATCACCGGCAGGCCCAGATCACTCGCCAGGCCCGACAACGCCTCCGCGACCCTCAGGTTCAGATCGTCCCCTTCCAGCATACACGGCCCAGCGATCAGAAAGAATGGGCCGTTGGGCCGGAACAGCTCCGGGACCGCTGTCCTATCTCCTGCCATCAAGCCCCAACCTGCGCTGGTTCCACCGTCGCACGCCCCCTCATCCGCTCCCGCCGCTCCAACGCCGCCCCCACGAAACTCGCAAACAACGGGTGCGGTCGCATCGGCCGCGACTTCAGCTCCGGGTGGAACTGACACCCCAAAAACCACGGATGCGACGGGAGTTCGATGATCTCCACCAGATTGCCGTCCGGCGACACCCCGCTGAACCGCAACCCGTGCTCCGCCAGGACGTCCCGGTAGGCGTTGTTCACCTCATACCGGTGCCGATGCCGCTCGCTGATCTCCAGGACCCCGTAGATCTCGTGCGCCCGCGAGCCTGGACGCAGCCGGCACGGGTACGCACCCAGCCGCATCGTGCCCCCGAGATCCGTGACCTGCCGCTGCGAGTCCATGAGGCAGATCAGCGGGTCCGTCGTATCCCGCCGGAACTCCACCGAGTGCGCACGCTCCAGCCCGCACACGTTGCGCGCGTACTCCACCACCGCGCACTGCAACCCCAGGCAGATCCCGAAGAACGGCAGCTCGTTCGTCCGCGCCCACTGGATCGCCCGGAGCATCCCCTCGACCCCCCGCACCCCGAAGCCCCCCGGGATCAGGAGACCATGGTAATCGGCGAGCCGCCGCACCGCGTCCGGATCCTCCTCGAAATCCTCGCTCGAGAGCCAGTCGATCTCCACCCGGACATCGTTCGCGATCCCGCCGTGGATCAGCGCCTCCTGCACCGACTTGTACGCGTCCACCAGCGCCGTGTACTTCCCCACGACAGCGATCCGCACCGACCCCCGCGACGGATGCTTCACCCGCTCCACCATCGCCTCCCACTCCCGCAGATCGGGCGGCGGCGTCTCCAGCCCCAGCCGACTCACGATCAGCTCATCCAGCTTCTGCTGGTGCAGCATGAGCGGCACTTCGTAGATCGTCTCGACGTCCCGCGCTTCCACCACCCCCGCCACGTCCACGTTCGTGAACAGCGCCACCTTCCGCCTCAGCTCCTCGCCCAGAGGCCGGTCCGTCCGGCAGATCAGGATGTCCGGCTGGATCCCGATCTCCATGAGCTCCCGCACCGAGTGCTGCGTCGGCTTCGTCTTCAGCTCGCCCGCAGCCGCAATGTACGGGATCAGCGTGACATGCACGAAAAGCGTGTGCTCCCGCCCCACGTCCGTCCGGAACTGCCGGATCGCCTCCAGGAACGGCAGCGACTCGATGTCGCCCACCGTGCCCCCGATCTCCGTGATCACCACGTCGTGGTTCGGCGCAAGCCGCCGGATCGCACCCTTGATCTCGTCCGTGATGTGCGGGATCACCTGAACGGTCGACCCGAGATAGTCGCCCCGCCGCTCCTTCGTGATCACGGTCTGGTAGATCCGGCCCGTCGTGATGTTGTTCGCCTGCGAGAGCGAGACGTCGATGAAACGCTCGTAATGCCCCAGGTCCAGGTCCGTCTCCGCCCCGTCGTCCGTCACGAAGACCTCCCCGTGCTGGAACGGCGAGAGCGTGCCCGGATCCACGTTGATGTACGGGTCGAACTTCTGGATCGTCACCCGGAGTCCCCGCGCGACCAGGAGCCGGCCAATAGACGCGGCGGCGATGCCTTTCCCGAGAGAAGACACGACGCCGCCGGTAACGAAAATGTACTTCGTCGGGTGTTGTTTTTGGTCGCTCATTCGTTCAGGTCACCGCTGAAGTCGGTCGATCCCACGTCGGTCGCAGTCGTTGCTCTGCCCGGCGGGCGTCATCCAGTGTGTCAATGCCCCCTTCCGTCCCCGCCACCACGGCAACGCCGATCGAGAGTCCCGCGGCCAGCGGTCGGAGCTGCTCCAGGCGCTCCAGGCGCTCCAGGTCGTTCGGCGGCAGCGCGACCCAGCGGGCCAGCGCTGCCGGCGTGTACGCGTAGATCCCGATGTGCCGCAGGTAAGACGACGAGCTCAGATCCTCCGGCCGGGGCTCCCCGTCCCGGCGATACGGCACCGGCGAGCGCGAGAAGTAGAGTGCGCCCCCATCCTCCCGCCGCACCACCTTCACGACCGACGGGTCTCGCCACGCCTCCAGCGTCTCGACCGGAGCGGCCACCGTCCCCACGTCCCACCCCTCCCGTACCAGCCGCGCCGCCTCCGCCACCTGTTCTTCAGTCACGAACGGCTCGTCCCCCTGGACGTTCACCACCACGTCGTACTCCCGGTACCCGGGCCGCGCCACCACCTCCGCGACCCGCTCCGTCCCCGACGCATGCTCGGGCGACGTCAGTTCCACTGCCGCCCCGAACCCGACACACACCTCCGCCACTTCCTCGCTGTCGGTGGCCACCACCACCGCGTCCAGCACGGAGAACGCCGCCACACGCCGCCACACCCACTCGATCAGCGGCCGACCCGCCAACACGTACAGCGGCTTGCGCGGCAGTCGCTCCGAGCCCAGACGGGCGGGAATCACGCCCAGAACGCGGGGCCGATCCATGAGCTTTCGTCAACCGGAATACGCACCGCCTGATGCAAGTTTCACGCCGAAAAGTATCAGATCCCCGCGACGGTGTCAAAGCCCGCTCCCCGCGCTCAACGCCGGACACCCGCCTGCCACGGATACGGCCGCCCGGGCAACGAAATGCCGATGGACAGCTCGACGTCGTCCAGCGGCCGCACCGGGTTGGTCGCTACCCGCGCGTAGGGCCCGAAGTACTGGAGCCGCACCGCCACGTTCTGCTCGAGCGAGCGCTCCGTGTCGCGGCTCCAGGCCATTCCTACCACGTGGATCAGCTTGAGATCCGGGGGGCCGACGATCGGTAGGCTCAATCGGGAACCCAGAGGGATGGTGTACTCGCTCTTGGCGAAGACCAGACGGTCCCCGAGGAATTGCCCGATGTCGAAGGTGTAGAGCGTGCCCGAGCCTCCCACGAAGCTCCAGCGCTGGCGGGGCAACGAACCCGTCCCGGGGAGCGGCCCCATGAAGCGCCACTCGACCTCCAGCGTGTGGTCCGCCAGCGCCTGCATGGCCCATTCGCCCCAGAGGAGGTAGCGGCCGAAAGTGAAGTCGCCGCCCGCAACCGCGCCTGCCAGCTCCACTTCGGCGCCGCCCTCGAATTCGCTGCTCGACCCCCGCCACTCCCCGCGCCCGTCCAGGACCACGCTCGCGATCCGGCCGTCGTCGATCGGCGGGTTCAGGCGGAATCTGCCGGAATCCGGCCCGAACAGCGTCCAGGGGTGGCCCCGGCCCAGCGAGCTGGCGTCCTCGATCTGAGCGCGAGCCGCCGTCCTCCAGCGCCAGCGCCCCCGCGCGTCGCCGCTGGCCCGGGGTTCCGGCGGCCACCGCCGCGCCAGCTCGACGTACCACCGCGTCGCCTCGTAGTAGTTGCGGTAGTCCTTGCCCCGGAGGAAGAAGGCGAGGGAGTTGTTGACGTCGTCCCGGATCCACTCCTCGTTCGTGGCGGTCGTCTCTTGTGCCCCCACGGCCAGGGTGTTGGGGCCACGCTCCAGCGTCAGCTCCAGGCCCCCGGTCAGGGCGCCGCGCTCCGAGCGGTAGCCGACCAGCCCGTGCACCCGCGGCTCGACCCACCCTCGCCAGATCGGCAGGTGGTACGTCGCCCCCCACTGGATCGATGCCCCATCCACCCGGTCGTACGTCGGGGTATGGAACCCGCCGACCCCGTCCAGCACCAGCCCGTCCCCTCCTGGCGGCACCGCCACGATCCGGATCGTGCCCGGCCCTCGCTCCACCCGGTAGTCGGCGTCGGGTGCCTCCACGCGCGCGCCCCCGATCAGCGCGAGCCCGGACCGGTAGAGGCCTCCCCCGATGCTCACCACGTCCCCGGCGACGTACGCGCTGGGGCGGAGGTAGACGCTGGAGGCCACAGCGACCAGGTCGCCGGCGATCCTCCCCTCGACTGCCACCGTCGCCCCGAGCACCAGCACGGACCCTGGCACCGTGTCTCCACGGGCCAGAACCGTGTCCCGCGCGATCAGCAGGTAGTTTCCCGACCGGAGGATTCGCTCGAGCGCCCTGTCCAGCGCGGGCTCTCCCCTGCCCGCCCGCTCGATGCGTAGCTCGTCTGGCCTCTGGGCAAGAGCGTGGGCGCCCGTCGCCAGCACCGCGAGCAACGCCCAGGCGCCGGCGCGCGCGGCCGTCATCGCAGGGCAAGGAAATTGGCGAGAAGCTCCCGACCAGCCTGGGTGGCAATCGACTCGGGGTGGAACTGCACGCCCCACACGGGATAGACGCGGTGCCGCACGGCCTGGATCTCGTCCTCCCAACCCGGCTCGTCCGTCCACGCCACCACCTCGAGCTCCGGGGGCAGCGTCTCCCGCTCGATGACCAGCGAGTGGTACCGGGTCACCCGGAGCGGCGACGGAATCCCCGCGAAAAGCCCCACCCCCGTGTGCGCGATCGACGAGATCTTCCCGTGCATCGTCCGCCGCGCGCGCACCACTCGCCCGCCATAGGCCGCCCCGATCGCCTGGTGGCCCAGACAGACGCCGAGGATGGGACGGCTCGAGCCGAACCGCTGGATGCACGCGACGCTGATCCCCGCTTCGGCCGGCGTGCACGGGCCGGGGGAAATCACGATCCGCTCAGGGTCCAGGGCCTCGATCTCCTCCAGCGTGATCTCATCGTTGCGCTTGACCACGGGATCCGCACCCAG
>DATCLG010000140.1:0-3158 GCA_036564015.1 Longimicrobiales bacterium
CTGGTGCTCGCGCTCTTCATGGCGCTCGAGCAACTCGAGATCGCCCAGGACATCGTGCTGGTCGCCTTCATCGCGGTCGTCGGCGCCGCATCCCTCGCGGCCGGCATCGCGTTCGGCCTGGGCGCGCGGGACATTGCGGCGCAGCTGACCCGCGAATGGTACGAACGGAGCCGGCAGCGCGATCGGCGCCGGCCCGAGCCCCGGGCGGAGCCGGCGCACGGGGAGCCGGTCGGACCGCCCCCTCCGCCCCCGGCCGTGCCCCCTTCCGAGAAGCGGGACGGCGAGGGCCACGTCGCCGGATGATCGCTCGACGGCCGATCTCGTGACCGCGCACGGCCAGGGGCGATCGCGCCTGGCCGACGTCGTCGTACGCGACCCCGCTCGCCTCAAGATAGGGGCTCGCGCACGGCCCCTCCACCTCGGGTGCCGGGAAAAACCGCGGGGTCGCCGGGCGCCGCAGGCCCGCCGGGCCCGCCCCCCTGCCCCGTTCCGGCCGATCACGTTTGACCGTGTGGCGGATCGGGAGCACGCGGACCCGCGCCCCCCGCCCTCGCGGCTGGACGGCAGCACGCCACCCAGCGGCGCTCCGGGTCGATCTATGGCGAGCAGATCCCGGAGCCGCACGTGCGGCCCAGGACCGCCGCCCGGCCGCCCCTCGGGCCCTCAGCCTCGAGATCGCGGCCAGCTCGGCTCCCGCTCCGCGCCACCGGTCTGGCCCGGCCGGGTGCGTCCCCTCTCCCACCACCCCTCCCCGGCGTTCCGCCCTTCCCTTCCCCTTCGCGCGCCGCGAGACACCGCAAACGACGCCCCACCCATCACGCGTGGGCCAACAATGGAGAACGGGCACCAGGTCCGTCGGGGACACCCGTGCAACCCTAAGCGCCGCTTCAGTTTATGAATCAGGTGTCGGCGCCGGGTCCGCTCACATGCCGAGAATGTTGTACCCGGAGTCCACGTACAGGACCTCGCCGGTCACCCCCGAGCCGAGGCTGCTGCAGAGGAAGAGCGCGGCGTTGGCCACGTCGGCCTGGGTGACGTTGCGGCGCAGCGGAGCCTTCTGCTCCACGAGCCCGAGGATCTCCCTGAACCCGCGGATCCCGGAAGCGGCAAGGGTCTTGATCGGCCCGGCGCTGATGGCGTTGACGCGGACGCCCTGGGGCCCGAGGTCGGCGGCGAGGTACCGGACGGCGGCCTCGAGCGCGGCCTTGGCGACGCCCATCACGTTGTAGTTGGGGACGACCTTCTGGGAGCCGTAGTAGGTGAGGGTCAGGACGTTTCCGCCGGCCTCGGCGAGCAGGGGTGCGGCCTCGCGGGTCAGCGCCACGAGCGAGTAGGCGCTGATCTCGAGGGCGGTGAGGAAGCCCTGGCGGCTGGTGTCGACGAACCGCCCTTCGAGGTCCTCGCGGTTGGCGAACGCGACGGAGTGGATGAGGACGTCCAGTCTGCCCCACTTCTCCTGGACCTGGCGGAAGACCTCCTTGATCTGGTCGTCACGGGTCACATCGCAGGGGACGACCAGGTCCGAGCCGACGCTTTCGGCGAGGGGTCGGACGCGGCGTTCGAGGGCTTCGCCGAGGTAGGTGAAGCCGAGCTTCGCGCCCTGCTCGTGCATTGCCTGGCTGATTCCCCAGGCGATGCTCCGTTCGTTGGCGACGCCGAAGACCAGAACGTGTTTGCCTTCGAAGAGGTTCAGTGCCATGGGTTCCATCCTCGTGTCGAGTCCACCGGTCGGCGACGGGGCGTTGCGATTGTCGATCGTTACCGGCGCTGCGGAGCGGGGCCGTCCGGTCGTCCTCCGTGGGGCGGCCAGGCGGCCGGGCCTCGCGTCCCAGGCTTGCCGGTCGGGTGCCGAAGGTAACGGCGGTGGCGCGTCGGCCGCAACGGGCGCAGGCGTCGAGGGGGCGTGACCCCGCTCCGGGGTTGACGCCCCCCTTGCGACCGCGAGGCCGGCCCTGGATCTTCTGAGCCGCGATGAAACGCTACGACTATCCGATGGAAGGCATGGCCGCCGGATCCTCCGGGCCAGCGTCGCTGCGGGTGATGCTCGAGCCGCTGGTCATGGTCGGGATCTGGGGGGCGAATTTTTCTGTGGTGAAGGCGGCGCTGGCGGAGGTTCCTCCGCTGGCGTTCAACACGTTCCGTTTTCTGCTGGCTTCGTTGCTGTTCTACGCGGTGATGCGGGTCCGGGGTCCGATCCCGTTGCCGCGGCGTGCGGACCGGGCGCGGATCGTGGGCCTGGGGATCCTGGGGAACGTTGCCTACCAGCTCTGCTTCATCTACGGGGTGAACGGGCTGCGGGCGGGGGTGAGCAGCCTCCTGCTGGCCGGCACGCCGATCCTGACGGCGCTGCTCTCGGCTGCGCGCGGGCAGGAGCGCCCGGGGGTGAAGGTGTGGGCGGGAGCGATCGCGACGGTGCTGGGGATGGCCCTGGTGGTGGAGGGGTTGGGGGAGGGGATCGCCCAGGGCGAGGAGTCGCTTGCGGGTGCGCTGCTGATGGTGGGGGCGTCGGCGGCGTGGTCGGTCTACACGGTCGGCTCTCGCGACCTGATCGCCCGCTACGGGCCGGTCGCGGTGACCGCGTGGACGCTGTGGGTGGGTGCGATCGGGCTGTTCCTCCTCGGCCTGCGGGAGGTGCTCGTGCACGAATGGGTGGGAACCTCGGTGCAGGCGTGGATCGGGATCGTCTACTCCGGGGCGCTGGCGATCTCGGTGGCGTACCTCCTCTGGTCTCGCGCCGTGCAGGCGATCGGCAGCGCGCGGGCGGCGATCTACAACAACCTCGTGCCGGTCCTGGCTCTGGTGGTGGCGTGGCTCTGGCTGGGTGAGGTGCCGACGGGCGGTCAGGCGATCGGGGCGGGAATCATCATCGCGGGGGTGAGCCTGGCGCAGCGCCGGGATTGAGGCGGCGGGGGCCGCTCCGCTCCCGGGTGCGGCCCGGCAGCCCCTCGACGGTGTGTGCGTGGATCCGGCGGCCGGGCTCGCGGCCGCCGGATTCGTGTTCCGGGAGGCGGTGCCCTCCTCCTAGCCGATGGGCGGCAGCTCCAGCTCGAAGGAGAACCGGCTTCCCCGGCCCGGCTGGGTCTGGACGCGGAGCTCGGATCCCATTGCTCCGAGCAGCTCGCAGCAGATGCTGAGCCCGAGTCCCGCGGCGCGGAGGT
>DATCLG010000141.1:0-2177 GCA_036564015.1 Longimicrobiales bacterium
ACGGTGATCTCGCCGCGGCTGACGATCCGGACTTCCCGGCGCACGGGCACGACGCGGAACGCGACGGTCTGCGTGTCGCCCGCCGCCAGCTCGATGAATTCCGGTGTCCCCTCCACCCGGCTGTACCGCGGCAGGTCGGCAGCCTGGATCTCGATCTTCCAGGGACCAGGAGGGAGGAGGCCGAAGTCGAAGCGGCCGTTCTCGTCCGTCAGGCGCCGCTGTACCTCCGTGCCGCTGGACGCCTGCACCACGACGTTCGCGAGGCCACCCGCTTCGACCAGCTCCGGCTCCTCACCCAGCCGCACGACCTCGCCGTAGGCATAGCGCCGCACCACGCCGGACACACGCCCGCCCCGGACCAGGCCGATCTCGAACCGCGCCGGGTCGCCATCCGACACCTCGAGCTGCAGCGGCAACGCGACGAGCGGAACGCGGTCGACCCCGGCGGCGATGCGGTCCAGGGTGACGTGGTACTTCCCGGGCGCGAGGCCACGGAACCGGACTTCTCCTCGCGCGTCGCTGAGGGCGGTGCGGCCGTTGACGCGAACCGGCACGCCGCCGATGCCCGCTCCGGTCTGCGCGTCGTAGACTCGCCCGATCACCTCCCCGCGCGCGCCGCCCGGGAGCGGGACCGCGAAGGGAGCGATGTACTCGAAGATCGCGTCGACCCGGTCATTCCCCCACCCCAGGCCGCCCCCGACGCTGCGCGCCCGGCTCGCGATGCTGTGGCCGAACGGCAGCCGGTGCTCGATCGCCAGCTCGGCGACCGTTGTGCCTTTCAGACGGGCGTCGTCGAATCGCCGCGTCAGGACCGACGCCCGCAGCCAGGTCGCCTGGCCGAATCGCAGCCGCGTCTGCGCCCCGACGGAAACCCAGGCCTGTGGCACGGCAAGGTACGCCGTCTGGCCATCGAGCCGGTCCACCCAACCGGAGAGCCACAGCGCCTCGCTTCCCCGGGTGACCCGTAACTGGTAACGCCGGAGCGGCGAAGTGGCCCCCGTCCTCAGGTCCTCGGTCGACCCGAGCTCCACGTCCGGATTCAAGCGGACCCCCCACACCTCGGCGCCCAGGCGGAGTCGCGCCGACCGCGAGCGTCGCTCGTAGGGCAAGGGGGAGCCACCCCGGCGCTCCTCCGACCGGAGCGTGAACGTCGCGAGGCCGCGGTAGCCCATATCCAGCGCCAGCACCTGCGTGCCGAACTCGTTGGCGCCGACCATGCGCTCGGATCGGCTCAGCCACGCGGTCGCGTGGAGCCCGCGCAGAGGTTCGATCCCCAGGCTCGCGTGGTCCAGTGACACGCCCCGGTAATCGCCAGGGTAATCAGGGTCGATGCGGAGCCGCTGTGCCCGCAGCGCGGCCCGCCACACCGAGGCGTACACCTCCGCCGCGTACGCGTCCGGCCGCTCCCCCGCCGCGGCGTCGCGGAGGCCGGCGCCGTACTCGACGGCAACGGAGACTCTCGGAAGCGGGACGAACACACCCTGGCCGCCCAACGTCCGCCCCCCGTTCACGCCCGTCTGCTCGTCGTAGAGAAACCGCAGGCGCGAGGCGCCCAGCCGGAGGCCGGCGTACCCGCTCCGCCGGGTGGGCCGGTCGCTCAGCCTGCGCTTGGACGCGGCAAACCCGCCGAGATCGAAAGCGCCCAGCGCCACGGTGCCGCCCGCGCCGAAGCCGTACCAGTACGGCTGGATGAGCTGGCCCACGCTGTAGACGCGGTCGCCCAGGCCCAACGCGAAGTTGTGGCCCTTCAGCTCCGCGCGGTATTCGTCGAGCTCCCCGAAAAGTGTGGCGCCCTCCGGCCTGGGCCCTCGCAGCAGCAGGTCCAGCACGAGGTCGCCCGCGGGCGTCAGAGGACCGCGGGCCGAGAGCTCTAGCGCCGGGACCCCGCCCCACGGCTGGCTCCCGCGCACCGCCAGCTGCATCGGGAACGTCCCGGCCCGGCCGTTGGCCGAGACCCCGGTCGCGATGACCTCGACCACGCTGGTCGCAACGGCCGGCGCCACCGGCTCACCCGCGGGCAAATCGTCGCGCCCCGCCACCACCCGCGGCTCGGCCACGCGCGCCCGCAATGTCAGGGCGTTGCGGACCGTATTGTGGAGCCGAGGATCGGTCTCGACCGAAACCCGGACCGGGGAGCTCTCGCCCGGCCCCAGCGTGAGGCTCGTCGAATCGAGCCG